>JBIIJN010000037.1:0-23821 GCA_044233745.1 Crocinitomicaceae bacterium
AAATCCCTCTGTGATGTAATAATGTTTCTGAAAGCGCAATTTCCTGAAGGATTGGAACCACGACTCATCGCGATGCAGCACCGAACTAACAGGGTTGGCCATGAATTCTGATTCAAAATCGCTTTGAATTTTACCACTAAGTTTGAAAATGTTTTTGTTTGTTTTGAAAAAGTAGAGAAAGGAGAAAAAAACGAAAATAAACATACCTATGAATAGATACACGAACTCCAAAACGACGTCGTAAATCTCTTTCAACTCATTAACCCTTTGAAACTGGTATGTTTTGGTGAGATAGAAAGCCAGAAACGCAAATGGCACGATGAAATTATTCATTGAAAAAACTACCAAAGGTCGCTTACAAGTGCCTAAAAACGGAATTTGAGGACCTAAAAGCACGTAAGAATAGAGATTGTACGCGGCAATAAATCCACCCAAACCGATGCCCAAAATCATAAAAGAAATATTATCAACCCGCCCCATATATTCGGGTGAAAGAAATAGTTGAGGCACCCCAAACTTACTCGACAATCCACCCACATAGGCAAAAAGTAAGGCCCATATCGCCAAACCAAACAGATTCTTGCGCAACTGCAAAAAGAGCAACTGAATCGGAAAAAAATTCAGTACCACATCTTTAAACTGTTGTGCCTTTGTTTGCATTTCTTTTATTTAGTTTTTGTCTTCTAACTTATTGTTAATTAAGTCATAAACGAGATAAGCCAAGGACTTTCCAAGAATAGAATCTGACCATGTATCCAATTCGCAGGCGCCTTCGGTCAAATTCAAATAGGCTGGTTTTTTATTCTTGGTCAGGTTTATCAACCATGCTCGGGCGTCATTTACCGTCCAACCCGAAGGCGTGTAAGCACTGGATGGCATCATCGCAATGGCATCCATATCTAATTCAACGCCAAAAGGTTCAGAAAGATGCTTTTTTGCAAAATCTATTGCATCCTCGTTCAAATTTCTTATACCATCGATATAATCTTCGAAAACCGTGTAAGCAACATCATTTTCTTCCATCTCTTTCAGCATCGATTCCGAGTTATAGGCTTTGTGCAAACCATGAATGGTATATTGATTGAGATATTGCTCATGTTTGGCATAAGAAAATGAATTACCACTGTGTCTGCCTTCTAAAGGACGAAAATCTGCATGTGCATCTAAATTCACTACATCCAAGGGTTTTTGTTTGGATTTGGCATATGCGGCGATAAGTGGATACGCATTGTTGTGACCGCCTCCAACCAACACCGGAATTTTATTATAGTGATACACTTTTTGAAGTATGTCTATTAAAAATGCGTCTAGTTCAGCCACATTCTCGCGTCGCTTGGCATAACCCGACTCCATGGTTTCCGCTTTCACCCGACCCAAAATCATGATTTTATCCACATCAATAAAACGGTTCACTTGCATGTTTAAAAAACGATTCAAAAATGATTTGAAGGCAAAAATAGCCCCGCCCTGTCCGTGATTTGCCCGCGGACCAATATCTTCTTCAACACCAATGAGAACGTAGTCGCCTTGAAAATTCTCCAATGACAAATCAATAGATTCTTGGGCAAAAGTGATGGATTCGCCGATTTTAACCTCTCCCTCACGTGGTCTTAAAAAAGTGTTGATGCGAATGCCATCTATAAATGCAAAATCAATTTTCATGTTGTTCGACTTAATGTATCAAATATGTTTGTATCAAATCTAGAAATGATTGAGGTGGGCGAATAGGCTTCATCGAAGACTTATCCACAAATACAAGTGAAGTAGTAGCTTTGGCTATCGTTTGGGCACCACAAGTAATGAGATAATCAAAATAAATCTGAGGCCCCTTGAGCAAATACAAATGTGTTGTGATTTGAAGCAAATCGTCATATTTTGCTGGAGCGAGAAATTCAATTTCGTATTTAGTAACAGGTAACATAATGCCTTGTGCTTCCAAGGCGCTATAGGGCAATCCAAGCGACCGAAGCGCTTCTACCCTGCCAATCTCACAAAACTGCGCGTAATTGCCATAATAACAGTAGCCCATTTGGTCTGTTTCGCCATATCGAACCCGCACTTCGGAAAGATTTCTAAAATTTATCTGCATATAAAGTTGTTTAGAAGAAAAAATGTGCACATTTGAACTACAAAAATAAGGTTTGTAGCGAGAAATCTTGTGAATAAATCACATTCAAATGCTTCCCCTGAAAATTATGCAAACATAGGACATTGTGAAGTAAAACTTTTTTAAAAGTCAAGGGATTTTAAACTTTTTTATAAACTTTTTTTTGTGAACATTTGCAGTCCGATTTTATCATGTATTGAATCGGCACATAAATTGAACTTAAACACTAAAACAGGAGATATTTATTATGGGAGATCAACACGTACTTATTTGGGAAAACTGTTTGCGAGTAATCAAAGATAATTTACCAATTCAAGCTTTTAAAACGTGGTTTGAGCCTATTAAACCTATCAAACTTGAAGATTCAGTTTTAACAATTCAGGTACCCTCTCATTTTTTCTATGAGTGGTTAGAAGAGCATTACGTAACAATCCTGCGCAAGGTGATTAAAAAAGAACTAGGCGCTGAAGGAAAGTTAGAATACAATATTGTTATGGAACAAAATACTTCGAAAAGCTCACCCTACACGGTAAAATTGCCCGCAAGCAACAAAAGCAGTTTGAAGAACAATCCTGTGAATGTTCCGATTGACGCATCTGAAAAAACCATTCGCAATCCTTTTGTGATTCCCGGTCTAAAAAAATTGAACATCGAATCCAATTTGAAAGCAGATTATAGCTTTGAAAATTTTATTGAAGGCGATTGCAACCGTTTGGCTCGCTCTGCAGGCTATGCTGTGGCAAACAAACCTGGAGGAACGGCTTTTAATCCATTATTTATTTATGGTGGCGTTGGTTTAGGGAAAACGCACTTGGCACACGCCATTGGTATTGAAATTAAGCAAAAAAATCCGAGCAAAACTGTCTTATACGTGGGTTCGGAAAAGTTTGCTCATCAGTTTATCGATGCTTTGGGCAACAGAACTACCAATGATTTTATTCACTTTTATCAAATGATAGACGTGTTGATTATCGATGATGTTCAATTCTTCTCGAGCAAAGAAAAGACCCAAGATGTTTTCTTCCACATTTTCAACCATCTACACCAGAACGGAAAGCAAATCATCTTAACTTCCGATAAACCGCCTGTTGAAATGGTAGGTATGGAGCAACGTTTACTTTCTCGTTTCAAATGGGGATTGGCTGCAGATTTGCAAGCACCTGATTTGGAGACACGAATTGCTATTATCAAACAAAAGACTGCTGGAAACGGTATAGAACTTCCTTATGAGGTTGTTGAATACTTGGCTTACAGTATCAATACAAACGTACGCGAAATTGAAGGTGCGTTGAATTCACTTTTGGCACAAGCATCGCTTAATAAAAAAGCAATCACATTGGAACTTGCTAAAAGCATGATTGATAAGTTTGTGAAGAATCAAGCAAGAGAAGTCTCTATTGACTACATTCAAAAAGTGGTTTGCGACTATTTCGATATGCCGATAGAATTGCTAAAATCTAAAACCAGAAAAAGAGAAGTGGTTCAAGCCCGTCAAATTGCGATGTATTTTGCTAAAAAAATGACCAAATCATCTTTGGCCAGTATTGGTTCACATTGTGGCGGAAAAGACCATGCTACCGTGCTTCATGCTTGTAGAACGGTAAACAATCTTTCTGAAACAGATAAACAATTCAGATTGTATTTGGAGGAATTGGACAAAAAATTGTCGATCCAATAAACTGAAAATCAACACATATTCATGAAAGTTTTGATGGTTTGCTTGGGCAATATTTGTCGTTCGCCTATAGCCGAAGAACTTTTTCGTGATGCATGCCAAAAAATTGGATTACAAGTACAGGTTGATTCAGCAGGCACGGCCAACTATCACACTGGAAAAGCACCAGATTCTCGAATGATTCGAACCGCATCCAATTTTGGACACGATATTTCTACCCTGCGAGCTAGACAATTTAAGCCAAGTGATTTTGAACTTTTCGATGTCATTTTCGCCATGGACGATGAAAATTTCTCCGACCTTCGAAAATTAGCCAAAAACGAAGCGCATGCATCGAAAATCTACCGCTTTCAAGAATATGCAGAAGTTTTAGTTCCTAATTTTGTTCCAGACCCTTATTACGGTGCACAAAAAGATTTTGAACATACATTTGAAGTTGTAAGAACAAGTGCAATCAAAATTGCCGAAAAACTTAAAAATAAGCAATCATGAAAGCAGGTAAAATTTATATGGGCGTCAATATTCTTGGCACGGAGGACTACAACCACAGCATTCCACCTGACGTCAGAAGCATTTTGATACAAAGTAGATTTTTTGTGGTCGAAAACATCAAAAATGCACGACGCTATTTACGTAAATTGGACCGTGAGTTCCCGATTGATGACTGTATGTTTCTTGAAATGGGTAAACATGCCAAACCAGAGGAAACTTATTCGAAAATTAGAAATCATGTGCAGGCAGGAGAAAATGTAGTTGTATTGTCTGATGCTGGTTGCTCAGGCATTGCTGACCCGGGAGCAAGAATTGCTGCATGGGCACATGAACAAAACATCTATACAAGCCCCATGGTGGGTCCATCATCAATTGTACTATGCCTTATGGCCAGTGGATTCAATGGTCAGCGCTTTCGATTCAACGGTTATTTGCCAAAGGAAAGAAAAGATCGCCAGCGCGTGCTCAAAGACTTCGAAAAACTTGTGAAATCGAGCAACGAAACACAGCTTTTTATGGACACACCTTTTCGCAACTTGCACGTACTAGAAGATTTGTTTGAAACTTTGGAGCCCAACACTTTGGTTTGTGTGGCTGCAAATCTCACGCATCACAATGAATTCGTGCGCACCCTTCCTGTTTCAGAGCTCGAAAATCTACCTGAAAAAATTGAAAAGATGCCGTTGATGTTTGCCATCGGTAAAATCCATGAATAATGAAATTGAGCGAATTAAATCCCAGACAAACTGCCGTAATCACTGCCATACACGAAGGTCAACATAGCCTGCGCATCATGGAGTTAGGTTTGGTTGTGGGCGCTCTGGTTTCCTTCGACTCCAAAGCTCCAATGGGCGATCCGATAGCTTTCAGTGTAGGAGATTCCAAAATTTCGATGCGCAAATCAGAAGCCAATATGGTTGAGGTAGAACCAATAAAATAAAACAGCAGACAACCTTATGGCTGGTGAAACGTTATATTTGTGGAAATAAACAACTTATTTACACGAAGTCCATTAACTTCGCTTTACATTTTGAACTTTGAAGCATCAAATCAAGCATATAGGTATTCGATTTTCATGGACTGGCTCACTTTCAACCAGCCTATTGCTTTGTTGTATCATTGCCTTTCATTTCCAATCTAGGGCGCAAGTTGCCACAGTTACATCTACGGTAAATACTGCATGCAATGGGCTTCCATGCGATTGGCAAGGACCAACAATCCTAATTAACGAATTGATGATTTCTCCAGTCATTGGCGATGGCTCTTTGTCGGGACCTGGACCCAATGGCGGCAGAGGAGAATGGATCGAGCTTTATAATCCTGATGTTTGTAATCCAGTAGATATTTCCTGTTATTACTTAGGAAATTACACTTTTGAAGGCGCAGGTGGATTTCGACTCCCTGATAATGTAATCGTTCCCCCGGCAGGTTTTGTTGTCGTTAGAGGAATTGATGCACCTCCCGTTCCATTTGCCAATCTTGTGGCCAATGGCGGAAATGTGATAGAAATTATTTGTCCTCCAGAAATCAATATGACGGGGGTATGTGTGGTTGGTACCCCAGGCAATAGACTATGGTTTCCAAATGCTGGTGGTTGGTTCGCGTTTTATAATGCGCAGGGCGTTCCCCAAGATGCCGTGCGTTGGGGTCCGGGCAATATCGGTGATTTGGCTGGCTCTCCATGTATTGCATCAAGACCAGGCTGCAACAATGCGCAAAGTTTGGCCAGTTACAATGCTATTCCTGCTAACTTAAAGTTTCAAGCCTCTACAGCTGAAGCTGGTACACATGTTGGTCAAAGTATTCGCAGAATTCCAGATGGGGGCAACTGGGCAGGTGTTGGTGCAGGAACTTATGCCAATTGCAATGCACCTTGTTTTGACCCGAGTGTATCTACTTGCACGGGCACAGCAACCGTAACATCTGCTCCAGGAAATGCACCCTACACCTATTTATGGGACGATTTTGAAAACCAAACTACGCAAACTGCAATTGGATTATGTGCTGGGACTTACACTGTTACGGTTACTTCTGCCAATGGGATTGTTTCAACGGCCACAGTTACCATATTGGATTATGTGCCACCTGTTTCTTTCAATTTCACTCCTTCATTTTGCATAAATAGTCCAGTAGCGCCAATCAGTGGATATTCGCCAGTGCCCATAAATAACCAAGATGGTGTATTTTCTGGACCCGGAGTTGTTCAAAACAATTTTAATCCAGCCGCCGCAGGTCTTGGCAACCATACACTCACCTACACATTTACAGATCAAAGTGGCTGCACAAATACCACACAAACCGTCGTTACTGTTCATCCGCTACCTGTTTTGAATATTGCAGCCATTCAACCTTTGTGCGTATCAGCTCAACCGATTGACATGACTGTGAATCCAGTTGGTGGCACACTTTCTGGCCCGGGTATTTCGGGAACGACTTTCAATCCGGCGATAGCGGGCATTGGCACTCACACAATAACATACAATTTCACAGACGTTAATGGATGTTCAAACACAAGTACCATTCAAATTGTGGTGAATCCTTTACCTCAAATCACATTTAGCACACCGAATGCCTTTTGTATAGACGATGCAGCTGAAGTGCTCTCGGCTGATCCACCTGGTGGCGTTTTTACGAACAACAACAATCCCATTACAACTTTCAATCCAGCAATTTTTGAAGCTGGTAGTCATGATTTTACCTATACTGCCTTCAACAATTTCGGATGCAGTAACACGGCAAATTACACCATCAATGTAAATCCTTTGCCCGTGGTGGATTTCAACATCACTACAGACTTGTGCTTGAATTCTTTATTTTACCCTTTCACAGATTATACCGTTTCTCCAACTGGTGGGTCTGTTGTTTTTTCTGGTCCTGGTGTACAGAACAACAGTGGAATTTTAGCATTAGATGCTGGAGTTGGTACACACCTAATAACACTCGATTATACAGACTTAAATGGTTGTCAAAATTCAGATAACGCAACGGTGAACGTATTTACCCTACCTGAATTGAGCGTTGTCAATAATTTACCTCAATATTGTATTACAGATTCTGTGACGAACTTTGAATTCACCCCTGCCGATGGTATTTTGTATGGACAATCTGTGAGTGGAAATCAATTTTTCCCAAGCCAAAACTCGGCAGGCTTATATCCGTTGGAATACATCTATATCGATCAAAATGGCTGCACAGATACGCTCAATTTCAATGTTGAAGCTACGCCTTTGCCCATTGTTCAAATTCTTACACCGGCATATGTATGTCTGAATGCAGCGCCATTTCCAATCAATACAATTCCCGCTTCTGGGGGCACAATTTTAATCAATGGAATAGCTGGAAACATCATTGTGCCATCTGAATTGGGAGTAGGTGTTCATGAGATCTACTTAGAATACACTGACAATATTGGTTGTTTCAATAGCACCACGCGTTTGATTTACATTGCGCCCTTGCCATCCATTTCTGTGAATTTGGATCCTATTGAAGCTTGTCCTCCAGTAGTTTATACTTTGTTTGGAGAATTTATCGACGGTACCAATTGTCAATGGAATTTTGGTGATGGTGGTGTTTCAAATACTTGTCTTCCCATTGACCACATCTACACAAATGCGGGTTGCTACTCCCCTATTTTCAGTGTGTCGAATGAATTTGGATGCGTTTCAGACACTACCCTTACCGACTTAATTTGTGTTTTCCCACAGCCAAATGCCTATTTTGAATACGCACCTACGGAACTCACGATTTTCAATACAGCTGCCCAGTTTATCAATCTTTCTACAGGAGCTTCGCAGTACCAATGGATTTTTGACATCAATGGTAGCCAAACCACTTCGAATCAATTGAATCCTGCTTTCAATTTTCCAGAGTTTCAAGTCGGTTCATATCCCGTTACGCTTTATGCTATTTCATCTGATGGCTGTATCGATTCATTTTCGGTAATTGTAATTGTTAGTCCAGAGGTAATTATTTATGTACCAAACACCTATACCCCAAACGGTGATTATAAAAATGAAGTTTGGTCGATTTATATAGATGGAATTATTCCTTCAACATTTACGGTAGAAATTTTTAACCGTTGGGGAGAGTTGATCTTTGAATCGAATGATCCATTTTTTACTTGGGACGCAAGCTACGAAGGTTTACCCGTTCCTTTTGGCACCTATGTCTGGAAAATTAAAGCACTTGAGGCTTTTTCTAATGAAGAAAAGGAGTGGATTGGTCACGTGAATGTGATTCGATAAGCGAGCTATTAACACTGCCTTTTAATAACTTAAATGAAGTCTTTCAATTCTGACGGTGTTAACTGTTTACTTTTGGTTCCATAAAATTGAAATCATGAAGTTTTTTATTGACACTGCTAATTTGAGCGAAATTAGCGAAGCCAACGATTTGGGTATTTTGGATGGCGTAACGACTAATCCTAGTTTGATGGCCAAAGAAGGTATAGCGGGGACCAGTCACATCCTCAAGCATTACGTAGATATTTGCAACATTGTAGATGGCGATGTTTCTGCTGAAGTAATTGCCACAGATTATGCTGGAATCATCAAAGAAGGTGAAATGTTGGCCGATTTGCATCCCAATATTGTGGTAAAAGTTCCTATGATTAAAGATGGCATCAAAGCGATTTCTTATTTTAGCGGAAAAGGTATTCGAACCAATTGTACGCTTGTTTTCTCAGCTGGTCAGGCTATCTTGGCTGCCAAAGCAGGAGCTTCATATATATCACCATTTGTGGGTCGTTTGGATGACATTTCTTTTGACGGCATCGACTTAATCGACCAAATTCGTGGCATTTACAACAACTATCTCTTTGAAACAGAAATTTTGGCCGCATCAATCCGCAACCCTATACACATCATCAAATGTGGAGAGATTGGAGCAGATGTGATTACGGCTCCCTTGAGTGCGATTTTGGCTCTATTGAATCATCCATTAACAGACAAAGGTTTGGCTCAGTTTTTAGCCGACCACGCGAAAGGTAACAAATAAAAAAACAGAACATGTTTATCAGCATCAATCCTGACAATATCAATCAGCGACAAATTCAAGAAGTTGTCGATATTCTGAATAAGGATGGTGTGATTATTTACCCCACAGATACCGTGTATGCATTGGGTTGCAAATTGACAAGCAAAAAAGCACTCAATACAATGGCTCAATTGAAAGGAATCAAACTCAATAAAGCCAATTTCGCTTTGGTTTTTGACAGCATGAGCAACCTATCAGAATATGTGAAGCAATTCGACCGCCCGATTTTTAAATTGTTGAATCGCGCTTTACCGGGACCTTTTACTTTCATTATGGAGGCCACCAATGCGCTGCCTAAATTATTCGATTCCAACAAAAAAGAGGTAGGGATAAGAATTCCTGACAACCCAATTGCCATGGACATTGTAAAAGCACTTGGCGTTCCAATGGCTACAACTTCTCTCTACGATGAGAACGACGATATCTTGGAATACTACATTGACGCGAGTGAAATTTTGGAAGACTATGAGGATAAAGTAGATGCCATTGTTGATGGTGGATTAGGGAAATTGTATGGTTCAACCGTTGTGAGTTGCATTGGTGGTCAAGTAGAAATAATTAGACAAGGTTTAGGAGAATTGCCAGTATGATATTGTTGATCGATTTTGGAAGTAGCAAAGCACCGCTCATAGAAGATATTCTTATGAAATTTGCATCTGTAGAAAGAATTGGCTACTACGATTTCGATGAAAAAACGCTTAAAAAATACAGCGCAATTGTATTTTCTGGGGCTCCAATTTTACTCTCTCAAATCGACAACAGCAAATACATTTCAGATTTTCAATGGGTGAAAGAATACAACAAACCGATTTTGGGCATTTGTTTTGGTCACCAACTCTTAGGTTTGCTTTTCGGAGCTAGTGTTTCTTTGCAGCGCGAAGACCGAGGTATGCAGTGGATTGAAGTGATTGCACACAATCCCCTATTTGATGATTTGAAAAACCCAGTGGAAATGCAGGAAGACCATTGCGAAAGTATTTCTGTTGCCCTTGGTTTTGAATTGACTGCTACTTCCGATTTTACGGTAAACGAGGCGATGCACCACAAATCCCTGCCTTTTTTTGGAGTTCAGTTTCATCCAGAGGTTTCGGGAAAAGCTGGAGAATTGTTGCTCGAAAATTTTTGCAAATTGGTTAAACTCTTTAATGCTTAGCACATGCTTTTGAATAGAATTTGGATTGGCTTTTTTCTCATTGCTTTTATCACGGCATCTTTTAAGGCATTTGGTTATGCCGATTGGGATGTATTCGACCGCATTGTTAAAGCCTTATTCGAAAGCACGGTCACCGGGTTTGAGCTTTCTATAGGTCTGACAGGAATTTTGGCACTTTGGATGGGCATCATGAAAATTGGTGAAGATGGAGGTGCGGTACACTATTTGTCTAAAATGGTAGCCCCACTGTTTACGCGACTTTTCCCAGAAATCCCAAAAGAACACCCAGTTTTCGGCACCATAATGATGAATTATTCCGCCAACATGCTTGGTTTGGATAATGCCGCCACGCCAATAGGTCTCAAAGCTATGGGCCAATTGCAGGAATTAAATCCAGATAAGGAAACAGCCTCCAATGCTCAGATTATGTTCTTGGTGTTGAACACTTCTGGTTTAACCTTAATTCCCGTGTCTATCATTTCGTATCGATTGCTGAGCAATTCAGCGAATCCAACTGAGATTTTTCTTCCTATTTTATTGGCAACCTATTGTTCAACGATTGCTGGATTGCTTTTTGTGTCCATTCGCCAGCGCATCAATCTTTTGAACGGCGTAATTTTGGCTTATCTTGGTGGGCTATCCTTGCTTATTGGCGCTTTGGTTTTCACCTTGTTTACCTATCCCGAAAAAATCGATTTTATCAGTAAATTTTTAGGCAACTTCTTATTGTTTTCAGTGATTATATCCTTTATTTTATTGGCGGTTCGCTCAAAAATCAATGTTTACGAATCGTTTATAGACGGAGCGAAAGGTGGTTTTGAAGTGGCTATAAAAATCATTCCATATCTCATAGCTATTTTAGCAGCAGTTGCCGTATTTCGAGCTTCTGGCGCCATGGGTGGTGTGATGGATGGCGTTCGGTATGCGCTTCAAGCTTTTGGTGTGGAATGTATGCAAATCGCCGATGCCCTACCCACCGCAATTTTGAAACCGTTTAGTGGAGGTGGCGCAAGAGGAATGATGGTCGATGTTTTCAATCAAGATGGTTTGGGTCCTGATTCGTTTGCAGGTCGCTTGGCCTCGGTATTCCAAGGCTCAACAGAAACCACATTCTATATCTTATCTGTTTACTTTGGTTCTGTTCAAATTAAAAAAATCCGTTACGCAGCAGGAGCAGGTTTATTCGCAGATATTATTGGTATCATCGCCGCCATTTTTATTACGTTCATGTTTTTTACTTGTTGAAAAGTAGCTCAAAATCAATGCTTTAATTCGATTCGCAAATAGGCCATTAAGGCCTTGCCCATCAAAACCAAAGGAATAAAAGGAAAACGCCAATCTTTGGGAACACGTACGCCAGAATATCGAATTAGCCCTTTCGGACGCTTTCTGTTCGGGTTTCTTTTACGTTTATCATAAATGCCTTGATATCGTGCTCTAAAATAATTAAAAGCCAAACGCTCCAAAAAATTGAATTGCAATGGCTTTCTGATTCTATTTGAAAACATCACGGATGGAAATACCAATTTGCCGAAATAGAGCACATTTCCTTGCATCAACCAAGCTGAGAAAATATCGAAAGAACCCATGAGCGGATATGCAGACTCATAAATCTTGAGGCGACATTCATAGCTTTTCATGAATTGTCTTTCATAGTGCTTCCAGTTCTTATCCGACCAAATATCTGAATGAACATTCTGACAGATTAATTGAGATAACCAAAGCGATTGTTGACCAATCAATTCCAACCCAGGACTGATAAGCGGATCAATAAAAGCACCACTTTCTCCAATCAAAGCTATTCCCTTGCTGTATAGTTGCTCAGAAACATAGGGCAATTTTTCAATGTGACGGATCTCCCCGATTTTTGCACCGGACACCAATTGACGCATTTGAGGATCTGTATTAAGCTCATTTTGAAAAAAAGCTACTGGATTCTCTATTTGGATAGCTTGACTATTCAACACCACTCCAATACTTGTAAGTTCGTCGTTTAATCGTATGATCCACCACCATTTATTTTCGCGCATGAAGTGAGTTGTGCTGAATTTTCTCGGTGAAATAGCATATTCGTCCCAAAAAGAATTATTCGAAGTATCCCATATTTTTTGATCGGCTATCCCTGTGAAATGAGCCATTATGGCTTCTGTATGTAAATTAATTTTTTTGTCTTTCCAGTTAAGAAACTTTGGAACGAATCGAGCCCTTCCAGAAGCATCAACAACCCATTTAGATGACAATTTAAGAATATCTTGAGCCGTTTCCACATGAATTTGATTATAAAAAACAGACGCTTTTAAATCAATAATCTTAGCGGGTCTCAAAATTTCCACACCCAAAGTTGCAACTTCATCCAACAAGTCTTGATCAAACTTTTGTCGATTCAGATGATAAGAGTGTATATGACCTACAAAAGTTGGGCTTGCAAATTCACATTGGTCATGGGGATTTTCGCTATTGCTTTCATTGAACAAAAAACGGATTCCGCTTTTCTTAACATGGCCTTGCAGCAAGTGCGATAAACCCATTTTTTCGACAAAAAGAGCTGTCATATCCACAAGTGACTCCCCTATCTTCATTGGAAAGACTTCACTGTTTTCTATAATGCAAATCTTCAAATCTGGGTTAGATCTCTTGCAATTTAAGGCAAAAAAAGTCGCCGCAAGTCCACCGCCAATGATCACAATATCGTGTGTGTTTATCGACTTATTCATAGGCATCTTTAAGTTCTAGAATTTGAACAATAACTTTACCTCGAGCCCTTTTGGTTTCTAGATATTCCAATGCATCAATGGCTTTTTCAAATGGATAAATACGGTCAATGACTGGTTCAATAATACCATCGTCGATGAGTTCAGTCAATTGATTCAAACGATCAGCATGAGGTGTGCTCCAAACATGTTTATACTTTATGGATCTCTTGTTCATTCTAGCCATCAAAGGAATACCTTTAATATAGAACGCAATTCTGAGCAACTTTGAGAAATCAATTTGCTTCAAGGTTTCTTGGTCGTGATGCCCAGCTAGGGTGATAATTTTCCCGCCTCTTTTCACCCACGAGACAGATCTCCAAGGATACGAACCACCAACAGTATCAAAAACAACATCAAAATTTCTCAATCGATTCATCACAAGCTTGTTTGTATAATCAACAATCTCGTCCGGCGATAAAGTTTTCACAAAATCTACGTTTTTTGGACTCGCTGTAGCCGTTACCTTACAACCTTTGAATTTTGCGTATTGAATCAAAAACGTTCCCAATCCTCCAGAACCGCCAATAATCAAGACTTTTGCTCCCAATTGAGGTTTCGCATATTCAAAAGCTTCCATTGCTGTGCAAGCCACCAATGGCATTGCTGCGGCATCAATTAAAGAAATTGTTTTTGGAGCCAAACCTATCATCTGTTCGTTAACGCTGGTTGTGCTTGTAATTGTCCCGATTTGATGCCATGGAACTTTCCCATATATCCGGTCACCAGGATTAAATTTAACAACGTTATCCCCTTTACCTATAATAATTCCAGAAAAGTCATAAGCTATTGGAAAGGGACGCTTCGGACTAAATATAGGAAGCGCCATACCATATACCATTTTATAATCAATTGGATTTAAGCCCGCAGCTACAATTTGCACCTGCACATCGTTCTTTCCAATGGTCGGGATAGCTATATCAACATAGTCCAGTCCCTTTCTTATATTGAAACTGTAACGAGTTAAACACAATGCCAAACGGTTTTTTGAAGTCATATTGTTTTTCATTTAATAAAAAACACTATTTCAAATGTAAAAATAAAATTTCTTAAAATAAGGATTTTATACTGCGATTTGTATTACAAAATTATGAAATAAAAGACTAAATATTTCAATTCGTTTGTTGAATCAATTACTTCCTAATTTTACCATCTCTATTATGCTATACCAAATTACAAGATTCATTATTGGGATTGCACTGCGCATCTACTACAAACGAATAGATATTCGCAATATCCATAATTTACAAACAACCGGGCCGAGTATCATCATCTCAAATCATCCCAACACCTTGATGGATGCGCTTTTATTGGGATATATGAGCCGACAAGAAGTATATTTTCTAGCCAAAGCCACACTTTTCAATACAAAATTGAAACTCTGGATGCTGCAAAAAATGCACATGATTCCAATCAATCGACCGGGAGAAGGCAAAATTGAAGGTGTTCAAAATACGGATTCATTCGAGGCATGTTTCAAAGTACTGGAACAAGGCAAGCGGATTCTTATTTTCCCTGAAGGCTCGAGTTTTAAAGAGCGCGTGTTGCGACAATTGAAAACTGGAGCTGCCAGAATTGCGCTGGATTTTGAGAAAAAATACGATGGAAAAATGGGAATTGTGATCATTCCTGTGGGCATCAATTATAGCGATGCAGAACGTTTCCAAAGCAGTATTTTGGTGAGTGTTGGCGCCCCGATTTTGGCTTCTGATTTTTTGGATGCATACCGCGCTGATTTTGTGAATACTTCACGTGATTTGACTAAAATTTTTCGATTGCGTTTGGAAGAATTGTTAATCACTTCACATGATGAACAAGAGGATAAGTTGTTTGATGTATTACGTGAAATTCTGGCGTCCAAGTACTTACTTAAAGAAAAAGATGATTTTGGTTTCCTAACGGAGTTGAAAAATGCATTGACAAAAATTCGGGTTAGTGATCCTTTGAAATACCAAGAATTAATCAAATTGGCCTATGAAATCAAATGGAAAAGCGAAAAAGTAGCCATCCGTGCCGATTTTGCTGATAGAAGGTTTCGATCTGTGATGTTTTTGCGTCAGATTCTATTTTCTATCATCGGACTTTTTATCGCTTTTCCCGTGTTTTTATATGGCTTTCTCCACAATGGATTGCAATATCAACTCACCGACAAACTTATTCTGCGCAACACCAAAGAAGTGGAATATTATGCGCCTTTGGCTGTATTAATTGGCATTCTACTCTATCCCCTGACATACATTGGTTTTATTGTATTGTTGCACCAGTTTGTTCACATTCCTTGGTGGGGGAAAATTATATATTACGCTAGTTTACCGATCAGCGGATTATTGGCTTATTACATTTACAAGTATTACACGCATGTTTCCTTCAAATGGAATTATTTCCTGCTGATGTTCAACCGCCGCGAATCTCTATTAGATATCAAAAGCAAGCGCGACGAACTGAGAAAATTATTGTTTGACTAAGCATTCCCTATACATCAAAGTCCGTAGAACTACTCATATCGCGATGTTCATCAACGCTTTGTGATATTTCACCCAAACGACGGGCTATTGTACGTAGCGCATCCGAACCTACATAAATTCTGGATGGGAGCACCTCCAATTCGGTCAAATCCATGATAAACTTTGGGAATTTGTCTGGGTCACCGCCCTGCATTTTATTCAAACTTGAATATCTGGCGATTGTGTTGCGCACAGCCGTGTAATCGTCGATTGGGTTTTGCGCTGTTTGCATAGAGCTGCTGTCTAAGAAATCGGTTCTGAATCCACCCGGGCAAACCGCTGAAACACGAATACCAAACTCTTCGACTTCCATTTTAAGCGCTTCGGTGAATTGAATCACTGCTGCCTTTGTTGCACTATACAATCCCAATGAAACCGCTGTGTAACTCCCTGCAATTGATGCAATATTCAGAATAGTACCACTCTTTTTCTCACGAAAATGAGGCAAAATAGCCTTCGAAACATGCATAACACCAAAAACATTAACATCAAACATGTCGCGGATCTCTGTCATGCTCAACTCTTCCATAGTGCCAAAAAGACCATAACCCGCGTTATTCACAAGTACATCAATGGTGCCGAAATGTTGGATGGCCTTCTTCATTGCGAGATTCACATCAACTTCATCGGTGATTTGCACGGATAAAGGAAGAAATTGTTCCCCAAATTGTGCAGCCAATTCATTGAAGGCATCTATATTTCGAGATGTAGCCACTACCCGATTTCCGTTTTCTAAAAGTTGTTGAACCAAAAGCAGTCCGAAGCCTTTAGAAGCCCCAGTTACAAACCAAGTGTTGTTTTTTGACATGATGATAAATATTTATGAAATAACTGTTTACTACTGCTTTTGTTCGCGTTGAAATTCTTGATAACGCACAACATTGTCGATGCAATTGTCTAAAGAAATATACTTATGAGGATATATGGTATCCATTTTGGCAGTTGAATAAGACGTGTTGCTGAAGGCGCTTTTTGCAGCATCTTTTGTCAAAGCAGTTGGTTTTCGGGTAATGAAACTAAAAACCGCAGCCAAGCGCCAAGCCAAGCCCATCATCCATTCGGGCACGGCAATGTTGGGCGCCTTTTTACCCAAACGTGCCGCAATAGCTGTGGTCATGCGCTTAAAAGTCAAATTCTCCCCAACGATAAGATAGCGTTCGTTCACATTAGGTTCTTCCATCAAAAACAAAATGCGTTTGGCGATATCCCGCACATCAACAAAGGCATTAGATCCGGGTGCATAAAATTTCAATCCTCGGTGAACCGCTCGAAAGATGGTCAGTGAAGATTCATCCCAATCGCCTGGACCAAAAATAACACAGGGATTGACCATTGCAGCAGGCAAGCCCTCTTCAATGCCGCGCCACACCTCCTTTTCAGCAAGATATTTAGACATCGCATAGCCGCTCACTTCAACATCTTCGAGCCATTTAGATTTTTCGGTGATATTTAAATTGTCGCGCTCAGGGGCTTTGCCAACAGCGGCAGTTGAACTCGCATGACAGAACCAACGGACTTTATGTTTCAAAGCCAAATTCACCATATTGGCCGTACCAAAGCGATTGATTTGAACGAGCTTCTTGAAATCATCGTTCCGAAAAGAAACCATGGCAGCGCAGTGAATAACAACATCAATGTTTTTAAAGGCGTCCTCCAAAGCCACCAAATCATCCAATTCCGCTTGGAACCATTCGATTCTTGCCCATAGATTTTCGTTGTTTTCGGTATTGTAATACGCAAACAAGCGCTTCACCCGGCTAATTCTCAAGTCATTGCGATACAACGCCCGAACCTGATGACCCGCTTCAGTCAAATCATAAAGGACATGCATGCCTAATAAACCTGTGGCTCCTGTGAGTAGAATCATTGCAATTTTGGCGAAAAATTAAGCCGAGCAAAGATAGTTGAAATTGGAAAGCCTATTGTTTCTAAATTCGCAATTCAAATTCTTTAGTTCAAATGGCCAAAACAAAATCAGCTTTTTTCTGTCAAGAATGTGGACACGAAGCCCCAAAATGGTTGGGGAAATGTCCTTCATGCAACGCGTGGAATACCTTTGTTGAGGAAAAAATTGTGAGCACCAAGAGCTCAACAGTTGCTTTTTCAGCCAATAAAGCCGTGAAAAACGAACCGCGTTTGATGCAAGATATTTCCATGGCCGACCAAATGCGCGTGGATTCAGGAGACCTTGAACTGAACCGTGTTTTGGGTGGTGGAATTGTTCCCGGCTCTTTGATGCTTTTCGGTGGTGAACCCGGCATTGGAAAATCGACTTTGTTACTCCAATTTGCAGTAAATACTGGAAGTAAGGTTCTTTATATATCGGGAGAAGAAAGTGAGCAGCAGATTAAAATGCGCGCAGAAAGAATTGGCATCAACAACCAAAACTGCTTTATCCTCACAGAAACTTGCATGCAGCGCATCTTCGATCAGATTGAAATCGTGAAACCAGAAATTCTGATTATCGACTCCATTCAAACACTTTATTCTGAAGAAATTGAATCAACACCAGGTAGCATTTCTCAAATCAAAGAATGTACAGCTGCTTTTCTTCGATTTGCAAAAGACAGCCAAATTCCGATTTTTGTAGTGGGTCACATCACCAAAGATGGCAGTTTGGCTGGACCAAAAGTTTTGGAACACATGGTTGATGTTGTGCTTCACTTTGAAGGTGATAGAAACCACGTTTACAGATTGTTACGAACAGTTAAAAACAGATTTGGTTCCACGCATGAAATTGGCATTTATGAAATGTTGTCATCTGGCTTGCGACCTGTTTTGAATCCTAGTGAAATATTAATTGGTAACAATCCAGACGCATTGAGTGGTGTTGCAATTGCGGCAACCATAGAAGGCATTCGCCCATTATTAATTGAAGTACAAGCTTTGGTTTCAACAGCTGCTTATGGCACTCCCCAAAGAAGTTCAACAGGATTTGACCTCAGACGTTTGAACATGCTTTTGGCTGTACTCGAAAAACGTTGTGGTTTCCGATTGGGAGTTAAAGACGTGTTTTTGAATATCGCTGGTGGAATCAAAGTGGTTGACCCTGCCACAGATTTGGCCGTTGTAGCTGCTATATTGTCGTCAAACGCAGATATACCCATTGAAAAATCCATTTGTTTGGCTGCCGAAGTGGGTTTGAGTGGCGAAATCAGACCTGTTAATAGAATTGAGCAGCGCGTTTATGAGGCAGAAAAGTTAGGATTCACTAAAATTATCATTTCCGCACAAAACAAAGGCTTAGACAAATTGCGCGAAAATCTTAACATTGAAGTAGTGGCTTGCAGCAAAATTCAACAAGTGGTGAAGGCGCTTTTTGCTTAATACGAAATACGCTTCATTTTTCTAAATTTTGACGGTAGTTCTTCGGAATTAATTGGCTCAAAACAAGTCGTCTATTAACGGTTAAGTAACGGTTATTAACCGTTAGGTAACGGCTACTCCCCGTATCCACATAAAAATCAATTAATTACAGCGATTCCTTTTTTAAAAAAAATTCCATTGCAATTAAACGACTTGAATTCTACGATATTCATTTACTTGAAGCGAATCTTAGAAATTCAAAAAAAATCCGCACCTCAAAAAAATGAGATGCGGACTTTCTGTTTAACTGAAAAAGGCTCTTTACTTCATGTCCAACATATTGGTGAATGGATTCTTCGGATCCATAAAAATTGTTTTTGCGTTAGGAGAAGAGGCCAACGCCAGCATCGCCTCAATTTGTTTCATTTTTAATACACTTGGCGTCAACGAAGAATTGAGTAGTTCATTGGCTTTTTGCTGTGCTTCCGCTTCAATACGAATAACTTCTGCTTTGGCTTGAGCATCAATAATAGCAACCTCGCGCTTGGCATTTGCTGCAATCACCTGACGCTCAGCTTCCTTACGTTGTTGGTCCAATATAAACTGCATGCGCAATGCATCTTGCTCTGCTTCCAGTTTTTGCTCAATTGAATTGGTCAATCCCTTTGGAAGCGTTATGCTTTTCAATAGAACAGCTTCGATGGTGAATCCTTTTGGACTCAATCTTTCGTTCATTAAATCGCGAATTTGATTTTCGATAACCCGACGTTCGCCACTGTGCATATCTTTTGCAAAAAACTGAGAACAGATATCTGCAGCCGCTGAACGAAATACGCTCGTAACAATCTGGTCGTAATTTAATCCAATTTCTCTAAGAACGTCAGTTACTTTGACTGCTTCTATACGGTAAAGGATTGAAACGTCTGATGCAATAGTTAAACCCTCTTTTGATGGCAAATTCATCGTTAACTCTCTGTTGATGGTTCTGGTTGGTACACGAATTACTTTGGATACAAATGGATTGTAAAACATTAAACCCTGAGATTTGGTGTTTTCGCTCAACTTACCAAATCTTTGTTTTACGCCCACCTGCCCTGGCCTAATGGTCGCACAAGAAAAAGCGAACGCTCCTATTGCGATAATTGATAGTACATTTTTAAATTTCATGATGCTGATTTTTAATTTCTGGTCAAAAATAAGCACAGACTTATGCGCACAAAAATTCTAAGCAAACAAAAAACTTAAATTTTCATAAATGACCTTTTTTGCAACACGATTAAAGGAATTTCATGGACTTGAATAGGTGTAAATATATCCCTGATAAATGACAAACATGGGTTTTGGATTTCTTCCTAATTATTAACAGTCCAATGTTTTTATTTCACTCGAAATCGGATTGTTTAAAATTTATATATTTGTGCCGTTAAAACAAACGACACAATGGAAGCACAACACGTACCAAGTTTTTGGGATAAACTCATCCCGAATATGGAAAACAACAGATTTGGAACAGTTTCAATAGTAATCTTAATTACAGGATGTCTTGGTGGCATCACTGTTAGTCAAGGCGCTTACGACAGCTGGATTCAATTGACATTGCTTATCGTTCCACTTATGGTTACAGTAACTATTCTTTTGGCTGGCTTGTCGTTGCGTTCTATTCTAAATGCAATGGTCGTTACTGTTTTGGTTGATTTAGCCGTTTTGCTCTTCAATATATTTGCTTAAGGAACTGCGGTATATTTTCTTTTTGCTTCATCACGCGACATTGCGTTGAAGTGCCACCACTCCGTATCTAGATTTCTGAATCCAGCTTTTTTCATTACTTCTCTTAGTAATTTTCTGTTGTTCACTTGTTCTTGCGTTAAAAATCCAGTTGAAAGATAATAAGCTTCTTTGCTCGGGTAGGCAATCGGCCTTGGGTCATCAAATCCCGCGCCCATATCCAATGGATTTCCTGCTGCATCACAAATAGTTAAATCGACCGCAGCACCATAGTTGTGTACAGATTTGTTTTTGGGATTAGAAACAAATTTGCCGCGCTTCGCAATAGGAATTGAATCCAATAAATTCCACATTTTCCATTGTACCCAAACAGGACGAACAGCATCATAAACCAATAAATACAAATTGCTATCTCTGTCGCTTAAAAACTCTTGTGCCCTGCTTAACATTTCAGCTGGTTTTTGCTGCAAATAAGCCCGGTTTAAAGAACCATAGACATTGGTTTTCATGAAGTTATCTTCAGTGCTGTATTTCAAATCCACCTTGATATGAGGATTGATACTTTGAACATCGATCAAGCCAAGCGATATTAAACGCAGTTCAAGGGTGTCTGGAGCAAGTGTTTGATTTCCCAAACTATTCTCGCTATCAGATTCATAGCTTTGAGAATGCCCTAGAAATGTGGTAATAACAGCCTCATCATTCTTGGAAAAAAGATTGAACGACACTAATCCGTAGGTCAAACCGAGATAAATAAAGTACTTTTGCATAACGAAATTGATTGCACAAATATAATTTTTATGAATAACCCAGAACGCATCATCATGGTTCGTCCAGCCCATTTCGGTTTTAATGTGGAAACAGCTGAATCCAATAAATTTCAACAATCCATTGCTCTTGAGCGCGCCAACGAACTGGCTTTGGCTGAGTTTGACTCGATGGTTGAAACCCTGCGCAAAAACGATATTGAAGTTTTGGTTTTAGAGGATACTATCGCCCCCATCAAACCTGATGCAATTTTCCCAAACAATTGGATTTCATTTCATCCAGACGGTCGTTCCGTTTTATATCCAATGGAAGCGCTAAACAGACGCCTAGAGCGACGCATGGATGTGTTTGAGCTTGTACCTGAATTCAATCCTGAAAATTTGCTCGACATAACTCATTTTGAAAATACCAAACAGTTTTTAGAGGGAACCGGTTCAATCATTTTCGACCACAATAACAAGACAGCATATTGCGCCATATCAAGTCGATCTGATGTAGAAGCTTTTGAATATCTCTGTAAACAATTGGCTTTCACACCCATCAGTTTCGAAGCTCACGACTTGAATGGACATGCTATTTATCACACCAATGTGTTGTTATCCATTGGAAATCAAATTATTGTAATCTGCTCGGATAGTATTTCTAATCCTATTGAACGCGCCATGGTATTGAATAAATTAAAGGAAAAGGGTGTATTTCTAGTAGAAATCAGCTTTCAACAAATGAATCAATTTGCCGCTAACTGTCTTGAAATCAACGATAAATATGGCAAGTCCTGTTTGGTAATGAGCACCACAGCGTATCAATCATTTTCAGAAGAAACACGCAATGAAATTAACACAAAATCGAGAATCATCCCTGTTTCCATTCCAACTATTGAAAAAATTGGAGGCGGAAGTGCACGATGTATGATGTTGGGCGTTTGAATACCATTTTCTTTTTAAATTCGCGGCACTAAAAAACGAACTAAACATGTGGAAAATTGGAGTATTAGGAGCAGGAACGATGGGAAGTGGAATCGCTCAGGTGGCAGCACAAAATGGACACTATGTTGTACTTGTTGAAATCAATGAAGCCCAATTGAAAACGGCCCACCAAAAGCTGAATCAAACCCTTGATAAATTGGTGGAAAAAGGTAAAATGACTTTTGAAGATAAAGCTGACTTGATAGGTCGCATTCAGTTCTCGAATACCACAAACGATTTTAGTGATTGTCAACTCGTGATTGAAGCTATTGTTGAAGATATCAATGTTAAAAAGCTGGTTTTCAAAAATTTAGAGAGCATTGTTTCTAACACAACGATTTTAGCAAGTAACACATCATCCTTATCTATTGCTTCCATTGGAGCTGCGCTTAATAATCCGAGTCGCATTGTTGGAATTCATTTTTTCAATCCAGCGCCCTTGATGCCATTGGTGGAAATTATACCTGCCGTGCAAACATCAGAACGAACTGTTGAATGGGCTAAAAATCTCATTGATGGATGGAAAAAAGTAACAGTTCATACGAAAGACACGCCCGGATTTATTGTGAATCGCATTGCTCGACCTTTTTACGGCGAAGCATTGAGAATTTATGAAGAAGGTTTGGCAGATTTTGCAACAATAGACTGGGCTATGACGCATTTCGGGGGCTTCAAAATGGGACCATTCACCTTGATGGATTATATCGGAAACGATGTCAATTATGCTGTTACTGAAAGTGTTTTTGCAGCCTTCTATTACGACCCGCGCTACAAACCTTCTTTGACCCAAAAACGACACAGTGAAGCTGGTTTTTATGGTAAAAAATCGGGACGCGGCTATTACAACTATGCCGAAGGATCGACTTTACCAGAACCCAAGCAAGACGAAATACTGGGCAAATATATCTTCGAGCGTATTTTGGTGATGTTGATGAATGAAGCGGCAGATGCACTGTTTTTAAATATTGCATCCAAAACAGATATCGACTTGGCCATGACCAAAGGCGTGAATTACCCCAAAGGACTTTTACAATGGGCAGAAGAATTTGGCGTAGAAAATCTCTTACAAAAACTCAACGAACTCTTTGAAGAATACGGAGAAGATCGCTACCGTCCGAGTCCAATTTTGAAGCGAATGGTGAAAAACAATCAAAAAACATTTTAATACGCATGGAAAAGATTATTTGTGGAATTCAACAAATGGGCGTTGGTGTGCCTAATGTAGAAACGATTTGGAAGTGGTACAGAAAATTCTTTGGTGTTGATGTGAAAATCTTTGAAGAGGCTGCCGAAGCTCCTTTGATGATAGATTACACGGGAAACAAAGTACAAGCGCGAACTG
>JBIIJN010000108.1:0-6453 GCA_044233745.1 Crocinitomicaceae bacterium
GGATTTTTACATCGCAGCAGCTGGACTCCTTGTGCTTGCCTTCATATCATTCGCGAAACCCAAATTTCTTCTACCTGGTCTTATTGTATTATTGACGATCGGCAGTTTTCATCTGTTATCATTCCTTTATTTCTTTAACATTTTCTTTGGTCTGAGTTTTGGAAAAATAGGAACACCGAAGTTGCAATTATTTTCACTTGTTTTACTCCTTGTTTTAGTTCTTTTGAGAAAGAAAAATATAAGTTCGTTTCTCAAAACATTAAGGAAATCAAATGATATCAAACTTGAAGAAAATTCAAAGCAATTGTTCAATCAATACATCAAGAAATTTGAAAATTTGTCTGATTCAGAAATTGAAAAAAGATTAAATAATAAGCTCGTTCCAGAAGCTCGTGAGGCACTACTTGAAATTTTGAATTCGAGAAGCAAGGTATAAAATATGAACGCAAAGTACATACTCATCAACATTGTTTTGGTCTTTTGCGCATTAGAAAGTCTCCTATTCTATCTCTGTCACGGCAAATCTGGGGGAGATTTAGCATTTCAAATTTTCAGCACCATTTTCCTGGTGTTCTATGGGATAATCTTATGGGCTGTTTCAGAATCATGGGGTATTAGTAAAAATCTAGTGGTCATCAGTTTTCTAATTTCTGCATTGTTACTCCTAATCACTTTGAAAATTGTTTAGTGGTAAATGGCTTTGCTAAATATCTGATTTTGGTAGACTTTTATCGGGTTAGGAAGGAAACAATATTAACGGTTAAGTAACAGTTATTAACCGTTAGGTAACGGCTAGCTCCCACAATCCAATGATAAACAACACATTACAAGGATGCCATTTTTGCATTTTCAAAAAACACGAACAGCGAACATATAACAGTTATTAACCGTTAGGTAACGACTAGCTACCACAATTCAATGACAAACAACACATTACAAGGATGCCATTTTTACTTTTTCAAAAACACAAGAAGTGAAGAGATATCGATTATTAACCGTTAGGCAACGGCTCTTCCATCCAACAATCTAGCAGTCAAATAGTTATAACAATATCATTTTTAAAGTAATTGAAACTATAAGTTGACAACACCCTCTTTTTAAACAAATTTAAGAATACACGTCGTGAAACTTGAGTCACATCTATAAAAAGCCTTACTTTTGCCCCGTTAATCAATGCGCACAATAGCCGAAATACCGCACCACACCTTTAGAATCAGTGTGTTTTCATACAATGCCAAGTACATTGTGAAAATTGAACTGGATCAGTTTGAGCAGATTTATAAAATCAACGAAATGGATGTGATGGGTCTTGAGGAAATTAAAAAAATGTTGACACCTCAATTCCTTGAGAATTGTATGGATCGCTTTTTGAGCATGCGCCAAGATTGGCATAAATCATTCAATGAAAAACAAAGCTTAAATTTGTAGTATATGAAAATGAATCAATTGAAAAACGTTGGATTGGTGCTTATGGGCGCACTTTTGGTTTACACAACTGCGTGTGGCGATAAAACAAAAAAAGACGGCAAAAAAGGTACAGACACCACCGAGCCGGTAGTTGTTGATCCTAAGGAGAATACCATGAAAATTGGCTATTACAATGTGGATTCATTGAATGAGCAGTACAAGTTGGTTAAAGAAGTTTCTGATGAAATCGAAGGAAAAATCACAAAAATGAGCGCCAATTTTGATGCTGAAGTGAAACAGTTTGAAAAATGGGCAAAAGATATGTCCGACAAAATGGAAAAAGGTCTTTTGATGTCTAGGGAAGAAAAAGAGTTTGCAGATAAATACCAAAAACGTCAGATGGAATTGGCTCAGAAAGAACAAAAGTTGAGTGCTGAAATTCAACAAATGCAAAGCGAACAATTCATCAAAGCCACGAATCGCGTGAATGATTTTGTGGAACGATATGCGAAAGAAAACGGTTTCGACATGATTTTTCAGTATCAAATTGGTGGGCAAATTGTGTATATCAACGAAGCATTTGATGTGACCACTGATATTATCAACGGTTTGAATGCCGATTACGATCAGTTGAAAAAAGACTTGAAATAAACCTCATGCAACTCGCCGAGCAAAAGAAAAAAAACAACATCATAGAATATCTTCTGTTTATGTACCAGATGGAAGATTTGATGCGCTCGTGCAATTTAAATATCAATGCCGTGGTAGCTCGATTCATTGAACCACATATCCAAGACAAAAAACTTGTTGAAGATTATAAACGTTGGTACAATCATATTATCGACGATTTGAAATCATTCAACCGCGAAAAGCATGGTCATATAAGTGAGGTCTATGAAATCCAAATGGAACTATTCTATCTCCACAATTCGTTGATTACAGTGACGCCCAATGAAGAATACGTCGCTCTGTATTCCGAAACGCAGCCCTTCATCAATGAATTTCGCGACAAAACACCAATGCAATTCAACGACATTGATCTGTGCATCCACGCGCTCTACATGAAACTTTTGTTGAAAATGCAAGGCAAAGACATTTCGGAAACCACAGAAAATGCTTTCGACAAAATGAAAAATCTTTTGGTGCAACTCGCTAAAGTCTACCACAAAATGAAATCAGGTGATGTGGCTTTTCATTTGAATTGATTTTCAAGTTTAGTGAAGATTGAACACATCAATGAAAACAGAACGCAGATGACGCAGATTTGGCGGATTAGCGCTGATTGAAAAAGCAGCTCAAACCTGAGTTGCTTTGCATCTGCCCTATCTTCGTTCCTTTAAAAGCAGCAGGCAGATTAAACTTTAACCTAAATCTTTTTGAACTGTTTCACGATCAAGACATATCGTGCGGATTAAGGCGAATAAAATCAGCGTGTATCTGCGTTGCAACGCATCTGCGTCATCTGCGTTCCAAAAAAATCTATGACCCCAAAAAAACGCTGATTTCTTTGTTCCTTTAAATCATCTGATTCACAAAATCCGCAATAGCCTCTAAATCTTGATTGTTCATGCACTTAAAGTGGCCTTTGGGACACTTTTGAAAACCAATTTTGCTACAAGGTCTGCAATGCAATTCTTTGACTTCAAAATATTCAACTTCTGATTTTGGTAAATAAGGATACATCCCTATTTTGGGCGTGGTGTTACCCCAAATGACCGCCATTTTTTTCTGAAACGCCGAAGCAATGTGCATCAAACCTGTATCATGACACACTACCCCACTCGATTGTTGTACAACAGAAGCGCTTTGATTCAAATTCAATTTGCCCGCCAGATTAATCGATTTTAAAGGGAATTTTTCAGCCAATCTTTCACCCAAATTTGCATCTTCTTTTCCACCCAAAAAAACAATCGGAACATCGATTAAAACCAAGAGCTCATTGATTTTTTCTTCGGGCAAACATTTGGTTTTATATTGAGCGCCAAGCGTATAGACCCAATATCTGGATTGAAATGAAGTCGGCAAAATTTCATACAAATCGACTTGATCAGATTCTGGAATGTAATAATCCAAACCCAATCCATCCGACTGAACCCCAAGAGATTCAACCGCTTTGAAATATCGATCTACCACATGAATATCGGGCATCACATCCCATTTGGTGTTTACAAACAGCCATTTACGCATGTTTAGTTTCGGAAAAGCCGCTGATTTCACGCCTAATTTGCCTTTCAATTTCAAGGTTCGGATGTTGTTGTGCAAATCAACCACAAAATCGTACTTTTCATTCTTCAAAATGTCCAGAACTTCATCCGCAGATTTTTCGAAAGTGATGAGTTTGTCGATGTGTGGATTTTCAGACAAAATGGTTTTGAACGGTGCTTTTGTCAAATAATGAATCTCTGCTCCTAGCTGATTTTTCAAACAGCGCACCACGGACGTAGTGAGCACAATATCGCCAATGGAACTGAATCGAAGTATGAGAATCTTTTTAATCATTTATTTCTCATGCGCTTATACCATTGAATAGCAATCATTAAAGCAATTGCCACACCGAAAAAACCGAGCGTCGCGTAGAGCCAATTCAAGGTAGATTTCATCACAACAATGAAAACCACTGCGACTAAAATCAAAGTTGCAACTTCATTCAAAACGCGCAACTTCGTGGAGCTCAATTTCGCTACGTCGCGTTTGTACTGCAAAAAGAGCTTGTGGCAATAGGCGTGATAAACCACCAAACCCAACACAAAAGCCAACTTCACATGCATCCAAGGCATTTTCAAAAAAGCGGTGTTTTCAACCAACATCAAAATACCAAAAACCAAAGTCAAAATACCCGATGGCCAAGTAATGATATACCACAATTTGCGCTCCATAATCTTAAACTGATTGCGCAAAATAACGCCTTCATGTTCCTCTTTATCAAAGCTTTCGGTGTGATAAACGAACAACCTAACAATGTAAAAAAGTCCGGCGAACCAGCTCACCATAAAAATCAAATGTAGCGCTTTATATGTCTCGAATGTCATAGCGCAAAAGTAAGGAATAAGCCTCATCTTCAAGCTATTTGTGCTGTTCAATTTTTGAATCTTCGAAATTCATGCATAAAAATGAAAAAACACAAAACAAAACACCCAAGTGAATGTTACTTTTGCGCCCATGAACAACAAAAGAAAAGCTTTAATAATTGGTTCAGGTTTGGCTGGATTAGCATCTGCCATTCGTTTGAAAATTCAGGGCTTCGACGTGGAAGTGTTCGAAGCCAATACCTACCCCGGCGGAAAACTCGCTGAAATTCAAGTAGGAAATTACCGCTTCGATGCAGGTCCTTCGCTGTTTACCATGCCCCACTTTGTTGATGAATTGTTTCAATTGGCTGGAAAAAATCCACGCGATTATTATAATTACAAACGCAAAGAGGTGGTGTGCAACTATTTCTTTCACGATGGCACCCGTTTCACAGCATATGCAGATGCCAATCAATATGCACAACATGCAAGCGAAACATTTGATGTTGAACCCAAAACGATTCAAAAGTATTTTCGTAATGCCAAAAAGAAATACGACCTCACTGCCCCACTATTTTTAGAAAACTCACTTCATGCTTTGGGTAACTATCTGAATTTTAAAACATTAAAAGCAATTTCTCAACTCCATAGTTTAAGCGTTTTTTCGACGTTAAACACACACAACCAGCAGTATTTCAAGGATAAAAATTTGCAGCAACTCTTCAACAGATACGCCACATACAACGGGTCGTCGCCGTACATGACGCCTGGTATTATGAGCATGATTCCACATTTGGAACAGCATTTTGGAACCTTTGTGCCGGAAGGAGGCATGATTACCATAACCAATGCGCTTTGGAAATTGGCGGAAGACATTGGCGTGACCTTTCATTTCGGAAAACGCGTTGACAAAATTTTTATTGAACACAGTACTGCTTGCGGTTTGATGGCCAATGGTGAGCGTTGCGATGGCGATTTGATAATCAGCAACATGGACGTAGTTCCAACTTATCGAAAACTGCTCAAAGAACAAATTGCACCCGACAAAACATTGAAACAAGAGCGCTCTAGTTCGGCGTTGATTTTTTATTGGGGAATCAAACGCAATTTCCCAGAATTGGATTTGCACAACATCTTGTTTTCAGAAGATTATGAAAATGAGTTCAATGATATATTTAAGCTAAAAACGATTCCAAACGACCCAACGGTGTACATCAATATCAGTTCGAAAGACGAACATTCCGATGCGCCAGAAGGTTGCGAAAACTGGTTTGTGATGATCAACGTGCCCGGAAATACTGGTCAAAACTGGGATGAATTGATTCCATTGGCTAGAAAGCGGGTTATTGAGCGCATCAACAAAGCCTTGAATACGGATATTGAGTCGCTCATTGAAGCAGAAGACATACTGGAGCCCAGAACGATTGAATCCAGAACGCAGAGTTTCCAAGGTTCTCTTTATGGCGCTGCGAGCAACGATAGATTCTCGGCTTTTTTAAGACATCCAAATTTTTCACAGCGTTTGAAAAACTTATACTTTTGCGGTGGAAGTGTTCATCCGGGCGGTGGCATTCCACTGGCCTTGTTGTCTGGGAGAATAACAGCCAATTTGATTGAAATAAATGGCGTGAAATGAAAATATTGAATCAAGTGAATCAACACAAACTATGGATTTCTATCTTCTTGGTTTGGCTTTTTCATGTTTCTGCCATTATCGGAATTCTATTGGGTCATGAAGAATGGTTTCTGCCCCTTACACCCCTAAATCTCCTACTCTGCTTTGGCTTGGTACTTTGGAACATTCCAAATCTGAATGCTAAAGACATGTTGATGCTTCTCGTTCCCTTTGCGTTCGGAATGGTTGCAGAATGGCTCGGCGTCAACTTTGGTTTGATTTTCGGGGATTATTCCTACGGCAACAATTTGGGACCTAAAATCTGGGGCGTGCCTTGGATGATTGGTATCAATTGGGCTATTTTGGTTTTTATCAGTGCATCAATGGCATATAAATGGACGAAAAATCTATTTCTTGGTGCAA
>JBIIJN010000109.1:0-6427 GCA_044233745.1 Crocinitomicaceae bacterium
CTTCAGCAATTATGTCGCAAGGTGCGATGCAGTTTTCAACTACTTGTGCTGCTACTCAGAGTTATCAAATTACAAGCGGACCAACGGCCAATTTGCCCGGTACAGCCTATTTGGATAGTGCCAATATACTGAGTCCTTTGACTTGTTGTTTCCAAAAATCGTGTACTCAGCAACAATTTTATCTCAGAAAGCACCTGAGTCGCACCGGACCAGGGACGGGCTGTAACACTACTTTTATACGCTACGACCCTTTCACAACGCAATGGCCTTTTAGGGCAACTGTTTATGGTCGAACACTCGAAACTTACGCCAATGAATGGTCTGTTCCACAAGCACAACGATGTTCAGACAATTGCGAGTTTAACGCTACAGCCTATGTGCGATATGGTGTGCCGCCTTATACCTTTACTCATCCTTGGCAAGACACGATTATTGTGGAAGGCAATGCAAATGGTTGTAATACAGGACAAACCAATGTTCAATTTCAATTAACCATTCCCAATTGCCCCATTTATTGTGATCCAGATTACACCGGTTTGCCTGTACCAAATCCCACAGTAATTGATGCATGTGGTGTTGCTGTTACTGGATTTCCATTGAGAAATTTGAATATCAAACCAGCACCTCAAATTCTTCCTTTGGCTGATACTATTTTTTGTGCAGGTGAAACGATCGACCTGACTGTTGCCAACTGTTTAGGTGAACCAGAAATTACCTGGAGTGCCGGCGATTTGAGTGGAACAACGAGTATCAACATTCCCACGGATGCCAATTTACAAGGCACTTTTATATATAATGTGTTGATTCTTTCTACGGTAAATGGTTGCGAAGCCGAACCTTTATTTCAACCGATTTATGTATTGCCTTTGCCCACTGTGTCGTTTGTGGTGGCCAGTGAAAATACTTTTCTAGGCGATTTGATTGAATTTCAAAATACATCTACTGGTGTTTCGCTTGAAGGTAATGAATGGCTTTGGCAGTTTGGCGACGGAAGCTCTGTGATTGGAATTAATGCGCAGCATACCTATAATACAATAGGGATTTATGAAGTTTGTTTGAGTTTGGCCGCTGGTTCTGAATGCTCCAATGAATATTGCCAAATGATTCCAGTAGTCCCCAATGCCATTGTTGTTCCAAATGTTTTTTCACCAAATGGTGATGCTACCAATGAAGTGCTCAATTTATTCTTTGAATGGGCAGAAAAAGTTGAAATGCAAGTGGTGAATCGCTGGGGAATTGTTATGGCTGAGGTGGTTATTACCGACTACAATGGTGGTTGGGATGGCAAGGATCAGAGCAGTGGTGCCGATGCTCCCGAAGGCGTGTATTTTTATCAATATAAGATTACTACAACCTTGGGTGGTACTTTAGAAGGCCAATCTTTTGTGCATTTGATTCGTCAATAACATAAATGTAACACGCCTAATTTCTCATAATTTGTATTTTTGCGCACTATGCAGAAATTCAGATTCATTACGCCCTTGCTTTTCTTGGTTTTATCAACGCCCTTTCTTAACGCACAACAAAAAGTCAACATTTCAGGTCTTATTGTAGATAAAGATAATGGAGCGGCCATGCAATTTGTCAATGTTGTTGTTCTGAACAGCGCTGATTCTTCCATTGTAGTTGGTTCATTGTCTGATGAAGCAGGCGCTTTTCGCTTACAAGGCATTGTTAAAGGTTCTTACCTGGTTCGGTTTAAATTTATCGGCTACAACGAGCTTTTTGTTCCTCTGGAAGTTCAAGGCACGGAACGACAAATTGAAATGGGTGTAGTTGAAATTGTGCCATCTACATTGACAACGGGTGATGTTGTCGTGGAAGTAGATCGCCCACTCATGGAAACGAGTATCGACAAACGCGTTTATAACGTTGATCAAGATTTGGCTGCCAAAGGCGGAACAGCGGAAGATGTGCTCCAAAATGTCCCCTCTATTGAAATTGATCAGGATGGCAGAATTTCTTTACGCGGAAATGCCAATGTAATCATTTTAATCGATGGAAGACCAAGTACTTTGAGTGGAAGTTCGCGCGCGGCGATTCTCAACTCCATTCCCGCTGAGTCAATAGAACGCATTGAAATTGTGACCAATCCATCTGCCAAATATGACCCCGATGGTATGACAGGAATCATCAATATTGTACTGAAAAAGAACAAATTGCGTGGTTTGAACGGGAACTTATCGATTTCTCGTGGCACCGGAAACAGCAACAACGCCTCTTTTGGAATCAATTATAGAACATCGCGTTTTAATTTGTATGCCAATTATAGCAACCGAAATACTGAAGGTTATCGAAATTTTTATTCCTATCGTGAGCGCGAATTGAGTGGTGATTTGGAGATTTTTAATCAATCACGTTTGGGGAGAGATTTGAATTCGGGCAACACCTTGAAGGCTGGATTTGATTTCAATGTAAAAGAAGGACATACTTGGGGCGTTTCTTTTACCTATGGGAATAGCTCCAGAGGCAGACTGGGTTTGTTGTCGAATGAAATGACTACAAACGCATCAGGCACACGTGCTTGGTACAGAAACGCTACCGAAAATACACTCAGCAAAAGTTTGGATGTGAATACCAATTATCAGTGGATTTTTAAAGAGAAAAAAGGGGAGTTGATGTTTGATGTCAATTATTCACGTTCTAGCGGCAGAATGTTGGGCGATTATGATGAATATGGCTTTACAAGCGCCGACGACGGTTTGTATTATAAAGAACGATTGAATAATCCTGAAAGCGGGGGCATTTTAACTGCAGCGCTCGATATTGTGAACCGTTTTCCAGGCAATATGCAAATTGAATACGGTTTGAAAGCTGTTGTGAATAGTAACGATAGGACACAATTCCGCGAAATTTATGATTTTAATAGTGCCCAATATGTACCCGATGTAAGCATCAACAATGATTTTCGCTTGAATGAACAAATCTATTCTGCTTATGGGATTTTCGCTCATAAAATGGATAAAGTGCATTACCAAGTTGGAATGCGCCTAGAGCAAGCGCTTGTTCGTCCTGAGTTGTTGACCACAAATCAGCTTTTTAAAAACGATTATTTTTCATTTTTCCCCTCTGTGCACGTTGTTTTTCCTTTGAAAAATAAACAAGATTTGTTTGTGAGTTATTCTCGACGCATCAATCGCCCAGGCACTGAAAGTTTGAACCCGTTTGTAGAATTCACCGACCCCTTCAACATCCGTTATGGGAATCCGAATTTACGACCTGAGTATACCAACAGTTTTGAAATGGGATACAACCGTGAATTCAAAAAGATTAGTATCAACAACACCGTGTATTACCGACATTCTACAGATGTTTTACAACGCATCACGGTTTTTGATGAACAGGGCAGAGGTGCCGTTACATGGGATAATTTGAATCAGACCATCAATTGGGGCTATGAAGGTGTGGCTACATACAAGGTGAATAAATGGTGGAAAAATGTGATTTCGGTGAATGTTTATCAGTTGTATTTGATTACTACCAATCCGCTTCTAAACAACAATTCAGGCATCAACTGGAACGCTAAAATCACCTCGAGCTTTGATTTATGGAACAAGTCGGCGGCTATTCAAATCAATGGAAGATATACAGCCCCACGTGTTGTTCCGCAAGGTTTTGTGCAACCTGGTCCGGCAGTTGACATTTCTTTCCAAAAGAGCTTTTTGAAGCAATCTCTGAGTTTAACGATTCGTGTTTCTGACGTGTTTGATACCCAACGTTTTTATATCGAAACCAATGCGCCGGGGGTGTATCAAGAACGCATCTTTAAATGGGAAACACGCCGTTTGTTCCTCACTTTGAACTACAATTTCGGGCGTTTACAAGCTGGAAAAGAACCACGCAAAAGACCAAGCTCTGGCGGTGGTGGTGGCGATGACATGATGTAAAAATCGTTCTACCCCAAGCAGGCTTCGTGTTTTTCTAAGTTGATTTTGGCTCCCAGTTGCAGCAAGGCAGCGTCGAATCCTAGTTTAGATGAACACAATTGTCGCTTCGATTGTAAACGCATCTTTCCTTTTGTGTTTTTTAAACCCTGCGATTGAACGGTCCAAATGCTGTGTTTTGAATTTTTCATGGCTGTGCGCTTTATTGTTTCTACTACAAGTATACAATTTACCTGCCACTTTGGTTCTGGGCATTGATTGTTGTGCCTCTTTGATTGAGTGCAATAGAATTTTGATGCGCTAAAGCAAATGGAAGTGTTTTACTTTTTCCGCTCTACACTCACCTTGTATACATCTGGCGTGCCTGTGATGCGCACATTGATGAAGGTTGTTTTTCGATTCGGATCATGGTAAATTATATCGTCCTCTTTTTCAGGGTCGATTTCCTCCTTTTTGCGCTTGAATAGGCGTTGAGATGCTGATTGGGTTACCATTTTAAAAGGCACACTCACTAAATAATTCATATTCAAATCCATGTCTTGTGAGCCTTCTAAAATCAAAAAGCCAATAGATGAGTTGATGGTCATTGATGGAATAGTCATCATGCCTTTGTCAATGGTTACTGCGTTTTGTAAGGTGTCGAATGCCACGCGGTGCAGGTTTTTGTCTTTGAAATAATCTTCCAAGGCCAATAGGGGAGCATAACCAATAATCACTCCATTGAGCACAGTGAAATCCATTCGAATGGTACTTTCTTCAATAATGGGAACCATGTCTATGTGCATGCGGATTTTGCCACTCAGTTTTCCAGATATTCTACCAGTTAAATTGTTGGAAACCAGTTCGTCTTGACCAAAATTGTCAAATTTGAGCAGCAATTTGGTTAAATCCATACGGTCGAATTGAAAATCGGGATTCAGGTAGATTTTGTTTTTGTTCCGTCCATCAAAATAGCCCTTGCCTTTCAAATGACCATCTGCTACATCCAAATCCATTTGGTCGATGTGAATGTAGTGCTCAGCAGTCGTGTGCAATTTTGCTGCAACCTGAGTGATTTTGTATTTGTGGTAATTCAACTCGCCAATATTCACTTCAAAACGCATGTCGGGGAAGGGTAGGTCATAGATGTTGAAAACGGAATCATGGTCAATTTTCTTTCCTGGTTTCGGGTCGTTGTAATTCGTGATTTCGTCAACATCCAAACGCGAAGCAGTGAATTTTAGATAATTATCGCGCTTTTTAATTTTAGGATTGTCGCCATAATAATAGTTCAAGTAGGTGGTGAATTGCGAATGACCCATTTTTCCAGATAACGTTTGAACGACCAAATGTTCGTCTTCAATATGTATGCGCCCTTTAAAGTTCTCAAATTTCAAAGGATGAAGTTTCATCTTGCCCTGAAGTTTATCTAAATTGATATCGGTGGCATGAACTTGGTCGTTTTTGAAGTGTATCGCCGCAGTTCCAACCAAACCAAAATCATCCAGCACTTCGTGGCGGTAGTCTTCTGGTAAGAAATTTTCACCGTTGTAAGTAAGCAGGTCTTTTAGAATGAGGTGTTTAGAATGAATTTTATAAGAAATTTCAGTGTCACCATTCACATTGGGATGCAAAAACATGCCGTAGTTGCTCACTTTCGACTCTATATTGATATCGCTTTTGTCAATTTCACCATGAAATTTAGTGAGCGCTACAAAGTCATCTTCTATGTTCACGTCAATATCAAAATCGTGAATTTTATGGGGATAATTTTTAAAGGAAGCATACAAATCATCGAGAATAAATCTACCTCTGGGCAGGTGTTTGTATTCTGTCAAATCTCGGGCGCTTCCCATAAACTTGAAATGTGTTCTGAAATTCTTGATTTGGTCGTCGATAAATTCTTCTGGATTTCGCTTGCTTTGCGTGATGTCTTTTAAGTCCAGCAAATTGGATTTCAAACTCATTTCTAGCAAAACATCATTATCTGTGTGATGAAGAATATCTGGAATGTTGGTCAGTCTGCCGCTAATGAATAAGTCGGATTTCCCGATTTTTGCGTCTATTTTGCTTATTTTCAAATCATTACCAACCGTTTCTGCTGAAATACTGATGTTTTTGATGGGCAAATGAAAGTCGGGCGATTCAAAACTCAAATTATTCACCGTGAGTTTAGCATAATAGGCCTGCTCGAATTTTTCCAAACTTTTTTCAGGATGAGCCAAATCAATAATGTCGTGAAAATTCATTTGCAACAAGACCTGACCTTTGAGCTTGTAAAGGTTGTCTAGTTCAAAGAAATCTGCCAAGAAGTCGAGGTTGAAATCAGAATCCAGTTGCAAATTGATATCAGGACTGTTGAAATTGCGAACGGATAAATTGCCTTTGAACTTTCCAGCTTCAGGTCGTGCTTCAAAATCTTTGAGCTCAAAATACATGGTTTCCAAGGTGTTTGAGTCCCCGGTTGAGAAAAACGCGTTGAATTGCAATTGGTCCAATTTTTTATTGTTGAATTGGTTGCTCACAAAGGTTTCTTTGCAGCCGAATCGCGCTTCAATGTGCGG
>JBIIJN010000110.1:0-6302 GCA_044233745.1 Crocinitomicaceae bacterium
GATAGATGAACGGTGAGTCCGTTGTGCACCCAAAATGAAGTTTGTGTTTGGAAATTCAATGTATTGGTTCCATTGGCTGTGATTGGAGGCGTAATCAACCATGTTTCATTGTTTTCACCACTACCAAAAGCTGTTGCTTGTACGTGATTTCCGTTGGCATCGGTGCCACTTCTACCGCGCCACACTCGAGAACCTACAGTGGCAATATTCTGCCAACATGCCAAAGAAAAATCAACATTATTTGTGGCAGATGAGAAATTTTCATTTACGGCATTCACTGGATCACAAACCACAGGTCCGCCGGTACATCTTTCTCCAGTCATATCACATTCAGATACTCTTCTGATGTATAATTGACGTGTATCGTTGAAAACACCCAAAACGGCAATTATACTTCCATTTCCGGAAGGTAAAACTGAATTGGCAAAGTTGGCATAACCGCTTGTTCTTACTATAACAGTGTTGCCATCACAGTCAATCAAATTTCTGTTGAGTGTTTGTAGCTGTGCGGCATTGGCAAACGTTAGACCCAAATCAGACGCAGCAAATTCAACATTATCAATTCTGATTAATTTGGCAATCAAACTTTCGTCGGTAAGCACCTGTTGCATGGTTACAGTTTGCGGTTGAATGAATTTTTGTGTTGCCTGCTTGATAACATTTTTATCCACATTCACTGAATCCAACTGCATCATGCCGCTGTACTGGGTGAGGGTAACCCCTTTCAAATAAACACGTACCGAATCGCCTTCATTGAGGCCACCAGAAAACAAGGTGCGAATCAAAATAGCGCCTGTGGCATCTTGTAAATAAAAATTGCGATACAAATTGCCCGACTTATCATCAGCGGTAATTGTGCCATACAAAGAAAAATCTGCATCGAACTTAATGGGTTGATTGGCAAAAGTATCTTTCAGGTCTTGTACGGTTAACACATGACCAACTGGGATTGTGTTTATAGGCGGCTCGTCCCATTTTTTCTTCACACAAGAGGATGCTGCTAACGCTGTAACAACAAGGAATAGAACTGTTTGAATCGATTTATTCATATTTCAAGAATTAAAAACTTAGTGATAACATTGTAAAAAAGTTGATGCCAAACATGTAGGAATACATGGGTGGGAATCTGTCTAAATCTGTTGGAACGAATCTCAATTGTTCGAATCCACCAATTCTGAAGTTTTGGTTATTCAAGAGGTTGTTGATACTAGCATTGAAGTTGATGAAATATTTTCCACCCTTCAAACGCCATGATTTTCCGCCATAAATATCAACGGTAAAACCGGGATCCAAACGTTCTTGCTGAACCACATCTTTCCATTGCGGGTCGCTGTCAACAAAAGGAGAAACAGCGTCTTCCGTTCTTCTATCCGGATTCGGATCCAAATAAATGTGGTCGAAATAATTGAAATTAAAACCAACAAACCAGTACTTTGGGGAATTGTAACGCATCCCGACACCAGCTGCTGTTTGAGGCATACCGCCAATTCGAAAATTTTTCAGATACACAGTTCTGTTTTCAGCCAACAATTCTGCGCTGTTGTCGCGAGAAATAGTAGCAATTGGTCTGGAATCGTAAATACTAAATCCAGTACCAAAAACACCCGTAACGCTAATCGTTGAAGTGGCTTTCCATTCTGCTCCAAACTCAACACCTTGATGGAGTAAATTTACGCCTGTCATAAAGTAATTGACCAAATTGCGGTATTCTTCATGGAAAAAGCTGCGCATCCAAACTTGGTCTTTAATGGTTGTATGATAAATCGTTGCACGCGCCTTGAATTTGGGGTAACGCACGACATAGTTCAAATCATAGGATTGCACTTTTTCCGTTGTAATTCCTGGCAAAATATCATCTCTTGTGCGAGGAGAAATGAAAACATTGGCCATCAAAGGCGCTCTGGTCATCAAAGCAGCATTCGCGGAGACATATTGGCGACCGGAAATCTTGTATGTAAAGCCTGCTTTTACGCCTCCTGTATGGAATGTTGATTTGGCAGATTCGCCGAAAGAATTGTCGAAAAAGCGTGCATTTCGCATATTACTTTCACGAAAATATTGTGTAAAAGTGTAATTCACAGCTGCATAGAACGAATATTTGCTGGTCTCATGTTCAATTTGAGCAAACGCTGTATGTCGGTCGATGTGGTTGTAATAATCATAGCCATAAACATCGCCTTGTTTTATTAATGCGTTAGGTCGGTCGACATTATTCACTGCCAAATTTGGATCTTGTAAATCTCTTTCGGCAAATTGATCAATATCTATCCAAAAATCACCGCCCAACAAATCATGCACTTGTCGGTAGTTTCTGCTGCGGTATTTATTCAAATTAACGCCACCCGACAAAACAGTTTGAGGCGAAAAGTATTTAGTAAAATAAGAATTAACGCCAAATTGAACGTGGTCGTTTCTGACTTCCTCTACAATATATTTCGATCGCGCACCTGTAAAATTGCTCCCTGCAATGCCGTCAACATTCTCAACCGTATAGAGGTTATTTCTATTGGCATCGTAGAGAGCGTGCCAATTCACTTGTTGTGTGTTTACATCATTTTGCCAATTGTTGGTGGCTTGATCATGCAAAAATGTTCCCTCATCAAAATAACTGGGTAAATAGCGGTAATAATTGGGTCGAGGATCAGAAGCCTCATACCAATTTAAACGCGTTGTGCCTCCTCTACCGCCATTCACAAAAGCTGATGTGGTGAGTTCAAAGTTTTTATTCGGTTTAAAATAATGCGTTAATATGGCAGTTGGTTTGTGCACATTTCGCACTCTAGAATTACGTTTTTCTCCATTTTGATATCCCCAATTGGGATTGTAGAAATTGGTTCCAACCAAATCATAAATTTCTTGAAACACAGGATTTTGCAGACCTTGGTAAGTTTTAGAGCCAAAAACTACCAAACCCAATGTATGTTTGTCATTGATTTTTTTCTCGATGCCCAAATAATAAGAATAGGCATCCATGAAGGTTCCATCCACATAGCCTTCTTGCGCCCATCTTCTTGAAAATGAAGCCGCTATAGCCCAACCATTGGCCATCATGCCGGTGCTGTGCGTAACCATTACGCGATGACGATAAATCCTATTGGTTTCTGCAATCGATGCACGGGTTCCCGGGCGAATCATAGAGGCACGCGCATTGATAGACGAAAAGCCGCCAATACCTGTAAAAAACTCACGTTCTGGTGAAATACCAATGTTCATGGTCTGGTTTCTTGTCACATCGTTTAAGCCACCCCAATAGGCCCATATCGGTCGACCCATTTCAGGATCGTTCATTACAACGCCGTTGATGAGAACATTGGTGTTCATGGCATCATAACCTCTAATTCTAAAGCGCGCCACGCCAAAAGAAAACCCAGCCGTTGATGTGTAAACATCGCGTGATGCTTGCAAAAGTCCAGCAACATCCTGTCCTCCGCCGTCTTGATCATCTTCATCGGAGATATTCATCACAGGAACTTTGAGCACCATGCTGTCTGATGGCATGTAAAGCGAATCAGGTAATACGCGATTTAAGGAATCTGGTGGATTAGAATTGCCTTGAGCCTTTGAAAAAGAAAGGGATAAAAGTACTACAACTAGAAATGCAAACTTTTGAAAAACAGCACCATAGAGAGCCGAGTAATTTTTCGTCATAATCGAAACCGAATTAAATATTGTCATTTTCGCTTGAAACAACTTTCAAATGCGAAAAATTTCCAAGCGCAAAAGTACGCTAATTCATATTTAGACGACTCGTGTGTGGATAACTTAATGTTTTGTTAATAGCACCATTCAAATGGACATGAGCTAAAAAGAAAGAGATTCATTTACATTCAAGCCGATGGAAATAGACTTCTCTTTTTGACCTTCATCAGAAAAACGCTCCATCAAACGTTTCACCATACCTGGATGTATTGCCAAGTTGTTCAAATACAAAGCATTGGGTTTCGTGCTCAGGTGCTTTAGAATTTTAACTGCCTGTGATTTACTTTCGCATTCAATTACCAATTTGATTTCCCAATCGCTGGCTTTTGCAATAGACTTAAGTGTGTCATAGTAACCTGAATTAAGTTTTTTCAGTTTTACCATAAACTCATCGGATTCCCCAAAATAATAGTCATTAAGCGTTGGAGAATAGAATACAAATACATTTCTCATCGTCATTAAGGTGTGTGTGTGTCGAATGACTCTTCAAAAGTAGGCTGAAATTAAGGGATAATCAAATAATGTTGAAAAAAATGTATAAAATGGTGGATTTTTATTAAATTATATTATTCTTACACAGTATTTATGTTCGTAAAACAAAAAACGATCCGGAATTCTTTAACAAATAGACAAGAATCATAAATTACTAACAAAACGTGAAAATTATTGAGTTTCTATGTGCGCGAAGTGGTCAATTGACTTTACAATAGAGCGAGAATCCTTCCCAATTGCAATCGGGATCAGATGCTCTAACCGACCGAAACTACATTTCAAATCGAACTTTTTCAATTATCATTCGAATGTATGAAACGCTCTTTTTGTTCTTAATAAAACGTTCTGCTTTTAATGCTTCGGTTTTCGATGAAAATGGAAATACGCACTCAAGACGCCAAGGCTGACCTCGCTTGCTCCATATTTTATTCAATTCAGAATTATGAAATTCCAAACGCTTTTCTGGATTCTCTGAATACCCAATGTAGTACTTTTCGATACTTGGTGAATACAATATGTAAACGAAATAATCCATTATAATAAAAAAAAGAGTCCATTTTCATGAACTCTTTTGCTCCTCCTCTTGGGCTCGAACCAAGGACCCTCTGATTAACAGTCAGATGCTCTAACCGACTGAGCTAAGGAGGAAAAAACTTTCTCATAAAGCTCCAAATTAAATTGGAAGTAAATTAGAGAAAATCGCTGTTTTGTTTAGCGAGTGCAAAAATATATAAAATTCCATATGCACAAGAAAAAACATGCTTTTTTTGTAATAAAAATCACAAATTATTGATAATCAGGCTACAAGTCATCGAAGCCGAAATCATCCTCATCATCGCTGAGGATCGTATCGTCGTAATTGACGTCGTTCACATAATCTTCATCAGTGTGATTGGATCTACAAGGACGTAAAATATTGGTTTTCGAAACATTTAATCGGATTTCTGTTCGAATTGTTGAATCTTCTTGCACATAACCTTTAGCGAATGGCGTACCGAGAAGTTCAACTAATGTACCCTTCTTGAGGTAATCTAAAATGCGCATATTTGAACCATCGCGTTTCCAAATTGTACAGTTCACCCAGGTGGTTTTGGTTTTGGTTTCACCTGTTCTTTTGTCGCGCCAATTTTTATTATGGGCAACAGGAAAATTGATTGCTATAACACCGCGCTCCATTTCGCGAATTGTGGCGTCTTTTCCGATGTTTCCTATCAGTCTGGTATCAAATACAGTAGCCATTTGTCAATTGTTTTGCTCAAAGCTATTAATATTTTTTAATTATTGCGATATACATCATTTTTTTTTGATTGGGTTAAAAATAAACATGCGATTCAAAACAAAACACTTCATCTTGAAGGGAATTTCATAAATTAGCGGCTGTAAAATGACTACCATGAAAGCAACTTCATTCTTCACCATTGTACTTGCCTTGTTATTAACCTTGGCTGTTCGAGGGCAAAACAATTCAACTGAAAGCAAACGAATGATTTTTTCTGCCTCCTTGATTAACATCGCTGATCCAGCTCAAGTCTTAAATGACGACTTTGGTGCTCAGTTGATCAATCTCGAGTTACCGAGTCCCAATGGAACAAGCTACCGATCTTTCTTAATGCAGCAAAAAATAATGGCAAAGGCCTATTGGGATGCCAATAAAACCAATGCAGCACGCACGGAGCAGCAAAGAAGCACGCCACAACCTATCCTATCCAGTGAAGGCTTCATACCTACCAGAATGTTGAGTAATGGTTCCATTCAAACCTTAATTGCCGGGATACCCTCTGATAATACTTGCGCCATATCCAAAGATGGAATAATGTTGGTAGGAATCAATTCTCATATTTTCGCCTACAACGTAAATTCTGGCGAACCGGTTTTTGAAACGCATAATATCACATTGACTGCAATGTTCTCATCAACACCAACTTTTGCATCATTCTATGACCCAAAAGTGATTTATGACCCAGAAAGAGATCGCTTTATTTTAACTTTTCTAAAAGATTCTTCGCCCAACACGAGTAAAATAATCATGTGCTTTAGTTCAACAAATAATCCGGCCGATCCGTGGTATGTCTATGAACTGCCTGGTAATCCCTTAGATAATAATCGATGGA
>JBIIJN010000111.1:0-6286 GCA_044233745.1 Crocinitomicaceae bacterium
TAATTTGCCTAATAACTGGCTTGTTGTTATTTTTGTTCCTACGAAACAGTCCCATATCAAATTGAATTTGTAGTGATTTTCAAAGATACGGTGGCTGTTTCTATTTTTCAAGTTTCGGATAGTTGTGGTTGAACATCTTGATGTCTATGTCCCTATGTGGTTTGTTTTTTAACCAAATAGGGACATAGCTTATGGCATCGCAAATCCATAGCATAGATGCCTATGCATTGACACATAGCTCATACTCAAAACGCTATGTTGAACATCTTGATGTCTATGTCCCTATGTGGTTTGTTTTTTTAACCACATAGGGACATAGCTTATGGCATCGCAAATCAATAACATAGATGCCTATTCATTGACACATAGCTCATACTCAAAACGCTATGTTGAACATATTGATTCTTGACTTCTGGAACACCGAAAACGAAACAGGATAATCGCAATAATCTAATTTTCAAATGTTTGAAGATTTATGTTGTCCAAACTTCGGAAGGCAGGCGAAGAATAAAAACCTATCTTGGTTTTCCGCCTCTCATTCTACCTCCGCCCATTTGCATCATGCGCATTTGGTTTTTGGACGCAACCTGAGTGGCTTGTTTTTTCATCGTTTTGATTTGCTCGGTCAACATGCCGTCTTTATCCAAGCGTTTGGCGTCATCAAGCAATTTCAGCCCTTCTTGTTTACGGCCCGATTGCAAACACATCCCTGCGAGGTGCATATGTGCCACCGCTTTATCCATGGCAGACCTTAATCCTAAGCTTAATGCTTTACGCATCAACTGTTCGCTTTTGGCCATACCATGTTCTTGTGTGCCAAGCATGGCAATGAGGTAGTAATAGTAGGCTTGTTGGCGTTTCACCATCATTTGTGGCGCAGTGATTTTTTTCAAGTGCATGTAGGCTTTTTCTGTGTTTCCTACGCGCATTTGGTTCAAAGCCAATATAATACGTTCGTGACGGAAAAAACTGAAAACCAAAATAGTCAAAGGTAAAATCATGAAAATACCCCAACCCCAGCTTCCGCTGCCGAAAAGATAAACGGTGAAAGCCAATGTGGCAAGCGTTAATACGGTTCTTATAATAAATCCTAACATGTTTTTTATTTTTTAGTCAATGGTTGCAATACATTTGAGCTCTATGGCAATAGGTGTGGGTAAAGAATTGATTTCTACCGTAGTTCTACAAGGTTGATTGTCTTTGAAATATTCAGCATACACACGATTGTAGGTGTGGAAATCTCTTTTCATATGCACCAAAAACACCGTAACATCCACCAAATTGTCCCACGACGAACCTGATTCTTCCAAAATCACCCGCACATTATCAAAAACAGAACGACATTGTGCTTCAAAGTCAAACTCGATGAAGTTGCCATTTTTGTCTAATTTCAAGCCGGGCACTTGAGAATCTTGGTCATCTGAACCGGCCACGCGCGGACCTACTCCAGAAAGAAACAACAAATTGCCTACTTTTCTGGCGTGTGGATAGAGTCCAACAGGCTTTGGTGCTTTATCTGAACTGATTATTGACATACGCTCGTTTTATTGTGGCGCGAAATTACAAAAAAGATTGGTGTGATGTGGCTTTGGGTAGAATTCAAATTATAATAAGCACAAGTACTTTTCAGGATTTTGGGTCTTTATGAAGGATATCTCTATCAATGCACCAAAAATGTATAATATTGCACTTTATTTTTGCTATGATGAATCACATTTTCAGCCTATTAGCCCTAGCCCTAGTCATTGGCGCATGCAGCTATAGAGCGCAGACGCATTCCAGTGAAATGATGCGGTATCAACCAGTGGTTTTGGACATTACTGTCTTAGATAGTGTTGAAAATGAGCAAAAAAACTTTCAATCTCTGCGTTTAATTCGCACCATTCAAGCTTTTGATATATCTCAAACGTCTGATGTTTTGGTGTATGATTCAGCCATTAATTCCCCTAAATCTGCTATTTTTTCTAAAGATGGAAGCAAGTTTTACATCCATTCTTTAGAAGGGCATACTACCGTTGTTTATGACACTAAATCATTGGAAAAACTGAAAGAAATCCAGCATGTTTTTAACGACAACTCGGCACATTTTTTCAAAGACGGCGAGACCACGATTTTTGAATATCCGTACAAACAAACGCAAGATAATTTGAATCATTTTATGGGAAAACCCGTTGAAAGTTGTTTGTCTCATGAGGGCAAATATTTGTGGGTAACGTATTATCGACGCGATTTTGATCCTTCTGCTTCTAGCCCTTCTGCTGTAGCCATTATTGATACAGAAACAGATGAAATTGTGCGGGTGATGCCTTGTGGTCCGCTGCCAAAAATGATAGCTTGTTCACCTGACAATAAACGAATCGCGGTTACCCATTGGGGAGATAATACCGTTGCCATCATTGATATCGATTCGGATGATGTTTTTGATTTTCATTACACGGAACATATTTATATTGATGGTAAATTGGTAACCAATTTTGCTGCCAATGTGGATCGCGACAACAATTGTGGAAACTGTTTACGGGGAACACTCTTTACGCCAGATGGACGCTATTTATTGATTGCTAAAATGGGAGGCAACGGCATTGCAGTGGTGCGTACAAGTGATATGAAATACATTGGAACCCTAACAGGGAGTAAATTGAATTTGCGTCATATCATCGTTGAACATGATTTTCTTTATGTGAGTTCAAACAAATTTGGATATGTGCAGCGCATGCCACTCGAATTTTTGGACAGTATCAAACCCGATGAAAACAGTGCGCTTTTGTTTAATTATGCCGCTTGGAAGTCAACGTCTGTTGGTATTGGCGCCCGCACTATTGAAATGACTCCCGATGGAAGATACATTTTGGTTTGTGTAAACAATGAATCAAAAATTGCAGTAATTGATGCCGAAAAAATGAGCATGATTTACAGTTTGCCTGTGAGTAAATTCCCGGTCGGATTGGCAATTTCTCCTGATGGAAAATATGCGGTTGTTACCTCTCAAGGCAAAGCAAGTGTTGTTCCAAGTGGCAATGCCGTTAATGTGTATGAGATTGTTTATGAATAGGTAGGGTTTTATTTCGCCTCTCTCGATACAATTCCGACAATTCGCTACCGCGGTACATTCTCCGCAAAGCTCCGAACACTTCCTCCTATTCGGCAGACGTGCGGTTTGCGACTGTCGGAATCACTTCTTCCTGCTTCGGCAGACAGGCGATAGGCTCAATCAGCGTTCATCCGCTTAATCAGCATCATCTGCATTCAATTTCTATTTCAACGCGTAAAAACCCATTCATTTTCAGAACTTAAATCTTGGTGATAACGGTATCCATTTACATCATAAAGTTTCAAATCTTCGGCGTTTTCAATTTGATTTTCAATGATGTATCGAGTCATTGCGCCTCGGGCATGTTTGGCATACATCATTACCGTACTGTATTTATCGCCTTTAAATTCTTTGAAAACAGGTGTGATGATGCGCTTTTTGATGCTGTTTTTGGGCAGTACTTTAAAATATTCATTGGACGCCAAATTGATGATCATCTCGTTGGGTTCCATCTCTGATGCGAGTTGTTTGGCTACTTTGTCGCCCCAAAAAGCATATAGATTTTTCGTTTTTGGTGTAATTTGCCAAGAAGTCCCCATTTCCAATCGGTAAGGATAAATCAAATCGAAAGGCTTTAAAATTCCATACAAACCAGAGAGAATACGAATGTTTTTTTGTGCGCTTGTGTAGTGTTTTTCATCCAAGTTATTCATGTTTAGCCCACGGTAAACTTCACCGGTAAAAATAAATGCTGCTGGTTTGTTCCATTCTGTTATCGTTTCGCTTAATTGGAAATTTTGGTAGCGTTCGACATTCAACTCAGCGATTGGCATACTCACGTCCATGAGTGACATGATTTTTTTGGCGGTTAATTTAGCCAATTTGCCAGCCAAGTGCGTGGTTTCTTTATGGAATATAGGAAAAGTATATGCATAGTCGGGTGCTGAAACGTTGATGTCAATAGATTTTGCTGGAGAAAGTAGAATTTTCATGGTTTTGAATTTTGTCCAAAATTACGAAGCATTTATAAGCTATATGAACCAATTATCAATTGATTTTGTTCATATTCCAAAAATGTACTAAATTCGCACATACCAAAATTAAAGCTATGCAATCTTTTTACAAACTTTGTTTTTCTCTGTTTTTCGCAGGGATTATCTCAACCTCTCTTATCGCACAAATGCGTGGTCCTGAAGAGGAGCCTTTTGTTCCAGGCGAATTAATCGTACAAATTGACCGCAATGTGGATTTATACAAGACAATAGAAGCGTTGCCTTTGGAATACGGATTTATTGTAGTACAAGAGCTTTCTCCGTTTATGCGAGCATGGCTTGTGAGCTTCGATTACACTTCGATCGCCCAAATGGATGCCCTTAGAATGGTGCAGCAATTGCCTGGAATTTCTATTGCTCAGAATAACCACTATGTGGAAATCCGAGAAATCCCAGACGACCCACAATTTAATCAGCAATGGCACCATTTGAATGATGGTTCGAGTAGTGGAACAGTAGATGCCGATATTGATACAGACGAAGCATGGGAAATCACAACAGGTGGTACGAATGCTTTGGGTCACGATATTGTGGTTTGTATTCTTGAAGGTGTAGATTTTTCTCACGTGGATTTGATTGATAATCATTGGGTTAATCCAAATGAAATTCCTGGAAATGGCATTGATGATGATGGAAATGGTTACATTGATGATATCAACGGTTGGAACACACAAACAAATACGGGCGCGGTAGCCGGAGGCTCTACTGGTCATGGAACAAATGTGGCTGGCATGATTGGCGCCAGAGGCAACAATGCTGTAGGTGTTGTTGGAGCCAATTGGAATGTAAAAATGATGAATGTACGCGGTTATAGTACGGGCAGCGAAGCTTCAATTGTAGCGGCTTATAATTATCCTTTAAGTCTGAGAAAATTATACAATGAAACAAATGGCGCCAATGGTGCTTTTGTAGTTGCAACCAACGCTTCTTGGGGTATAGATAACGCCAATCCAAACAACTATCCTATCTGGTGTGGATTCTACGACACACTTGGTGTTTACGGTATTTTAAGTTGTGGTGCTACAACGAACAGCAACTTGAATGTGGATGTTGCGGGTGATATGCCTACAGCTTGTCCAAGCCCTTATATGGTTGGTGTAGGTCGCTCTGATAGAAATGATAACTATGCTGGTGGCTATGGTTTAACAACAATTAATTTTGCTGCGCCGGGAATCAATGTGCGCACAACTGCGAATGGAAATACCTACACCACAACAACCGGTACATCTTTTGCGAGTCCACTAACAGCTGGCGTAATAGCACTTTTGTATGCTATACCTTGTGAAAGTTTTATGAATACCGTTATGGGCGACCCTCAATTGGGTGCCGATTTGGTGTTGAATGCCATGATGACAGGTGTTGACCCAAAGCCACAATTGGCTAATTTCTTTGTTGCCGGCGGAAGAATCAACGCTAAAAATTCGATGGACATTTTGATGGCAGAAACGTGTAATAGTTGTTCTACTCCTGCTCAATTGGCATCTTCCAATGTGGTTGAAACCAGTGCAAGTGTTAGCTTCAATTTAGTTGATGATGCCACTACATACACATTCTTCTATCGTATTGAAGGCGCTGCTAATTGGACAGAAATGTCTGTGACAGCGAGCCCGGTCAATTTAACTGGATTGATGGAATGTACGACATATGAATATTATATCAATGCAGTTTGTCCAGAGGAAATTAGTAGTGACTCTCAGGTGATGACATTCCGTACCAAAGGTTGTGGTGCTTGCATCGATTTGGAATATTGTTCCAACAATACTTCTGACAACCCTGCTTCGAAATTTGCTATCCACACACCAAGTAATTTATCAACAACCGTTACCAACTATACATTAACTGCGGGTTGGGGTGGTTCATTGGAAACAGGTTATGCTTATGGCAACATGGTTTTGGTGAATGATGGCTCGGCCAATCCAGAACTAGGATGTGCAGCTTTAACCAATGCAGCGGCTATTTCGGGCAACATTGCAGTAGCAGTTCGCGGCACTTGTAATTTCTCTGACAAAGCCTTTTTTGCTCAAAATGCGGGTGCTACAGCCGTGATTATCATCAACAACCAAGGTACCGCACCTGCAACATTGGGCGCTGGTGGAAATTCTGGAAGCGTAACCATTCCAGTTGTGATGATCAGTCAGGCACAAGGAGCTGCTTTGTTAACGGCGCTGCAAAATGGCGAAACTGTTGTAGGATTTTTAGGCCG
>JBIIJN010000112.1:0-6121 GCA_044233745.1 Crocinitomicaceae bacterium
TGTTGTTATCCACAGATGAAATGTAAACCGTTTTATCAGTCGCAGAAATAATCCAATTTTTCAGACCGTTTGATATAACGGTGTTGGCACCATAGCTCGCGAAAAACTTATCACCTTTCACCCAGCCATTTCCCTCCATAGTTTCATTGATACCCGCATCGGCATTTTTAACCAATGAAGTGAATTCAATGTAGAATGAATTGTAACCCTTTACTTTCTTTCCTAGTTCGTCAAGAATGGATTTGGATTTGTCCTGTTGCGCAAAAGATGCCCCAACAATAAACATGAATAAAAAAACAGCTAATCTCATATTTGTTCTTATTTCCGGTGGTTAGTCAGAAATCGTGCCAAAATTACAACAAATCTTTTGAACGGAGGTAATCATCTAAGTGAATTTCATCAGAAATTAACACTTCTCTTGCTTTTGAGCCTTTTGATGGGCCGATAATTCCGTGAGCTTCCAACTGGTCAATTATCCTTCCAGCCCTATTAAAACCTAACTTCAGCTTTCTCTGAAGCAAACTTGCAGAACCTTGTTGGTGAATTACAACAATCCGAGCAGAGTCAACAAACATACTGTCTAGATCATCTATTTCTAAATCGGGTTGATCTACCGATTCGCCTACATATTCTGGCAGTAAAAATGCATCTGGATAGCCACGCTGTTCGCCAATAAAATCGCATATGGCCTCCACTTCAGGTGTGTCGACAAAACCACATTGCAAACGAACCAAATCGCTGCCTGTTGAAATGAGCATGTCTCCTCTGCCAATTAATTGATCTGCCCCTGAGCTATCGAGTATGGTTCTTGAATCGATTTTAGACAATACGCGGAATGCAATTCGTGCTGGGAAATTGGCCTTAATCATCCCCGTAATCACATTTACCGATGGTCGTTGTGTGGCTACTATGAGATGAATACCAATAGCACGTGCCAACTGAGCCAAACGCGCAATAGGGTGCTCCACTTCTTTTCCAGCGGTCATAATCAAATCGGCAAACTCGTCAATCAACACGATGATATAAGGCATATAACGATGACCTTTTTCAGGATTCAACTTTCGATTGATGAATTTTTGGTTGTATTCTTTTATGGTTCGAACTTGAGCTTCCTTCAATAATTCATAGCGATCATCCATTTCGATACACAAGGAATTGAGTGTAGCTACAACTTTGCTGGTGTCTGTAATAATGGCATCACCACTATCTGGTAATTTGGCTAAGAAGTGACGTTCAATCTTATTGTAAAGCGTCAATTCAACCTTTTTCGGGTCAACTAACACAAATTTCACCTGAGCAGGATGCTTTTTATACAAAATAGACACCATGATGGCATTCAGTCCGACCGATTTACCTTGACCTGTGGCACCCGCAACCAAAAGGTGTGGCATTTTAGCCAAATCAAAAACCAAGGTCTCATTGGTGATGGATTTACCTAAAACAATCGGCAAATCCATATCGGCGTTTTGGAATTTTTCGGAAGCAATCAAAGAACGCATCGAAACCATTTCTGGCTTCGAATTGGGAACTTCAATCCCGATGGTTCCTTTCCCAGGTATGGGAGCAATAATCCGTATGCCCAAAGCGGATAAACTCAAGGCAATATCATCTTCGAGGTTCTTTATTTTTGAAATACGAACACCTGGAGCAGGGATGATTTCATAAAGTGTAACAGTAGGACCAACCGTTGCTTTAATTTTATCAATCTCGATGCTGTAATTACGCAAGGTGTCAACAATACGATTTTTGTTGAGTTCCAATTCCTCTTTATCGATTTGAATTTGCTTGTTGCCGTAATCGTTCATCAACTCAATAGAAGGCAGCACGTAACCCGACAAATCGAGTTTTGGGTCATAGGCACCGAATTCTTTGACTTTATCGTCGATATCCTCAACAGACAAGGCCTCTTCTTCTGGGGCAACTTCAACATCAAAAGCCTCATCAGAGCCAAAGGTATCCTTGTTATAGTCATCAATCAACTCAGGTTCCTTTTCTTGGCTTATATCAGGTTGCACCACGCGAATATCAATGGCCTCAAGTTCTTCATCTGAGATTTCATCTTCATCAAAATCTACTTCGAGTGCCTCCATGTCTTTTTCAATATCCTCTTGGCGCAAGGTATTTGAAACCTTTAGGTCGTCTGGCGACAAATAGGGCTCGTCAACTTCCGCAAGACTTTTTCTTCCAAACAAATCCAACAATCGTTTGAAGTCGGGATTAAAAAACGTTACAATCAAAATAAAACCGATGGTGAGGACAAAAAGAAATGCGCCAAAAGCACCGAAAGAAGTTTTGAGCCAGTGGTTAATTTCATAGCCGAAACTGCCACCCATGTTGGATGCTGTAGCGGTGAAAAACCCAAGAAGCACAGAGAAATAAGGTAACGCAACCACCAAAATCGGAATGGCACGTCTGAGGCTTAATAAGTTAACCTTAAAGAGTAATCGAGCACCCAAAACAAAGGACAAAAAGCCAATAAAAACAGTACTCACCCCAAACCAGCGGTAAACAAAATAATGTGAAATCCAAGCACCCAATTTTCCAAGCCAGTTTTCCACTTCCGGTGAATCACTTTCAAACAAATATTGGAACAAGCCCTTGCCCATGACCATATCTTGGTCGTTTTTCCAAGTGAAAAAATAAGAGGTGTAGGCCAACAGAAAAAAAACGGCAAACAACAACATAAGTGCACCTGTTATGCGACGCAGTTTTTGCTCATTGAATTTTCCTCTAAAATCAAATTTACTGAGCAACTTGTTTTTGCCCTTGCTGCTCGGCGCATTGGGGCTTTTCTTTTTTTCTTGAGTTGAGTCTCCTTGAATCAATCTGTTTGATTTGGCCATAAATCAGAATTCCTTTAATCTACGAAGATAGATACAAGGCAAGCACTTAAAACAGCACGTAGTAATTACATTTCCACATTGCATTGTGTACTAAAACTATTGAAACACCTAATCATTACAAACACATTTTGGAGAAAAAAATGGAGATAAATGTATTCTTAAATCAATAGAAATCGCCAAACAATCAATGAGAGAAAATTGAAGTAAAAATGGATGTAACTTTCCAACAAAGAAGAATGCATGAGCGATAAAATACAAGACCACGTTTTCAACCTCATCCAAAGTATAAATAAATCTGAGAAGCGCTACTTCAAGATTTACGCATCGAAGCATGTTATTGGTGAGAGCAACAATTATGAGGCGCTTTTTGACTTTTTGGCAAAACAAGAAGTGTATGCCGAACCAGCTTTGAGAAAGCATTTCTTTGGTCAAGCGATGCTCAACAATTTTACAATTACCTTGCACCGACTTTACGACCATTTGTTGAAAGCGCTTGAAGCCTATCACAGCGCCACAAGTGTGAGTATAGAATTGCGTCATTTACTCAACTATGCCGAAATTTTGCTTGGTAAATCAATGTATGCGGCGTGCGAAAAAATGTGTAACAAAATTGAAAAAACGGCAAAAGAGACCAGTAGTCAAGTAGCTATCATTGAAGTAAATGCAATTCGAAAAAAATTACTCGAAATCAAAAACTATGAGAAAACGGATACCGCAACACTCGAAAACATCTCCAAAAACGAAGCTCAAGCCATCGCAAATGTAGATTCTATCGCCCAATTGTGGTACGCAAAAAGTCAAATATTGCAAAAACTTAATACCACAGGCAGTGCCAACACGGATACTGAAAGACAATGGTTTGAACAGCTATCTGCAAGCATTTCTAAACCCATTTCCATAGATTTTGAAGAGCAATATTTATATCTTCATGCCAAAGCAGCAGCAGCTTTTGCACTCGGAAAACATACCGAAAGTTTAGGTTTTATTCTGCAAAATTTAGAACTGATCGAATCTAAACCTGAAATAAAAAAACAAAATCCACACCGCTACCTCTCTTTGGTGAGCAATGCCATCTATTTCTACCAGCTTCAGTTGAATTTTGATTCAGTTGAATTGTGGCTCGGCAAACTCAAAGAATTGCGCCAAATTCAAGAAGTAAACGAAGACCTGACCATCAAAATATTCAACAGTTCTTATTCCACCGAATTGATGGTGAACAACCACATGGGGCACTATGAAAAGAACATCCAACTTTGCCCAGAAATTTTAAACGGACTCAGAAATTACCAAGGTAAAATTAGCGGGGTTCGGGAATTGTATTTCTATTACCTGTTTGTGATAAGTTACTTGGCTATGGGTCAAACCAAGAAAGCCAATAAATACATCCAAACCATTTTAAACTCCGAAAACTCGAGAAATTCACTGGAAATACTGTCGGCCACTAAAATACTGCAACTTCTTGTGCTTCTCGAAAATAAGGAAAGCCAACTGCTGCCACACGCCATGAAAGCCGCAAAGAGGCACTTGGTGAATCAACAAAAATTTGGCGAATTTGAAAAATTGTTGTTTAAAACAATAGAAAAACAAAACAGCATGAACCACACTTGGGATAAAGAGGAAGTGTTTGCCGATTTTTGCGAATTGCTCGATAAAAACGCAACACAGTTCCAAAAAAGTGCTTTGTTTCACATTTTTCCTTTCCGCTGCTGGGCCGAATCGAAATACAAATCGAGCGACTTATCTAGCTGTGTGAAGAATCAGTTCCATAAGCCAAATTCCTAATGATAATTTTTTCCACTGAAGGATAATAAATAGAACGCTGATAACGCAGATCTGGCGGATGTTCGCGGATAAAAAAATCAGCGATTATCTGCGTTGCTCTGCATCAGCGTCATCTGCGTGCAATCTAAAACTCCTAATTCTCCCCTCTCTCGAAGTGATTCCAACCTTGTGCAACCAATGGAATCAACGTGTCTGATTTCGTAACGAGGTAAGTACCAGCAGAATAGTCCGTCATATAGCCAATCACCGTGAAATGTGGACTGCCTTTGATGCGGTCGTAATCTTCTTGTTTCACCGTGAACAGCAATTCGTAATCTTCGCCACCGTTCAAAGCACACATGGTTGGGTCGAGATTAAAATCCACTGCTGTTTGATAGGTCACTGGGTCGATTGGCATTTTATCTTCATACAAATGACAGCCCAATTTTGAGGCACGCGCCAAGTGTAAAATCTCCGATGCCAAGCCATCAGAAACATCAATCATAGACGTAGGAATAACGCCCAATTCATACAAAAAGCCAATCACATCCTTGCGCGCTTCAGGTTTCAACTGGCGCTCTACCAAATACTCCAAACCTTCCAATTCAGGCTGCATTTCTGGATTCGACAAGAACACATCTTTCTCACGATTCAAGGCTTGCAGGCCAACATAAGCCCCGCCTAAATCACCCGTAACAACCAACAAATCGTTTTCCTTAGCACCCGAACGGTAGGTGATTTTTTCTTTGTCAACCACACCGATTGCTGTGATGCTGATACACAAGCCAGCCAAAGAAGAAGTTGTGTCGCCTCCTACCAAATCAACGCTATATTGTTTGCATGCCAAATACATACCTTCATACAATTCGTCCATGGCTTCGGCAGTATATTTACTCGAAATAGCTAGAGAAACCACGATTTGTTCTGGCGTACCGTTCATAGCACAAATGTCAGATAAATTGACCACTACTGCTTTATATCCCAAGTGCTTCAAAGGCGTGTAAATCAAATCAAAATGTACGCCTTCAATCAACATATCGGTCGACACCAAAGAAAAGGTCGCTTCGTCGCGATACAAAACCGCCGCATCATCGCCAACGCCTTTCACAGTTGTGCCATTACTATTTTCAAAGGATTTCGTCAAACGATCAATAAGTCCAAATTCGCCGATTTCGTTGAGGTTGGTCAGTTTTTTCTTTTCCATGGGCGCAAAATTAATCAATATATCTCGCTTGTGTTTCATCGATAATCCTCAATAGACGCATTCAAGGCAAAATTCACTATTTTCGCAGTCGCAAAAAGAAGAACAATGACCAAAGCTGAAGAAAAACTACACGCATTAAGAGCAGAATCTTTGCTCGGAGGAGGACAACAACGCATTGAAAGTCAACACAGTAAAGGTAAACTTACTGCCCGTGAACGCATCGAATTGTTGTTGGATGAAAATAGTTTCCAAGAGTTGGGCGCCATGGTGTTGCACAACAATACAGGTTTTGGTTTGGAAAAGCAGAAGTTTT
>JBIIJN010000040.1:0-22765 GCA_044233745.1 Crocinitomicaceae bacterium
TCCGGGCGCTGTTGACAATACGACATTTACAGCAGTACATGTAATCACACAAGACGACATTGATGCTGGATTTGTATACAACTTGGCATTGGCTACAGGCAATCCACCAATCGGTCCTCCAGTAACAAATGAGTCGGAAGACCCAACACCATGTGTTGTATGTCCAATCGACCCAACATGTCCTGAGTGTACGATTACACCAATTCCACAGACTCCGTCTATTGAATTGACAAAAGATGGTACATATTTCGACTTTGACAACAACGGTGTTTCTAACCCAGGCGATCAAGTACTATATACATTTGTAGTAACGAACACGGGTAACACGACATTGACAGGTATCACTGTAACTGACCCTAATGTGGTAGTAGTAGGTGGACCAATCAACTTGAACCCAGGTCAAAGTGACAACACAACGTTCACTGCTGTTTACACAATCACGCAAGCGGATATTGATGCTGGTTATATCTACAACTTGGCTTTGGCTACAGGCAATCCACCAATCGGTCCTCCAGTAACAGATGAGTCGGAAGACCCAACACCATGTGTTGCATGTCCAGTTGACCCAACATGTCCTGAGTGTACGATTACACCAATTCCACAGACTCCGTCAATTTTGGTAACGAAGGTTGCTGATGTTCAGACTTATTCGTCAGTAGGTGAGATAATTACTTATACTATTACTGTTACCAATACTGGCAATGTAACATTAACTAACGTTGCAGTAAATGACCCATTGACTGGTTTGAGCACAACGATTGCTACAATGTTGCCAGGCGATGTGTCGGTATTTGTTGAAACATATACGATTCAACCAGCAGATTTGATTGGCAATGGTACCGTATTGAATACGGCAACTGCTTCAGGTACAGATCCAAATGGCGACCCTGTTACGGATGATGATACCGAAATCGTAGTTGAAGACGCTAATGAAATTATCGCGAATGATGATGTTTACAATGGTGTTAGTAGTAATGACGGTGGCGTAGTTGGAAGTTTATACGACAACGACACTCTAGAGGGCAATCCTGTGAATCCATCTGATGTAACTTATACGGAAAACTCAAACAGTTCAAATGGTAATATTACTGTGGATGTACCTTCTGGCAACATCACCGTAGTGCCTGGAACACCAGCTGGTACATACACGATTGGATACACTATTTGTGAGAATATCAATCCGACAAACTGTGATGATGCGATTATTACAATTAATGTTGTGCCTGAGCCAGATACATTCTACGTTGAAATTCCTGAGGATTCAATCTATGAATTCTGTACAGATACTACAGTAAATTTCTTCAATCCGATAACTTCATCTTCTATTTGCGGATTGCCATCCAACGGTTCTTTAATTTCTGATGGCGGTTTGACTTGCTACACATACATACCAACGCCAAGTTGGAACGGCAATGATACGCTTTGTATCATAACTTGTGCGGGAGGTCTATGTGATACAACGATACTCATCATTACAGTGGTTCCTGTAAACGATCCACCAATTGCGAATGATGACTTCGAAACAACAAACCCTGGAACACCAATTGATATTGATGTTACCGTAAATGACACAGATATTGATGGAAATATTGATCCAACAAGCGTTGTGATAGTTACACCTCCAACTCAAGGTACAGCAACTGTAGATCCGATTACAGGAGTTATCACATACACGCCAAATGGTGATGCTTGTGGATTAGACTCATTACAATACCTTGTGTTTGATGATGGATTCCCATTGCCAGCTTTGAGTGATGATGCTTGGGTGTATATTACAATTATTGATGATGTTCCTCCGACAATTATTTGTCAGTCCGACTTCACTGTGAATGTGTCAACAAGCACATGTGCGGGTCTGGTTGTGTTAACGCCACCAACGGTATCTGACAACTGTGATTTTGTTGTGCTCACAGGTCCATTCACATCACCAATCAATGGGTTGATTTCAGGTGGTCAATGGCCAGTTGGAGTTCATACGGTTACTTATAATGCTGTTGATGGTTCAGGAAATACTGCTTCTTGTTCTCATACGGTTACAGTGATTGATAATATCTTCCCGGTAATCGTTGGGTGTCCTCAAGACATCCTTGTGAATAATACACCAAGTTTATGCGGAGCATTTGTTTCTTGGACAGTTCCTTCTGCTTTAGACAACTGCGGTGTTTCTTCTTATACTTCTACCCATGATCCGGGAGACTTGTTCCCTGTTGGTTCAACAACAGTTACATATACTGCTGTTGATGGAGGTGGAAATGTTGCCACATGTTCGTTTGTGGTAACTGTTTCTGATAATGAAGCGCCTGTAGTTATAAACTGTCCAAGCAATATTGTTGCAAACACAGTTTTGGGCTTATGTGAAGGTGTTGGAAACTGGATTATACCAACGGCAACCGATAACTGTGGCGTGGTTACTGTAACGAGTACCCATAACCCGGGTGATTTATTCCCTGTTGGCACTACAACAGTTACTTATACTTTTAGCGATGGTGCTATTCCAGCAAATATTACAATTTGCTCGTTCACGGTTACTGTGTTTGACAACCAGGCGCCTGTTATTAGTGGATGTCCACCAAGCATCACGGTTACTAACGATCCAGGAGATTGTGGCGCTATTGTGTCATGGGCTGCTCCTACTGTAACTGACAATTGTGGTGTACTTACATATACCAATTCGCACGTCCCAGGTTCATTCTTCCCTATTGGAACAACCTCTGTAACTTATATAGCTACTGATGCTGCTGGGTTTGTAACGGTATGCCAGTTTAACATAATTGTTGAAGACACTGAGCTTCCAACAATTGTATGTCCTGCAGACATGATTGTTAATGTGTCACCAAGTACATGTGCTGGGTTGGTTGTTTTAACACCACCTACCTTCGCGGACAACTGTCCTGACTTTGTTGTAACAGGGCCGATAATTTCACCTATCTCAGGTTTAATATCTGGTGGTCAATGGCCGGTAGGTATTTACACAGTATCTTATATTATAACGGATGCTTCTGGCAATCAAGATTCATGTTCTTACACTGTAACGGTGAATGATAATAGTGCACCTGTAATTGTTGGCTGTCCAGATAATATTACGGTGAACAATGCGCCAGGTTTATGTGGTGCTAATGTTTCATGGGCAGTTCCATCAGCTTTGGATGACTGTGGCGTGATAACTTTTACATCTACAGATAACCCAGGCGATTTCTTTACAGTTGGTACACACACTGTTATTTACACGGCAATAGATGCAAGCGGCAATGTAGATTCATGTTCGTTTGTAATTACTGTAATTGACAATGAGTTCCCTTCTGTTTCGGATTGTCCTGATAATATTGTGGTTTCAACTGACGCTGGTTTGTGTGAAGCGATTGTAACTTGGACTGTTCCAACTGCCACTGATAATTGTGGTGTGGTTACGGTAACAAGCACAAATAACTCTGGTGATGTATTCCCAGTGGGCACAACAACTGTGACTTATACGTTTACAGATGGTGCAAACCCAGCGAATGTTTCGATATGTACATTCACAGTAACAGTAGTAGATAATGAGGCTCCTGTGATTGCTGACTGTCCACAAGACACAACTGTTTCTAGCGATCCGGGTGCATGTGGTGCTATTGTGAACTGGACGGTTCCAACAGCAACTGACAACTGTGGTGTTACATTTACATCATCGCATAACTCGGGTGACTTCTTCCCGATAGGAACAACAACCGTGACTTATACAGCGGTAGATTCAGCGGGTAATATCACGATTTGTGAATTTGATGTAACTGTTGAGGATACAGAGGCTCCTTCGGTTGTTTGTCCTTCAGACATTACTGTTACTGCCATTATCAACTCTTGTTGGATGCAAGTTTGGTATGATGTAGTGGTTACTGATAACTGTGGTAATTCTGATGTTACTGTATCATATTCAGCTCAACCAGGCTCGATATTCACAATTGGTGATTCAACTGTAGTTGTTACTGTAACAGATGCTTCTGGCAATGTTAGTACTTGTTCTTTTGTGGTAACAGTAATTGACCCACAAGCGCCGGTAATCAACGTATGTCCTATCGACTTTACGATAAACAATGCAACAGATTCATGTGGTGGATTTGCCAGTTGGATTTTGCCAACGGTGTTTGATAACTGTGACTTTGAGTTAACGAATACGGTGGTTTACCCTCCAGGCTTCGGTTTTGCTCAGAATGTTCCAAACACAAACAACTACTTCCCTGTAGGCACATCTACTGTTACCTATATTGCGACGGATTTGTCAGGTGGTTCAGCTACTTGTACATTCCAGGTTACTGTAGTTGATGTACAAGCGCCAACATTTGTAGTTGCTCCACAAGACACTACAATCTACGCTGTTGCTGACGACTGTTCTGCACCATACTCATGGCCTGAGCCAGTGGTGATTGACAATTGCGAGGTCGACACGGTGTTCTTTGAAACAGATCCTGCTGGTTTCAACAACGGCGATGATTTCCCAGTTGGTCAAACGACAGTTATTTACACTGCGATTGATATTCATGGAAACTCATCGAACTACGAGTTCATTATCACTGTAATTGACACTACTGGACCTGTGTTCGACAACTGTCCGGCGGATATTGTTATCAACAGTACGCCAGGTGAATGTGGTGTGTTTGTATTCTGGCCAGAGGTTACAGCTACAGACAATTGTCAGGTAGCGAGTATAGTAGCGGATATCAACTCAGGGACCTATTTCTTAGTAGGTACTTGGCCAGTGGTTATCACTGCAACGGATATTTATGGCAACACAACACTGTGTGAGTTTACAGTAACTGTTGTCGATGCTGAAGCTCCAGTATTCGAGAGTGTGCCGAGTGATTTCTTCATATGTGCTGTGGATACGGCAACATTTGATATCCAAACCCAAATCATGGATGCTTTGATTGTTACTGACAATTGCGGAGTGCTTTCAGTTGAATACGCTGATTTTGATTGGGTTATCGGTGAGAACAATGTGAATATTATTGCTACCGACGTGAATGGCAATACTGCCGATACGGTGGTGGTGGTAACTGTTTACCCAATGCCTACCGTGACGTTAATCTCTGATTCATTGGCATTCTGTAGTGGCGAAGCAGTGACACTTGTGGTACAAGATCCAAACCAGAACAACCAATATGTATGGAGTCATGTTTGGGGCACTGTAATAGGAGTTGGACCAACATACTCGTTCAATCCTATTCGTCCACAAAACGAGGGAACGTATGTTGTGACGGCAACGAATGAGTTCGGATGTACTGCTACTGCTCAGATAGCAATTGATGTGAATGATTGTTCTATTGTCATTCCTGAGTTCTTCTCACCGGGTGGCGATGGTATCAATGACTTCTTTGTGATTGAAAACTTGGAAGCATATCCTGGCACGAAGGTCTTAATCTTCAACCGTTGGGGTACTCAGGTATATCAATCTGAAGATTACTTGAACAACTGGGATGGTACTTCAGACAGCAGATTTAATGTTGGTGGAGATCAATTACCAGAAGGTACTTACTTCTATGTCCTCACACTTGGTGGACAGGAAAATGATGCTACGTTTGGGAATGTTTATACAGGTTACATTTACTTGAAGCGTTAATAAATAAATAAAATTTCTTCCCATCTACACGGTGGGAAGGTTAATAGATAAAAACAGTGAAAATGAGACATTTTAAGTTTTTAGCCATTGCAACGGTGCTTTTTTCATATGCGGCTTATGCCCAGCAGGAAGCCCAATTCACGCAATACAATGACAATCAGTTGTATTATAATCCGGCTTATGCTGGAAGTAAGGAAATGTTGAATGTGACGCTTTTGCACCGCAGCCAATGGGTGGGTATAAAAGGAGCTCCGATGACGCAGTCCTTGGTTTTGCATACACCGCTTCCCAAGAATTTAGGAGCGGGTCTAACAGTAATGAATGACCGCATTGGTCCTATGAATCATACGTGGTTGATGGGAGACCTTTCCTACACCTTGAATTTGAATAAGGACAAAACGACTAAATTGTCTTTTGGATTGAAGGGTGGTGTGAACATTCTCAACGCAAACTTGCAGGATTTGAATATGACAACAGCCAATGACCCCAATGCTATCAATTATTCTGGTAAGGTGATGGGTAATGTTGGAGCAGGTTTTTTCTTTCAGACCAAGCAGTTTTTCTTTGGCGGTTCTATCCCTATGATTTTGAAGCCGACTTTAGACCCAACGGTGCCTTTTTATGACAGAACACGACATTTTTATGCGACGACTGGTGGCTACTTTGAAGTGAATAGAATGTTGAAGTTGCGTCCAACGGCAATGCTAAAAATTACACCAAACGCTCCATTTGCTTTAGATGGTAGTTTGGCGTTTATATTCTATGATAAGTTTTGGGTGGCAGGGACATATAGATTGATGGAAAGTGCGGGCGCTTATGTACAGTATCAAATTACAGAGCAATTTAAGGTAGGTTATGGTTTTGATTTGTCTGTGAATGGTTTACGCACACACAATAGAGGTACACATGAGGTTATGTTGAGCTTTGATCTCATTTCTACATACACGGGAAACAAGAGATTGCTATCGCCTAGATTCTTTTAATCGGGTGGCTGGCTTTTGAAAAAACACAATGAGAAAAAAATTATGAAAAAAGGTATTGCATTGGCGATAATGGTCATTTTGTCTATGGGCTTTGCCTCAGAGGCGAGTGCTCAGATGCGTCGCTTAAGAGAAGCAAATAAGCTGTACAACAAAATGGCTTATTATTTTGCAGCTGAGGCGTATGAGGACGTTTTGGCACGTGGTATAGATTCCACACAAATTGCTCCCAACATTGCGGATTGCTATGATAAGATTGAGAACAACGAAAAGGCGGTGGCTTGGTATGAGCACATCGAACGTCGCTCGGTATTGAATAGCCGTCAATTGTTGCGCTATGCGATGGTATTGCGTCAGGTCAGAAATTACGATTTGTCTTTGCAGAAATTCAGGGAATATGAAGATCGCTATGGTTCAACAGATTTGACGAGAACCAAAATAGCAGAGCATTATTTGCTTGAGCGCTATGCTCAGAATGAAGGTCGTTTTGAAATCAAGAATCAAAGTGCGGCCAACAGCAATGCTTCCGATATAGGCGTAGCTTTCTTTGATAAAGACCGTGTTTTTATTTCCAATGCAACCAGATCGAATTACTTGGCCAATCGAACGTATGATCGAATGGGCAACAAGTTTTATGGCATTTATTTAGCTTCTGTGGACCAAGATGGTAACCTAGGCACGCCCAAACGCATGAAAGGCAACACCAAGTTTCACGATGGTCCTGCCATTTATGATTCTATCAATAAAGTGGTTTATTTTACGCGAAGTAACTATATTGGTGGTAAGAAAAAGTTTGACCCAAGCAACACAATGCGATTGAAACTCTTCAGAGCTGAAATTAATTCAAGGGGTAAATTGGTCAACCACAAAGCACTCGACATCAATAGTGATTTATTCTCAACAGGGCATCCGGCAATTTCTACTGATGGTAAAACCTTGTTTTTTTCATCTGATAGACCAGGTGGTTTTGGTGGCACCGACATTTGGAAGGTTTCTATAGATGCTGACGGAAAAACGGGCAATCCCATTAACTTAGGCTACACGGTGAATACTTCGCAGAATGAAATGTTCCCTTATGTAGAGAGTGCAAATAATATGTTGTTTTTCTCTTCTGATGGTCACACGGGTTTAGGTGGTTTGGATGTCTTTTATGGTTACATGAATGATGCTCAATCATCTATTAGCGGTTTGACGAATATGGGTGTTCCTGTCAATTCTGAATTTGATGACTTCGGGTTTTTAATAGATGACGCGTTAGAAAAAGGTTATTTTGTCTCTAATCGTGAGGGTGGAAATGGTGATGATGATATCTATAGCTTCAAAATGATTAAGCAATTTGTGCCCATGCTTTCTGTAGAAGGTTTGATTTCGGATTGTTCGGATGAGACGAAGATGCTACCAGGAGCAACGGTGTTTTTAAAGGATGCAAAAGGGCGAGATATTTCTAGAACTGTTGTTAGTGAAGATGGATACTACCGCTTTTTGCTGAATCCTGCTGTTCAAGCTCAATATCAATTGGAGGCATCTTTGAAAGGTTATGAAAGTGGTAGAAATAATTTTTCTACTGAAAACTTACCTGAAGGTACACGAGTTATTGAAAGAAACATTTGTTTGGGCGAAACGGACTCTGGTTTCGGACCTTCTCCTGATTTGGCATTAGAGGTTTTAGTTTTGGACAACGCCACTAAAGAGCCTATCGAAGGGGCCCGTGTTATGGTTATAGACGAAGTTTACAACCGTCAGGTGTTGAGTGAATTGACACCAGTGAGTGGAGATGTTTTTACGCCTTTGAGAAACAAACGATTATTGGACGATTTAATCTTCAGGGTTCGTGCAGATAAAGCTGGTTATAGAGGCAAGGTTGTTGACTATGCTAGTATTTATGAGGAGCCAGGAGTGATAAAAATTGTTGTTGAATTGGATAAAGGAGATATTCCTTCTGATGGCCAGGAAATTATTGCTTGCGATGGAAAGAAATACATCTTGAATCCAATTTATTTCGATTTAGACAAATCTGATATTCGTCCGGATGCTGCGGCTGAATTGGATAAAATCATTCAATTATTGATTAATTGTCCTGAAATGCGTATGGAAATCGGTTCTCATACAGATTGTCGACACTCCTATGCATATAACGAAGCGCTATCTATGCGTCGAGCACAAGCAACTCTGGCTTACATCAAACCACGTATTTCCAATCCAGGGTGTTTGACCGCAAGGGGTTATGGCGAGCGTAATTTGGCGGTTGATTGTCCATGTGAACCAACAAACGAATCCAGTTGTTCTGAAGAATTGCACCAATTGAATCGAAGAACAGAGTTTAATGTGTTGTCGGTCGGCAATAAGCAAGCGTCAAACACAACACCAAATTCCGTGAAGCCGGTTCAACAACAACCCTTGAATACAACACAAACCAATGTGCACATAGTTAAAGAAAATGAAACACTTTACGGTATTTCTTTGCGCGTTGGCATTCCTGTGGAACGCATAAAAGAAATCAACGGACTGAAAAGTGATGTGATCCGTCCTGGTCAAAAATTGAAACTATTGTAGATTTTAACAAAATGATATTTTTTTCAAGACGATTCTTATGGATTAGGCTTTTTTGTTGCTTGGCTATATATTTTGTGAAAATTTTGATTTTCAACATTAAACCGTTTGAAAGTACTCAATCGCAACGGAGATTGTTTGAGAAATAAACATACTTTTGATTTACATGAAGTCCGCCATTTTGTGTATTGGTAACTAAATGATTTATGATGCAATATACGTACACTACTTTGATGAAGAGACTAACACTATTTGGAGTGATTGTGGTTTTGTCTGCTTTTTACAACAATGCTTTTGCTCAAATGAAGCGCTGGAATGAGGCCAATAAACTCTATAACAAAATGGCTTATTATTATGCTGCTGAGGCGTACGAAGATGTTTTAGCGCGTGGGGTGGATTCGTCGCAAATAGCACCCAATATTGCCGATTGTTACGACAAAATTGAGAACAATGAAAAGGCGTCGGCGTGGTATGAATACATTGACCGCAAATCCATACTGAACAGCCGACAATTGTTGCGCTATGCCATGGTGCTCAGACAGGTTCGGAATTATGATTTGTCCTTACAAAAATTCATAGAATACGAGACCAAATACGGTGCTACTGATTTAACAAGAAGAAAAATTGCGGAGCATTATTTGGTTGAGCGCTATTCTAAAGATGAGGGACGATTTGACGTTGTGAATCAAAGCAATGCAAACACGCCTTCTTCCGATATTGGTGTGGCATGGTTCAAAGATGGTCAAGTCTTTGTTTCGAATGCGACCCGTTCCAATTATTTAGTCAACCGCACCTACGATAGAATGGGTAATAAGTTTTATGGTTTGTATCTGGCCGATATTTCACCTGATGGCAGCATAGGCAAGCCAGACAGAATGAAAGGCAATACCAAGTTCCACGATGGTCCCGCTGTTTTCGATACTACCAATCAGGTGCTTTATTTTACGCGAAGCAATTATGTTGGTGGAAAGAAAAAGTTTGACTCAAGTAGCACCATGCGTTTGAAAATTTTCAGAGCTGAAATATCAAGCAAAGGCAAAATTATTAATGTGCGTGAATTGGCGATAAACAGTGATTTGTATTCCACAGGTCACCCATGTATTGCGGACAACGGAAAGACTTTGTTTTTTGCTTCAGATCGCCCTGGTGGATTAGGCGGCAGTGACATATGGAAGGTGAGTATCGACCAAAATGGTGAAACCGGCACGCCCATCAATCTAGGCGCCACTGTTAATACTTCACAAAATGAAATGTTCCCTTACATTGAAAGTGAAAGCAACATGTTGTTTTTCTCTTCCGATGGACATACAGGTATTGGAGGATTGGATGTCTTTTTTGGTTATTTAGACCCTAGTAAATCTACAATTTCGGGCATTACCAATATGGGTGTTCCTGTGAACTCGCCTTATGATGATTTTGGCTTTATCATCGAAAAAGATTTAGAGTCTGGTTATTTTGTTTCAAACCGTGAAGGTGGTCTTGGCGACGATGATATATACCGATTCAAGATGTTGAAGCCATTTGACCCCATGCTCACAGTGCAAGGGTTGGTTACAGATTGTAATAATGCCGAAACTTATTTGCCGGGTTCAACCATTGTTCTTAAAGATGAAACGGGGCGAGATATTTCAAGAACTAAAGTGGAGCAGGATGGATCGTATAGTTTCATGCTAGACCCTTCTATTAAAGCTGCATATTTCCTTGAGGGAACAAAAAAGGACTACCAATCTACGATGGAAACTTTTACAACGGAAGACCTGCCAGAGGGAACCTATGTCATCAATAGAGATTTATGTATGATTCAGATTGGGTCCACCACGGTTAGTACTGGTGACTTGGCCCTAAGAGTGATAGTGATTGATAAGAAAACCAAAGAGCCTATTGAAGGAGCGCGTGTGATTATTGCTGATGAAACTACAAGAGCACAGATAGCCAATGAGCTCACTTCTGCTCAGGGAGACTACTTAACTCCGATTCGTAACAAGCGCATTTTAGATGATCTTATTTTTAGAATCAGAGCAGATAAAAAGGGTTACAGCGGCAAAGTTGTTGATTATGCCGGCATTTATGAAAAGCCTGAAGTCATTGAGGTCATCATAGAACTTGATAGAGGATATTTGCCTGATGGAGGTCAGGAGATTATTGACTGTTTCAACAACCGCGTGGTTTTGAATCCAATCTATTTTGATTTGGATAAACACAACATTCGCCCAGATGCAGCTGCAGAATTGGATAAAATAGTTGCCTTACTCAATCGTTGTCCAAATATGAAAATGGAGGTTGGCTCTCACACCGACTGTCGTGCTTCTTATGCTTACAACGATGCTTTGTCGCGCAGAAGAGCCCAAGCCACTTTGGCCTATATTAAACCACGAATCACCAACCCAGGGCGTCTCACTGCCAAAGGATATGGCGAGAAAGATTTGGCCGAACCATGTCCTTGTGAGCCAACCAATGAATCTGAATGTTCGGAAGAACAACATCAGCTCAACCGCCGCACCGAATTTAGGGTGTTGGCTGTTGGACCCACATCAAACACTTCCTCTCAACCAACGGCTGCGGCTCCTCAAACTCAAACAAATGCCGCACCAAATAATCAAGGCACGAATACCTCCGATACTTACACCATCAAAGAGGGTGAAACGCTGTATCGTGTATTTGTGAACACTGGCGTGCCTGTAGATGAAATCAAACGTTTGAATGGACTTAAATCAAATAATGTTCGCGTTGGACAAGTTTTGAGAATCAGATAAGTCAAAAAGAATTATATTTTTTGAATCCGGGTCAATTCATGGCTCGGATTTTTTGTGTTTCATTCGGATTTTCTTACTTTCGCCATCTAAAACCTCAATCATGAAAAAACTTTACTGTTCTTTAATTTTACTTTTATTCTTTTCCTTTGGGATAAATGCACAAGTGGGTGATGGCGGAGAGCCCGTTTCTTTTGGCTTGCCGGCTCAATCTATCAATGCTGTTGAAGCGGTTAATTTGGTGAAGCCCAATGTGCAGCAGCTTTTAGAAGAAGACGCAATTAACGATGAACTTGGGCGTGCCTACCGCGTTGGTACACTTATTCAGGTAAACCTTTCTCCAATGAATAGTGGCACTTGGACCACACTTTCAGATGGAAGCAAGGTTTGGCAATTGCAAATTAAATCAAAAGATGCTTTGGCTCTGGGTATCTATTTCTCAGAAGAAGTGGTGCTTCCGGCGGGGTCAAAATTGTTTGCGTTCAACAAGAATAAAAATCATATCATTGGCGCTTATACCGCTAACACGCCTCGTTTTCAGGCTATGCAAATGGTTGAGGGCGATGTGTTTACCTTAGAGTATCACGCTCCAGCGCACGTTTTGACATATCCAACCATCAACATCAATGAAGTGACCTATTTCTATCGTGGAGTTGAAGATTTTGTGAATGAATTTAGAACATTGCCGCTCATGAAAGCCGCCAGTTGCCAAGTAGATGTAGCGTGTACACCTGAAAGCACTGGATGGGCTGAGCAAATTCGTTCGGTTGTTCATTATACGTTCAACCAAAGCGGAGGCACCTTTGTTTGTTCAGCTGCAACCATAAACAACACAGCAAACGATTGTAAACCCTATATTTTGACAGCTTGGCATTGCGGTGAGCGCGCTGCTGGCTCAAGCATTGCCTCTTGGGTATGGTACTGGAATTATCAAAAAACCACATGCCAGCCGAATGCGAATGGTTCAGATCCATCAAAGGGCAACCAAACTATGACAGGAGGAAATGTGCGTGCTTCTTCAGGAAGTGGAACTTTGAATAATCCTCCAGGAAACGGACAGGTGGCTGGTTCTGACTTTTACTTGGTGGAACTGAATTCTACCATTCCAACAGCTTACAATGCTTATTTTGCTGGATGGGATAGAAACAATACAGGAGCTACATCGGGAGTTGGTATTCACCACCCTGCAGGTAGTGCCAAGAAGATTTCTACATTTACTGCAACACTTACCAATACTTCATTCAACGGTGGTGGCAACGGACACTTTTGGCGTGTGATTTGGTCTGCAACGGCGAATGGTCATGGAGTAACAGAAGGCGGTTCATCTGGTTCGCCTATTTTTAATCAAAACAAATTGATTGTTGGACAGTTGACAGGCGGTTCTTCTTTCTGTAATGCAACGAACCAACCTGATGTTTACGGAAAAGTACGCAGCGACTGGGATTTGTGTGGAACTACCAATACGGCGCAGTTGAAACCTTGGCTGGACCCAACAAATTCAGGTGTAACAACGCTTTTGGGTCATACCTGTGGCTCAGGTGGTGGTGGTGGCGGATATTGTGCGACTACGGCTACACATGCTTGTGCTACAGGCGATGAATACGTTGCCAACGTGACCCTTAATACACTAAACAACACCTCTCCTTGTGGGCAGTATTCAAATTTCACATCACAAACCACAACGTTAGCGCGTGGACAGCAATATACAGCATCGGTAAACACAGCCATAGTGGGTTCTCCAAACGTGGCCTATCTCGACAATCAAATTGCGGTGTGGATTGATTTTAACAACAACCAAACTTTTGAAACTTCAGAGCGCGTTGGACTCACAACGGTAGCTCAAAACACAGCTTTTCCTGTGCAATATAGCTTCACAGTGCCAGTTGGTGCTTCTTTAGGTAATGTAAGAATGCGTGTGCGCATGAACTACTTGCCAGATGATGGAAATATCGATCCTTGTGGCACTTTTGAATGGGGCGAAACAGAAGATTATACCATCAACATTGTCAACTCTGGCGGTGGAAGCGGTGTGGGCATTGAAGATGAAGCAACAGACGCATTGTCCATTTACCCAAACCCAAGCACAGGCGAATTTTTCATAGATGCCACTCAGATGGGTCTTGAAAGTTTTGAATTGCAAGTGTTTGATGTACAAGGAGCGCTGTTGCATGAAGAAGATTTTAACGCATCAGATGTTAAATCTCTCGACTTGAGTCGTTTGGCCAAAGGTGTTTACAACATCCGCCTCATTTCTGGTGATTATGTTGTGGTGAAACGTATTGTGATACAATAAAGAGTAGAATTTACTTTTTTTTCAAGGCGCCGCTCGATTTTCGGGTGGCGCTTTTTGCCTTTTGTATGTTATCTCCTTCCAATAGTCCTACTTTTTTAGTAACTTAGCGGAAAATCCTAAAATGCTGCCCGCGGTACTCAGTTCGTTTTTTGTGTCTTTTTTCTTGGGTTTTGTTCCCAGTAAAAACAGGATGCATTGGGCTTTGTTTTACATCGTTTTTTCAAGTTTTCATCTGTATGGGCAAGACGATGTAATACAATCAGAACGCAATGAATTGGCCATTTTGGTAGAGCAATCCTTGTGGGATGAAATTGATTTGACCAACAACAAAGTAGAGGATTACTTCATTCTCACGGGACACGAAAAAGAATGGCTACACCTATTGAAACAGGATTTTTCGGGATTTTTTGAAACCTACCATTTCAATGAAGATTATTATGAATCGTCGAAACTGCAACGTGCCATTCGACAAGATTTTTCTGCTCGATATTTTGGCGTGGCTGAATATTTTGCAAGTTTCGACACACTCGGAAAAGTATTGCAACAACAGTTTCGCCGGGAGATAGAAAACATCGCGCTTGCGGCACTCAATTCGAGTATCGATGAAGAGCAAAAACGGTTCTTGCAACTCTATTTGGCTTATTACAAGTATCAATTTGATGTTTGTAGCCAAGAGCAGCTGAACGTGGTGGGGCAAGCATTCAATCGGCAAAAGTTTGAAAAGCAAGAGTTTAATGATTTTGTCATTAAATATGAAAACACGTTGTCGCGGCTCACTGACAAGAGTATGCTTTTTGGAATAGGTTTGGGTATCAACACGCTGCTTCAGAAGCCATCTAATATCGGTGCTGGTTTTGCTTTTAATTTCCTTTTTGACTACAATTTCAAGCATTTTTATTTTGGCAGTCGCATATTGATTCATCAGCATAAAACGAAAACGGCATTTACATCAAAACCGGAATACGATGAAAATCGACCATTTGGTTTGTTTTATTTTGACGTTTATCTGGGTGCGACTAAGGCTTTTATGGATGCCAAGGTGCTTGTTCAACCATACGTGGGTTATGGTTTTGGCTTTTTCCGTGGTGTTAATGAAATTGATGAACCAAATTTTTCAACAACCCAAGTGAACAGTGGCTTTTTCGGTTTAAAATCGCAATACGTTTTCAGTCGTGAAAGGATGTGTGAAGACCGTGTTTTGTTTGTAAACCAACAGCATTATGCTGCCTTTTTTGATGTGAGCTATCGCGTCAATCCTTTTGGTGTTGCTACCCCTGAAATATTGGGTCGTGGGCTTTTATTCAATGTTGGTTTGGTAATCAATAATCCATTGTTGAAGAAGCACAAGGTCTTAGGTGAGTGATTGGTGTCTTTTTCGCATCTTTGCATCGAATCATTGAAAAATTTATGCATGAACGCTGAAAGTATCAAAAGTCATTTTCTTGAAGCCCAACAAACGCTTAATTCATTTTTATCTGATGAAACCAATATGCAGGCCATTGTTCAAGCTGGACAAATCATGGTAGCTGCGGTTCAAAATGGCGGCAAAATCTTGAGTTGTGGCAATGGCGGTTCTCTTTGTGATGCCATGCATTTTGCAGAAGAAATGACAGGTCGTTACCGTGAAAACAGACGGGCTTTGCCAGCTATTGCTTTGTCGGATGCCTCGCATATGTCGTGCGTGTCTAATGATTATGGCTATGCGCATGTTTTTGAACGCATGACCGATGCTTTGGGACAAAAAAATGATGTGCTTTTGGCGATTTCTACTAGTGGCAATTCTGAGAATGTACTTCTGGCTATTGAAGCCGCTAAGCGCAAAGGCATGAAAGTGGTGGGTTTAACTGGAAAAGACGGTGGAAAGATGGCTGCTTTGGTTGACGTTGAAATTCGAGCGCCTCATTCCAAATATGCAGATCGTGCTCAGGAAATTCACATCAAAGTGATTCATGCCTTGATAGATTTTATTGAACAACATTGCGTTTAAGTGAAGAATCTGATGTTATTAAAATTCTCAACTATAATCTGTTTTTTGGGCGTGCATTTGCTTGCTGCTCAGCCTAAGTTTACCGGAGTTAATTTTGCTCCCGCCGAATTTGGTGCGCAAAAAGACAGTGGAATACCAGCTCTGGATAGTATTGGCGCTCAGTGGATTGCCCTAACGCCATTTGCCTACATGAACAGCAATACAGACCCCACGATCATTTTTCCCAATGAAAAAAATTGGTGGGGCGACAAACCTGAAAACATGATTTCTGTGATAAAGGATGCGCGGAAATTTGGCAAAAAGCTTGTGCTCAAACCACATTTTTGGGTTGAAGGAACTGGATGGGCGGGCACTTTGGATTTCGACTCCTTGGGTTGGCTTCAATTCGAGAAAAACTACTCTGACTTTATTTTGCGCTGGGCTGTTTTTGCGGAAATGAACGACATTGAGATGTTTTGTTTTGCGACCGAATTGAAAACTGTGGTAAAAAAACGTCCTAAATTCATCAAGCGACTGATTAAGCACATTCGAAAATTTTACCGTGGCAAGCTAATGTATGCAGCCAATTGGGACGATTATCGGCGTATTTCGTTTTGGGATGACCTGGATTATATTGGTGTTGATGCTTATTTTCCTATCAGCGATTCGAAAACCCCAAGTGCAGAAGATGTACATGAATTGTGGAAGCCTTATGCCGACCAATTGGCCTTGTTTGCTGTCAGAAAGCGCAAGTTGATTGTTTTTACCGAATATGGCTATCGCTCTGTAAATAAACCCGTTTGGAAACAATGGGAAGTAGAATATGACTCGCATTATGAAAATGTGAATTTGCAAGCGCAAGTGAATAGTTATGAAGGCTTATTTCGTGCTGTTTGGAATGAGCCTTGGTTTGCCGGCGGGTTTATCTGGAAATGGTACCCTGAACCTGTTCACTATACAGGAACCACAAACAACTCCGATTACACACCTCAGCAAAAGCCAGCAGAAGCGGTAATCAAAAAATGGTATTCACGCACAACGATTTGGCGTTAATTTCCATGATTTTTTGTTTTCCATTCCAAATGTTTCTTAGATTTGTTCAATCATTAAAAATTAATAATATGAAGAAAATGAGACTTTTTGTAATCGGTGCTTTGAGTTTATTGAGCACTAATTTGGTGAATGGTCAAGCCATGGATCAAGGGAGAATGTGTATTGACTTGTATTACGGTTTTGGTTCCACATCAAAAGCTTTTGTTCAGGAAATGGCCAATACCAACAATGGCGATTTTAAGAGTTTCGGCGCAATTGGTGGTCGCTTTGAATTTATGGCTTCTGACAAAGTAGGTATAGGTTTAGAGGGCAATTATTTAATTCACACTGCAACTTGGCTTGTTGATGATGGTGTGAATAAGTATAATTACGAGTATAGTGTACGCAGAGTTCGTGTCTTCCCGAGAATTAACTACCATTTTGGTAACAGTGATTCTTTCGATGCTTATTTTGGTGTTGGGGCAGGTTACAGAAGCATCAAGCGCGTCACTACGTCAAATGACCCAAATTTTATTGGAGAAGAATTAGAAGGGGCTTTACCAGTTGCTATGAGATTGGCGCTTGGTGCACGTTATTTCTTTACAGAAAATATTGGTGCACATGTTGAATTTGGACTTGGTGGCGGTAATATCATTCACTTTGGTCTATCAATCAGAATATAGTTTAATCAATACTTGATTCAAACCCGATTGTTTTTTACAATCGGGTTTTTTTATGCCTAGATAATTACCGTCAAACGATCCAAGGGCATTGTGAATTTCAGAATCCCGCTAACCACAACGGCTGTTTTGTTTTTTGTGTCGATGGCTTCAACTGTTCCCAAGTTTTTGCTTTTGTCAATTTTTACTCGTGAACCTATCTGAATAATAGGCATTGGGGTGTTGTTGACTTCTTTTTCAACCTGTGGTTTAGTTTTGACTTTGTTGTTTTGTGCTTTGGCTTTTTCTTTTTTCACGGATTCCAAACGCTTCGTTTTTTCGATGGTCAGAAATTTCTTCAACTCCTCAAATAAAACGGTGTTTTTGGTTTTTCCTCTTGCACCAATCACGTAGTTGTTTACATAATCGTTCATTTTCTTGCCCAACACAATGAAATGGTTGTTGCGCTCAATGAAAAGCTTCTGATTATCAAGTTTTTCGGTAAGTCTGTGCTCTTTTTCTTGGTATGTTTTTTCTGCTTTTTCAGCGCGGATTCTGGCCTCGATAGATTCCTTATTTAAGCGCTCCATCCGGCCTTTTTCTTTTTGCATATCAGAAAGCAATTGTTCCATGTGCACTTTTTGTTTGCCCAATCTTTCTTTGGCCTGAACAATCAAATCTTCTGGAATACCAATATTTTGTGCCACTTCAAATGTAAACGAACTGCCTTGCTGTCCCACTTGGAGCTGATATAAAGGCGTAAGCGTTTCCATGTCAAAGAGCATACAAGCGTTGATGGCGTTTCTGAGTTGTTCTGTTTTGAGCTTGATGTTGCTGTAGTGCGTGGAAATTACCCCAAAACACTTCTTGTTGTATAAGGCTTCGTAGAACACCTCCGAGAGCGCAGCACCCAATTCAGGGTCGGAGCCCGTGCCAAACTCATCCATCAAGAGCAAAGTTCTGCGGTTGGCGTTTTCCAGGAAATATTTCATTCTTTTCAAACGATAACTGTAGGTGCTCAACTGGTTTTCTATGGATTGATTATCGCCAATATCAGTAAGAATTTGGTGGAAAAATGACATTTTTGAATTTGGATTCACGGGCACCAAAAGTCCCGATTGCAGCATCATTTGCAACAAGCCAACAGTTTTGAGCGTAATACTTTTCCCACCAGCATTCGGTCCGCTTATCACCAACATTCGGGCACTTTTGTCCATGGTCAAGGTTTGTGGCATGGTTTTTACGCCTCGAGCAGCATTGGCTTGGAACAACAGTGGGTGATAGGCATCAATCAACTCGATGCAGGTCTCTTTTTCTTCTAGACCGGGCAGGGCACTGTTGGTCTGGATTGCAAATCTGGCTTGAGCGTTGATATAATCTATCTTCACCAATGATTTTTGGTAGGCCTCTACAAGGTCAACGAATTGTGAGATTTTGGCGGTAAGCGCTTTGAGTATGCGGTGAATTTCTTTGCGTTCATCATCGAGCAACATTTCCAATTCGTTGCTCAAGGTCATATTTACACCGGGCTCGATGTAGGTAAAGTTGCCCGAGTTGGAAGAGCCGAGTACATTGCCCGGCACTTGGCGTTTGTGTGAGCTCACTACTGCCAAAACACGACGTTCGTTTAAATAGGTTTCCTTGGTGTCGCTCAAGATGCCCATTTTCAAAAATTTCTTCACTTCACGGTCGAAATTTCTATTGATTTTGATGCGCACTTGTTGAATTTCTTTTCGAATTTCTGCCAATTCTGGCGAAGCATCATTGCGTATTTTACCTGAGGGGTCGAGTACTTTATCAATGAGTTCGATGATTTCTTTGGTGTAGTAAACATCATCGAGGAGTAGCGAGAAATTTGGAAAATTGTCTTCTCGTTTTTCTAGTGATTTGAGCATTTCATTGACCAAGTCAGAGGCCAACATGAGACGCAATAATCCTTCAACTTGAAGCACTGAGCCGTTGATATGTAAGAGTTTGATTTCTTTGTGTAGCTCTTCAAATTCAACAGGAGGAAAACCAATTTTAGAGTTTTTGATTTCCACCAATTCTGATGTAGCCTTAAGAATACGAATGCATTGCTTCACTTCTTTGTAGGGAAGCATGCCCAATAATTTTTTGGAAGCCGTTTCGCTTACGCTATATGCCGCAACTTGCCGACGGATGAGGTCAAATTCTAAATCTTGTATGGTTTGTAAATCCTCGTGCCTCATTCCGGGGTTTAATCAATGATGATGTTTCGGAACAACACGCGTGATTTACAATTGTTTTTCACAGTTAGTTTTACAGTGTACTTCCCTTTAGGCAGGCGAACGGTTGGGTTCAATTCACGCGAAACGACACCATTTCCGAAGTCCCACTCAATTTCTGTATAACCATCTGAGCGATTTTCAAATTTGACTTGGCCGTTTTTTATGGTAACGTCAAAGGCTGGTGTAAGTTTATTGTTGTTGTAAACCAAGCGCCACTGATTCAAATTGTTCAAAACCACCTGTGAGGCCGTTAATTGAATCATTTCAGCGGTGTAAGGATCGAGTCCCGCATAATAAAGTGCACCATAGGGCGATTCACCGAAAATAGCCGCGTAGAATGTAGATGCCGACAGATATGAGCCCAATTTGCTCGGGTGAAAATTATCGGGGTCGTACAATTCAATGGCAGGATAGCTCGTTCTGAATTGGCTCCACACCATACCAACAGGCGCTACTTGGGCTTGCAATAGGTCGGTGTACCGCATATACGTGTTGGTAATACGCGCCTGCATGGTTTCATAGGTGTTGATTTCTGCCCATTGTGAATTGCCATTTTTGTAACCCCAGGTCATGTAGAGCATGATTTGGGTACAATCGCAGTTGTTTCTTACAGAATCTGCCAGTTGCTTAAAAAACGGCAAGGATATTTTTTCTGTTTTTGAATCGGGCTGAGCAGGTGTGTTGCTTAATTCCTGTAGCACAACATAGTCCCACTTGCGGCTTTTAATGGCTTTATAGGTTTTTTCTTGTGTGCTGTGGTATTCTAATGATTTTCCGCCTTCTGTAAAATATTCTACATGCACTGTTTTTCCTTTGCTTGCAGCAATTTCTTTAAACATGATAGGCATTTCGTTCATGAATGTGAAACTGTTGCCAATAAACAAAACACTCAAAGTATCCTGTGCTCGTCCGGTTGCTATTGAGGCCATAATTCCTAGTGCTAAAGCGATGTGCTTCATAATGTTATGTGTAAAATTTAAAATTTAGCATTGCAAAAATATAGGTTTCCCAAATTTCATTGCAAGCCAGACAAAATTAATGCCGAATTATACAGATTTAACAAGTTTTTGCATTTCGTTGTATTGGTAAACCTGGTACGATTCCTTTTGTGTTTTTGAGGCGCGCAACATGGCCAGTGCTACATCTTTGGCATGAATGGCTTTGTATGCAGCGGGAATTATAAAGTTGAAAAGGGGCATTATTTTTCTAGCCAGCCACTCTCCGAAGCGTTTTTCTTGTCGATCGCCCAAAAGAAGCGATGGCTGAAAACTGCCTTTCATTGGAATTTGTGCGCCTTCCAAAACGTCTTCCACTTCTCCCTTGATTTGGAGGTAAAAGTTTTTTGAAGTCGCATCCGCACCTACAGAAGACACGAGCATAAACGCATCTGCACCATATTTATCTGCTGCCTTGATGGCATTTACAGGTATATCGTAATCTACTTTGCGGTAATCATTCAAATTTGGTGTTTTCTTTCTTGTGGTTCCAATGGCACAAAATACGTGGCTGCAATCTTCAAATGCATCTTCCCAAGTTTCTGGCCGATCGAAATCTACCAAGCGTTGGGTGATTTTGGTGTTTGAAATAGAAATTTCTTTCCTGAGTAGTAGTTGAATTTCCTCATAATCAGATTGAATAAGAAATTCTAGTATATGAGAACCGATAAGCCCATTGGCTCCAATAAGAATAGCACGTTTTTGCATGGCACAAATATAAGGCAATACAATAAGATATTTGTTTTTCACGTTTAGCTGATAAAAAAATTCGCCATGAGAGTAGCAGTGCCTTTTATTATTTCCGTGTTGTTGTTGACATTTTCTTGTAAGAAAGAGCCGAAAGGCATTGATGGTGAGCTTTTTAGTTTGTCAGAAGAAGATGCTGGTTTCGTTTGGTATAAGAATAGCGATGCCTTTTTGGATAAAAGCAGTGGTAGCGGGCATAATTTTCCCTTTTTGCGCACGCGATTTAACGCAGCAGCAGCAACGCAACTTGATGCGTCAGGAAAAATAGTTGATAATGCTGTTTTTCCAGAAGGTTCAGTGGTGGTGAAAGAATTGTATAACAGCTCTAACGAACTAGAACGTTATGCAACGCTATACAAGAAATCGGATTCTGAATTTGCAGATGCCAATGGCTGGGTGTGGGGATACATCGAGAAAAACGGAAAAGTGGTTGAATCTGCTGAGTTGAAAGGCGCATCTTGTATTGGTTGTCACAGTCAAGGAGGCAACATCGACTACATACTGATGAACGTCTATTTTCCGTAAATTTGACCGTTAATTCGGACATTTTATGAAAATCAAACTCTTGGTTGTGGGCGCAACACCGAAAAATTTTCTCAAAGAAGGCGAAGACCTTTACATCAAGCGACTCAACAACTATGTGCCTTTTGAGAAAATCGAAATTCCCGACCTCAAAAACGCCAAAAACCTAAGCAAAGACCAAATCAAAACGGAGGAAGGAAAATTGCTGCTGCAAAAATTAAGCAACACTGATTTTGTTGTGCTTCTCGACGAACGCGGCAAAGAATACCGTTCCGTTGAATTTGCCGACTGGATGCAAAATGTTTTCAACCAAGGACCCAAGCAAATCGTTTTTGTTGTTGGCGGACCTTACGGTTTCAGCGATGAGGTTTATGAACGCGCAAATGCAAAACTGGCCCTATCCAAAATGACCTTTTCCCACCAGATGATTCG
>JBIIJN010000041.1:0-22721 GCA_044233745.1 Crocinitomicaceae bacterium
GAGTATTTTTATGTGAAAGAACAAAATCGCGGGCAACAAGACGGCATGCATTTCTTGGAAGTATCTTTTGCAGATTCAGCTTCGAGCCGACTCATTCAAAAGAAATATGTTTTGAACATGAATCGCTTGTATGTGCTCAGTGCCAATTTAGACACGCTTACCGAAAAGTCAGCCTACGTGTCTGAATTTTTCAACTCGTTCAAACCCGTGAATGAAGACCCAAAGGCCATTTCGGTATTTGATGATAAAGCCAGTTTGTATTTTCAAAACATCAAAAGCAGCGATAGCTTAACCCGAGATGCTGCGTTGAAAGCTGTGGTGCGCTTTGTGAATTTCGACAAAGAACACGTAGAGGAAATGATTCAAGTCATCAAAACCTATCCATTTACCGCAGATTATATCAACGCGAAAATTGCTATGATCAAAGACTTGGGCAATATAGACCATCCTGCTGTGCTGCCTTTCCTGGAGGATTATTACTTGAAAGTTAGCGACACCTCTTTGTATCAGTTTGCAATTTTAGAAGCACTGGCACGTCAGAAAACCAAGAAAGCAACGTTGCTTGTAGTGAAATTACTCGATAAAGACATCCCTGTAAGCAATGACAATGGGGCATTGGGTGCTGTGTTTAGACCCTATGACGACTCGCTCGAATTAACAGCCTACCTTTTTCCCGAATTGTTGAAATATACTTTTGTAAACAAAGCCTACGAAGATGAGATCTATTATTTGATGTCGGTAGCGGTCTGGCGCGAGAAGATGAATCACCGTGTTTACAAACGCTCTGTGAATGATATGGTTTTGAAATCGAAAATCTTGGTGAAAGGGGAGCGCAGCGCTTTGCAACGCGACAAAAACTACATCGGCACCAACAATACTTTGATGCGCTTTGCCTATTTGTTGTTCCCTTTTCAACGCGAAAAACAAGTAAAAGCACTTATAGAAGACATGATGCGCTTGAATTTGAGATTCCAAACAGAGTTGTTGCCCGTGATGTTAAACAACAACATGCGGGTTACGCCTGAGTTTTTGGCGCAACTCACCGCCGATATCAAAAATTATGACCGTGTGGCTGGCATTGTTTATCGCATGGATGACAAACAGAAAGCGCAATTGCCCGCCAATTTTATCGATCAAGAACGTTTGTGTCGCTCGCGTTTGTTCTACAACGGTTACAATGCCTACGACGAAACCAAAGACAGCATTGTGTTCATTGGCAAAGAATGGGTGAAAACACGTCGCGAAGAAGGTTGGGTGTATTTCTACAAAACCAAAAAAGAAAAAGAAGACAATTGGACCCTTGCGTATATCGGTATTCAGCCAGAAAACACCAATGAATTCAACGTTGATTTGCGTCAAACCAAAACGCGCATTACCATTCCAAGAGGTTCAGTGTTAAGCGATTTGATTCATGACGAAATCAAGGCCATTCAGCTCAAAGACCGTCCCAGAGCCACAGAAGATGACTTTGGTGGCTTTGATTTTGAAATGTGGTAGGGGAGAATAACTGTTAACATCTGTCGAAAAGTTTTCATTTTCCCGTGTCGATTTAAGCCGTACTTTTGCAAAAATTCTGATTATGTCTGATTTGCGTCCTGCAGTGTTACTTCTTGAAGACGGCACAGTTTTTCAAGGTTATTCTTGTGGAAAAATTGGTACAACAACCGGTGAAATTGCCTTCAATACGGGCATGACGGGGTACCAAGAAGTGTTTACCGATCCTTCTTATTATGGTCAAATTCTTATCATGAACACCGCCCACATTGGGAATTACGGGGTAAACGACCAAGAAGTAGAATCAGATCGCGTCATGATTTCAGGTTTGGTAACCAAAAAATTCTCAAATGGTTTCTCTCGCGCAGATGCCAATGGTTCGCTGCAAGATTTCCTTTCTGAGAATGAAACTGTCGGAATTTCTGATGTCGATACACGTGCTTTGGTGCGCCATATCCGCGATGCGGGTGCGATGAATGCCATCATTTCTTCGGATAACTTAAACATCGACGAATTGAAAACCCAATTGGCCAAAGTACCTTCTATGGCTGGCTTGGAATTGTCGTCTAAAGTGGCTACAAAAGTTATTGAAGACCACGGCAATCCTGATGCACCTTTCAAAGTAGCATTGGTTGATTTTGGGGTTAAAAAGAACATCATCCGTTGTTTGTTGGAACGCAATTGCTTCGTGCGCGTTTTCCCGATGGATGTGACTGTTGACGCAATTAAAGCGATGAATCCTGATGGCATTATGCTTTCAAATGGTCCAGGCGACCCAGAAGTGATGCATGCGCAAATCGAATTGGTGAAACAGTTGGTGAATTTGAACTTGCCGACTTTTGGCATTTGTTTGGGACATCAGATTTTTGCTTTGAGCCAAGGCTTGAAAACAGTGAAAATGCACAACGGTCACCGCGGATTGAACCACCCTATCAAGAACTTGTTGACAGGAAAATGTGAGGTGACATCTCAAAATCATGGATTTGTAGTGAGCCACGACAGTTTGGGCAACAACACCGACATCGAATTGACACATATCCATCTGAACGATAATAGCGTTGCCGGAATCCAATTGAAAAGTCAACCTATATTCACAGTACAATACCACCCAGAAGCATCAGCAGGTCCGCACGATTCACGCTACTTGTTTGACCAGTTTGTGGAGAATATGAAATCGAGAAAAAATTAAATAATTGTAATTCGAGATTTGAAATTGGGAAATTCGAGATTTGAAATTTGTTGCACAGTCAATCACGAATTTCAAATCTTCGAATTTCAAATTTCGAATTTTCAAATCTCAAATCTTCTAATCCAAAAAATATGACCTTAATCGCAAAAGTAATCGGACGCCAAATTTTAGATTCTCGTGGCAATCCAACAGTTGAAGTAGAAGTATTTACAACAAGCGGCGCATTTGGTAGGGCAGCAGTGCCATCAGGAGCATCTACAGGTATGCACGAAGCTATGGAATTGCGCGACAAAGATCCGAAACGCTATTTAGGAAAGGGTGTTTTGAATGCCGTTAATTTTGTTAATACGGCCATCAATGATGCTTTAAACGGCATGAACGTTTTCGACCAAAAAGCCATTGACATGAATTTGATTGCTTTGGATGGTACAAACAACAAATCCGTTTTGGGTGCCAATGCTATTTTGGGCGCTTCTTTGGCTTGTGCTCGAGCTGCTGCAAATGCAAGTGGTTTACCGCTTTACAGATATGTGGGTGGCGTAAATGCCAATACCATGCCTGTTCCGATGATGAACATCTTGAACGGTGGCTCACATGCTGATAATTTGATTGATATTCAAGAGTTTATGGTGATGCCGTTTGGTGCGGAAACCTTTGCAGAAGGCTTGAGAATGGGCACGGAGGTATTCCACCATTTGAAACAAGTGTTAAAAGACATGGGCATGAGTACCAACGTGGGAGACGAAGGTGGATTTGCGCCGAATTTGAAATCGAACCAAGAGGGGATTGAAGTGGTGTTGAAAGCCATTGAATCCGCTGGATATACGCCCGGAAAAGATATGTTTATCGCTTTAGATGCCGCGGCAACGGAGTTTTACAACGTGGAAACGGGTCAATATGAATTCCACTCAACTGGAGAAAAACGCACGTCATCTGAAATGGTTGATTTCTGGAAAGATTGGACAGAAAAATATCCGATTGTATCAATCGAAGATGGTTTATCAGAAGACGATTGGGATGGTTGGGGCTTGCTCACAGAGGCTTTAGACGACCAAGTACAAATCGTTGGCGACGACCTTTTTGTAACCAACACCGACCGTTTGGCGCAAGGAATTAATTCTGGAATTGCAAACTCTATCTTGGTGAAAGTGAATCAGATAGGTTCTCTCACTGAAACTATTGATGCCGTTCAAATGGCAGTAAGCAGTAGCTATACGGCGGTGATGAGTCACAGAAGTGGTGAAACCGAAGACACGACAATCGCCGACTTGGCCGTGGCTTTAAACACAGGCCAAATCAAAACGGGTTCAGCTTCGCGTTCTGACCGGGTGGCAAAATACAACCAACTGCTTCGCATCGAAGAGGAATTGGGCAATATGGCCTATTATCCAGGCATGAATTTCAGGTATTTGGATAGGTTTTAAAAGGGAGAAGGTCACGGAGATTCAAGGAGAAGACACACCGCGAAGCAGCAACGAAGTTAAAATTTCTCGGAGGTTTAAAGGATTTATTTTTTACCTCTAAGACACAAAGCTTATCAAGGAATTTTAATTTATTTGATTGAGCATGACATTGCTTGTCGCTAAACTTTATTTGCTTGCACTTGTTTTCCTGATTGCTTTATCTTTGCCCTTTAAATTCAAATTATGACCACACATACTTCCGAAAACATCACGCTCGAACAATTCCAACAAGACATTTGCGCTGGAATTCCGAATCATTTGCCTGATTATCAGCCACTCGACCCCAATTTGAATCACGCACCCAAACGCAAAGAAATTCTTTCGAAAGAAGAGAAGAAATTGGCACTCAGAAATGCATTGCGCTATTTTCCACAGCATTTGCATCAAGATTTGGCACAAGAATTTTTAGATGAATTGAACACTTTCGGGCGTATTTACATGTATCGTTTCCGTCCGAATTACAAATTGTATGCACAAAATATAGCAAATTACCCTGGTAAATCACTTCAAGCAAAATCTATTATGTTGATGATTCACAACAATTTGGATCATGCTGTAGCGCAACATCCCGATGAATTGATTACCTACGGTGGCAACGGTGCAGTTTTTCAAAATTGGGCGCAGTATCGTTTGACAATGAAGTATTTAGCTGAAATGACCGACGAACAAACTTTGGTGATGTATTCCGGTCATCCGATGGGACTTTTTCCTTCTCACAAAGATGCTCCAAGAGTTGTGGTGACCAATGGCATGATGATTCCAAATTATTCTAAACCAGATGATTGGGAGAAATTCAACGCGCTCGGTGTAACGCAATACGGACAAATGACTGCGGGTTCTTATATGTACATCGGTCCGCAGGGAATTGTGCATGGAACAACCATCACGGTCTTAAACGCAGGACGAAAAATTGCCAAAAATGGAGAAGGTTTAGCAGGAAAATTGTTCCTCACCGCTGGATTAGGCGGCATGTCGGGTGCGCAACCCAAAGCGGGGAATATTGCAGGATGCGTTTCTGTGACTGCCGAAGTAAATCCAAAAGCGACCCACACGCGCCATTCGCAAGGCTGGGTAGATGAAGTGATAACTGATTTGGATGAACTTTGTACCCGTGTGAAAACAGCAAAAGCCAACAAAGAAGTAGTTTCTATTGCTTACCAAGGCAATGTGGTGGACGTTTGGGAGAAATTTTTAAAAGAAGATATTTTTATTGAATTGGGTTCCGATCAAACTTCCTTGCACAATCCGTGGGCGGGTGGCTATTATCCTGTGGGCATGCGTTACGAAGAATCATTTACGATGATGTCTGAAAATCCAAAATTGTTCAAAGAAAAGGTACAAGAAACGCTCCGTCGTCATGCAGCTGCGGTAAATGCACACGCGGCAAAAGGCACTTATTTCTTCGATTATGGCAATGCCTTTTTGCTTGAGGCATCTCGCGCTGGAGCAGCTGTAATGGCTGAAAATAACATTGATTTCCGCTATCCGTCTTATGTGCAGGATATTCTCGGTCCGATGTGCTTTGATTTTGGCTTTGGTCCATTCCGATGGGTTTGTGCCTCGAATAATCCCGAAGATTTGGCGCTAACAGATCAAATCGCTTTGCAAGTCATGGAACGCATCATGGCTTCAGCACCTGCTGAAATTCAGCAACAAATGGCTGATAACATGCAATGGATCAAAGGTGCACAAGAAAATAAATTGGTAGTAGGTTCACAAGCCAGAATTCTCTACGCCGATGCCCAAGGTCGTATGGAAATTGCTAGAGCCTTCAACGATGCCATTGCAGCCGGACAAATCGGTCCAGTTGTGCTTGGGCGCGATCACCACGATGTTTCTGGAACAGACTCGCCTTATCGCGAGACATCCAATATTTATGACGGTTCAAAATTCACGGCTGATATGGCGATTCACAATGTGATTGGAGATGCTTTCCGCGGCGCTACGTGGGTTTCCATCCACAATGGCGGCGGAGTAGGTTGGGGCGAAGTAATCAACGGTGGATTTGGTATGTTGCTCGATGGCAGTTCAGATGCAGAACGTCGCTTAAAAATGATGCTGCATTGGGATGTAAACAACGGTATCGCCCGACGCAATTGGGCACGCAATGAAAACGCCATCTTTGCGATTAAACGCGCCATGGAACAAGAACCGCTTTTGAAGGTTACTTTGCCGGAAATTGTTGGCGATGAGCTTATTGGGGGACTAGAGTTTTAACTTTCATTCATTCGGTTAAGAGATTAATTTTTCCTTCTATTTTCATTCCATCAACAATCCATAATTGCGTATCTTTGCGCCCAAATTTTATCTCATGAATAACTTTGATGTTGTAATAATTGGTTCTGGTCCCGGTGGTTATGTTTGTGCTTTGCGTTGTGCGCAATTGGGCATGAAAACAGCCTTGATTGAAAAATATAATACGCTTGGTGGCACTTGTTTGAATGTGGGCTGTATTCCTTCAAAAGCGATGTTGGATTCGTCTGAGCATTTTTTCAACGCCAAGCACAATTTCGACAAACATGGTATCATCATCAACGAACCCATCGCGGATATCACCAAAATGATTGCTCGAAAGAGAGAAGTGGTTGACCAAACGTGTTCGGGCATCAAGTTTTTGATGGATAAAAATAAAGTGACGGTTTTATACGGAACTGGTTCTTTTGTGGATGCCAATCAAGTGAAAATCACAGACGGTGAAGGCAAAGAATCCATTGTGACGGGAAAAAATATTGTGATTGCGACTGGTTCTAAACCGAATTTCTTCCCGGGCATGGAACCTGATAAAAAACGCATCATCACATCGACAGAGGCTTTGGAAATGACTGAAATCCCGAAGAAGTTGTTGGTGATTGGCGGTGGTGTAATCGGCTTGGAATTGGGTTCTGTTTATGGCAGAATTGGTTCTGAAGTAGAGGTAATTGAATTTGCAGATTCTATCATTCCGACGATGGACCGCTCCTTGGGCAAGGAATTGATGAAAGTCTTGAAAAAAGAGGGACTGAAATTCAACATGGAACACCGTGTTCAAGAAGTGAAAAACAACGGAAAATCTGTTACCGTTCGTGCTTTGAACAAAAAGGGCGAAGAAGTGACTTTTGAAGGTGATTATTGCTTGGTTTCTGTTGGTCGTAAACCTTATACCGTTGGTTTAGGTCTTGAAAATGCGGGAGTTGCTTTGAATGAGCGCGGACAAGTAGCCGTTGACGATCATTTGCGTACCAATGTTGCTCATATTTACGCGATTGGTGATGTTGTTCGAGGCGCTATGTTGGCCCACAAAGCTGAAGAAGAAGGCGTTTTGGTGGCTGAGCAATTGGCTGGACAAAAACCGCATATCAATTACAACTTGATTCCAAATGTTGTGTACACATGGCCAGAAGTGGCTGCTGTGGGTAAAACAGAAGAAGAATTGAAAGCCGCGAATGTCAACTACAAAGTCGGTAATTTCCCGATGAAAGCTTTGGGTAGAGCACGCGCCAGCAACGATATTTATGGCTTTGTGAAAATCTTAGCCGATGCCGAATCAGATGAAGTTTTGGGTATGCACATTATTGGAGCACGCGCTGCCGATTTGATTATGGAAGGCGTTACAGCCATGGAATTCCGCGCAAGTGCTGAAGATATTTCACGCATTTCTCACGGTCACCCAACATTCTCAGAAGCCATCAAAGAAGCTGCGCTTGATGCAACCGACAAAAGAGCTTTACATATTTAATTTCAATTTTGTATGACACCAAATTTCGATTTTGTTGTAGTTGGGGGTGGAATTGTCGGAGCGGCAACCATGTACAAACTTGCCAAAGCATTTCCCAACAAAAGCATTGCACTTGTTGAAAAAGAAAATTTGTTGTCAGATCACCAAACGGGTCACAATTCTGGGGTAATTCACTCGGGTTTGTACTACACGCCAGGTTCATTGAAAGCACGAAACTGTGTGCAGGGCAGAAGAGAATTGGTCGCGTTTTGTCAGGAACATGGAATTGCCCATGATGTTTGTGGAAAAGTAGTAGTCGCCACCGATGAATCTGAATTGCCATTTTTGGAGAAGATTTACCAAACCGGCTTGAAAAATGAAATCGAAGGTCTGAAGAAAATTACAGGAGAAGAAATAAAAGAATACGAGCCTTTTTGCGAAGGAATTGCTGGACTCTTCGTTGCTTGTACAGGTATCGTTGATTTTCGAGGAGCAACTGCAAAAATGGTTGAATTGGCACTTGAAGTAAATAAAGCTAATCAATTGTTTTTGAATACAGAAGTGATTGGTGTACGTAAAGAAAACGAGCAGACTATTTTACTTACAAATAAACAAGAGATTTCAACGAATTATGCCATTTATTGTGCAGGATTACAAGCAGATCGTTTGGCGAAAAAAGATGGCGTAAAGTTGAAAGAAAAAGTGGTTGGATTCCGCGGTGATTATTATGAATTGACCGACCAAGCCAAACACAAGGTCAAAAACTTGATTTATCCTGTTCCAAATCCAGATTTTCCATTTTTGGGCGTACATTTCACGCGCATGACCGATGGAGAAATTGAATGTGGACCGAATGCTGTATTCACATTCAAGCGCGAAGGCTACACCAAGACTGCTTTCAGCTTCCGCGATACTTGGGATGCTTTGACCTATGGTGGCACTTGGAAATTGTTCTACGGCAACATCAAATTTGGCATCAACGAATACCGTAGAGCTTTTTCTAAAAGATTATTTCTCAAAACTTTACAACGATTGATTCCTTCTTTAACCATGGACGATATCAAACCAGGCAGAGCAGGGGTTCGCGCATTGTTATTGAGCCAAAATGGTGATACGCGAGATGATTTTCGTATCGAATTCAACCAAAATTCCATTCACGTTTTGAATGCGCCCTCGCCAGCAGCAACGGCATCTTTGGCAATAGGGCAGTATATCGTGGATGAAATGATTCGCGAATTTGAATTGTAGACGATTCAATCTGTCCTATGGTTTAAAATTAATTCAACTAACTTTTCTTGAACCAGTGTTAGCTTTGTGTAAAGAAAAAATTAATTTTGCAGCCTATAAGATTATTGATTAGTCAAAAGACTTTCATGGCGGAAACCTGCATCGTGAGCAAAGCAATTTGTTGACTTTGCAGGTTTTATTTTTTAGGAAACTTCTATTGTGCTATGCTTCAACGGTTTTAAATGCTTCTTTGGGTATCAATCCCAAAATGTCGAACATGGCTTTGTCTTCATTAAATTCAGGATTTGGTGTAGTCAGCAATTTATCTCCAGCAAAAATACTACCAGCCCCAGCCATAAAGCAAAGCGCTTGTCCTTCCATCGACATCAGTGTGCGACCAGCAGATAAGCGAACAACAGCCTGCGGAAAAGCAATTCTGGTTGTGGCTACCATACGAATCATTTCCCATTGTTCAATCGGTTTTTGGTCGGCTAGGGGAGTGCCCTCAACCGCAACCAAAGCATTGATTGGAATAGATTCTGGTGGTGTTTCCATTTCCATATAACTCATCAACATACCAATGCGGTCTTCTACAGCCTCGCCCATTCCAATAATTCCACCGGAGCAAACAGTAATTCCAGCTTTTCTGGCGTTGTCTATGGTCTCCAAGCGCTGTTCATATTCGCGGGTAGAAATGATGTCTTTGTAAAATTCTTTGGAGCTGTCTAAATTGTGATTATAAGCGAATAAGCCTGCTTCTTTCAATCTGCGTGCCTGGTCTTCGTTGAGCATCCCCAAAGTACAGCAAACTTCCATCTCCAAGTCATTTACAGCCTTTACCATGTCAACCACCTTGTCGAAATCGCGATTATCCCGCACTTCTCTCCACGCAGCTCCCATGCACAAACGCGACGAACCATTCGCCTTGGCATTTTTGGCTTGGTTCACCACATCATCAACTTCCATCAATTTATGCGCTTTTAATCCTGTGTGATATCGAGCAGCCTGCGGACAGTAACCACAATCTTCGGGGCAACCACCAGTTTTAATGCTCAACAAAGACGACATCTGTACTTCACGAGGATTGTGGAATTCGCGGTGAATTGTAGCAGCTTCAAAAACCAATTCTAAGAGTGGTTTGTTGTACAATTCTAGGAGTGCTTCTTTCGTGATATATGATGGATTCTTTTGCATTTCTCAAATTTTGTGGACAAATATAATGATTTCAATCTCTAGTTTCATCCACAATTTATCCGCATTTCTTTGTTATTTTCGTGAACTATTTCATGATCAATGACTAAGCAAGAACTCAGGTTAATATATCTTTCAAAAAGAAGCACATTTTCAGATGAAGAAAGAGCGCGAATGGATTTATCTATTATTCGTCAATTGATTGAAAATCTTCAGGACAAGCAGCATATTGGTATTTTTCTTCCCATTGCCAAATTCCATGAAATAGATGTACGCGAGATTATGCAAAATGTTCAATATCAGTGGTATGTCCCTGTGACCAATTTTTATAACCGAACGATGCGTTTTACTAAAATCACACCTGCTACTCCAGTTGAATCCAATGCAAATGGAATTCCAGAGCCGCTTTCATTTGATTTTATTGACCCAAAAATACTGGATGCCATCGTAGTACCCATGCTTGTGGCTGATAAAAAAGGCTTTCGGGTGGGTTATGGCAAAGGTTTTTATGATGCATTTTTACCCAATTGTAGAGCCGATTGTTTACGGATTGGTATCAGCTATTTTCCACCAATTGAATCTATTAGCGATGTGGGTAACCACGACGAAGCTTTGCATTTGTGCATTTCACCGTGAACGACTACAGATATTAAATCAGGAAAAATCAAAAAAAAATCTTAAAAAATTGGTGTAGTACAAATTGTTTATTCAACTTTGCAGCATCAAAACACAAGCAATAAAATGAGTTCTTCAAAACCTAGAGTAGTTAAAGATTACGACAAATTGCCCTCAGACCACAAGGAGCAAATCAAGTTGGCCTTTCCTTCAGGCTTTTCGCAGCATTTGGTGAGTTACACCAACAAAGACGGCATCAAGGTAAGCGCTTTGCCTTTTGAAACAGATGATTTCTATTATCTTGTTCGCATGACTGCCCACGAGGCGCGTATCATTATTGAAGAAGATGACGATTTCGATGATGACGGTATCTTGAAAGAAGATGTGAAAGAAGAATTCAAAGAAAAATTCGCCGATGTCGATTACATGTCAGATTACATGGACGAAGAAACGGAAGATGATAGTGATGATGATAGTTTCGACGATGCCGACAATGCCGCTGATGACGACGCTGGCGATGACGACGATGAATAGGTCTTAATCCATACAAAATATCTATTAGAAATGACGGGACTACTTGATAGCTCTCGTCATTTCTCTTTTACCTGGAGGGCCTGGCACGTTTTCAAGTACGAATCCAAGGGCTTTCAAATTTCTCTTGAAGCTTCCTTTGGCACAATAAGTTACTAAGATCCCATTTGAATTTAATGCCTGATGCAACTTTTCAAGATTGCTAAAATCCCACATTTCTTCTTGTGCCCGAGGGCCAAATGCATCGAAATAGATGATGTCGTAAGTATCTATTTCCGCATCAAAGTCCTGCAATTTTTCATGTATTTTCAACATTTCAAAATTGGGTGCCCATTGAAACTTTTGATTCCATGCATGGCTGTGCAGTAGTTTGAAAGCTTCCGTGGTTCTAGAGTCTGGAATAATCTGGTTGTAATTCACCTGATTAAGAATTTCGGCATCCAACGGAAATACTTCTAGCCCGTGGTATTCTATTGTTAATCCATTGTCGAGCGCAAACAAATAGGTGAGTAGGGCATTCAATCCGGTACCCAATCCGACTTCTAAGATTTTAATCTGGGTTAAATCGAGTTTTTTGCAAAGACCCTCTTTAATAAAAACATGACGCGCCTCTTGAAGCGCGCCATGATGAGAATGATAGGTTTCGTCTATGTCCTTGCGATACAAAGTTGTTGATCCATCAGCTGTGATGCGTACTTCTATATCGTTTTGATTCATTGCTAATTTAAAGTTGAGAGCAATGCATTCATGGTCGCACTTGGACGCATAGCTTCAGCAGTCAAAGTTCTATTCGGATTGTAATAGCCTTGAATATCAACCGATTTGCCTTGAACGCTCGCCAATTCTGCGACAATTGCTGCTTCATTTTCAGTGAGGCCTTTTGCGATAGGCGCAAATTTACCCGCCAAATCGATATCATCAGTTTGTGCAGCTAATGCCTGTGCCCAATACAAGGTCAAATAGAAATGACTTCCTCTATTGTCGATACCTCCCACTTTGCGAGATGGCGATTTGTCTTCATCCAAAAATTTACCTGTTGCCTCATCTAAGGTTTTTGCTAAGACATTGGCTTTCGGATTGTTGTGTACTTGTGAAAAATGTTCAAAAGACGCAGCCAATGCTAAAAATTCGCCCAAGGAATCCCAACGCAAATAGTTTTCCTCCAAGAATTGTTGAACATGTTTTGGCGCAGATCCACCGGCACCAGTTTCAAACAAGCCGCCACCATTCATCAAAGGAACAATAGACAACATTTTCGCGCTTGTACCAACTTCAAGAATAGGGAAGAGGTCAGTCAAATAATCGCGAAGCACATTGCCTGTAACAGAAATCGTATCCAAGCCTTGTGAAATACGTTCGCAAGAGAATTGTGTTGCGTCTTCCAAAGACATAATGCGGATATCCAAGCCCGTGGTTTCGTATTCTTTCAAATACAGTTCCACTTTCTTAATCAACTCGGCATCATGAGCACGTTGTTTATCCAACCAAAAAATGGCAGGCGTATCAGACAAGCGCGCACGATTCACAGCCAACTTCACCCAGTCGCGGATTGGTGCATCTTTTGTTTGACACATGCGCCAAATATCTCCTGTATCAACAGTATTTGAAAAAATTTCATTGCCCTGATTATCAACTACTTTTACAACACCACTTTCAGTGATGATAAAGGTTTTATCGTGTGATCCGTATTCCTCAGCTTTTTGCGCCATCAAACCTACATTGGGAACAGAACCCATTTTTGTTGGGTCGAATGCACCGTTCTTTTTGCAATAGTTGATTACAGTTTCATACACACCTGCATAGGCACTGTCTGGAATAACAGCTTTGGTATCTTGTGCCTTGCCATCTTTGTCCCACATGCGACCTGAATTGCGAATCATGGCCGGCATAGAAGCGTCGATAATTACATCATTTGGAAAATGTAAATTGGTGATACCCAAATCGGAATTCACCATAGCCAAAGACGGATTGCTTTGATAAGCCGCTTCAATTTCAGCCAAAACAGCTTGTTTTTGAGCATCAGACAACAGATCCAATTTGCTCAATAAATCATTAAAACCATTGTTGACATTCACACCAACTGATTTGAGCAAATCGCCGTGTTTGGTAAATACATCAGCGAAGAAAACTTCAACGGCATAGCCAAAAATAACAGGGTCAGACACCTTCATCATGGTGGCTTTCATATGCAAAGAAAACAAGGTGCCTTGCGATTTCGCTTCAGCAATTTGTTCCTTCAAAAACTGAATCAATGCCTTTTTGTTCATGTAAGCTGCATCGATAATTTCGTCTTTTTGAATCTTAAAATGAGGTGTTAAGACTTTGATTTCGCCTGCTGCATTGTGGAATTCAATTTGAACCGTTCCTGCTTCGGGCATGGTGTATGAACGTTCGTTGTGCGCAAAATCACCGGCTTGCATGGTGGAAACGTGCGACATTGAATTGGCCGACCAAGCGCCCATGCTGTGTGGGTTTTTCTTCGCGTAATTCTTAACAGCTTTAGGGGCACGACGGTCAGAATTACCTTCACGCAAAACAGGATTCACAGCGCTTCCTTTGACTTTATCGTATTTGGCGCGTGTTTCCTTGTCTTCATCCGAATGGATCTCGTCTGGATAATTTGGAATGGCATAGCCTTGTTTTTGCAATTCAGCAATGGCTTCTTTGATTTGAGGAATAGAAGCACTGATATTGGGAAGCTTAATAATATTGGCAGCAGGCGCCAAAACCAATTCACCCAAAATGGCCAAGTCATCGGCTACTTTGTTAGCGCCTTGAACCTCAGGGAACTGCGATAATATTCTGGAAGCCAATGAAATATCTCGCGTTTCAAATTCAATTCCCGCAGTTTTAGCGAAATTTTCTACCACAGGCAAAAATGAAAATGTTGCCAAAAAAGGAGCCTCGTCTGTGAGTGTGTAAATGATTTTAGATGCCATAGTTCTCGTGTGTTTTTGGAAAGGTGCAAATATAGCGAATCGCTCTTTTTAGAAGGTCTGAAATTCAGAATTCCATGATTTTTTTTTAACATTTCGAAAAGACGCGATTTGCTAGTTAGGAATTGAATTTTTGGGATTAAAGTTTGAAGTAGTTTTTATTTTGAAAAAGAAAGAACCGAAATCATAAAGCATGGATTTTGGCGTTATAAAAAACTATGAAAATTAGAACCTCTTAGTAAACCATTTAAATTTTACTCAAGTAGAAGCAAGCAACTTTTATTTCATCTGCTTCGTTAGTGTATTAGTTCTAAAGAAAGTTGGACTTGCTAACATAACATTGTTGGTCTCTGTTGAAAGAAATTTTTGATTCGCTTCAAATATTGATTAACTTTGGTTCAACTTTTGAAAGAGGTGTGCTATAAACTTAAATTTAAAAAATTGAAATTATGAAAAAATTTGTTGTTTTATCCTTAATGATTCTTGGTCTTGGAGCATTTTCTTTTGCTCAAGAAATCAATCAGGTACGTTTTGATATGTCGAGTGCAGATTTGAAAAAAGCATTGAATGCTGGTGAAATCACTTTCTTTTTCAATAAAACTGCCGATGCCGATGCCATCAAAAACAGTACTCAATATTATACGAACTATTTCACAGTAAACCACGACAAAGCTTCAGGCAAAACCGTTTTGAAATTAACGAAAGACGATATGGCCAAAATGGTAGTTTCAAGATTTTTGCAATCCAATGGAATTACTGAAGTACTTATCGACGGTAAAGTGATTACCATTCAAGATTTTGTGGCTGAATATTTGAGATCATAAAATTTCTTCCACGGAAAAGCTAAAGCTCTCGTCATTGACGGGGGCTTTTTTTATGCCAAGATTAATCGTCGAGCAAATCTGGTCGCCTGGCTTTTGTTCTTTCCAAGGCTTGTTCCATGCGCCATTCATCAATTTTCTTGAAATCACCAGAAAGCAAAACTGGCGGTACTTTTAACCCTCGAAAATCTGCGGGTCGTGTATAAACGGGTGCCGACAACAAATTGTCTTGAAAGCTATCCGACAGCGCAGATGTTTCATCGTTTAATACACCGGGCAATAGACGAATAATGCTATCCGTGAGCACAGCAGCCGCTAGTTCGCCACCAGACAGCACATAGGATCCAATGGAGATTTCCATAGTCACATAATGTTCGCGGATGCGTTCGTCGATGCCTTTATAATGACCGCAGAGCATAAGCAGATTTCCTTTCAATGACAAGGCGTTGCTCATGGATTGGTCGAGCAATTTACCATCGGGAGTCATGAAAATTATTTCATCGTAGTTGCGTTGAGCGCATAAATGATCGATACAATTGGCCAAGGGTTCACAAGACATAACCATTCCGGCACCTCCGCCATATTGGTAATCGTCAACGTTTTTATGTTTATCAGTAGAATAATCGCGCAGGTTGTGTACATGAATTTCTGCAAGACCTTTTTCTTGAGCGCGTTTCAAAATAGAATCGCTGAACGGACCTTCTAAAAGTTTTGGTAAAACGGTTACAATGTCAATTCTCATAAGGACTTTTGTGCAATATCAATGATTTCTTGCGCCAAGGCATCTGCTTTTTCTTTGGTTTGCGCTTCAGAATATATACGAACAATAGGTTCGGTGTTGCTTTTTCTTAAATGCACCCATTCTTTATCGAAGTTGATTTTCACGCCATCTGTCAAATCGATTTCTTGAGCAGCGTAATGTGATTTCAAAATTTCTAAAACGGCATCAACATCGGTTTCTGGTGTCAATTCCAATTTGTTTTTAGAAATTACGTAATTCGGGAAAGACGCTCTGTATGCAGTCATACTTAAATCAGACTCAGCTAATGCGCTCAAAAACAAACCAATACCAACTAGCGCATCGCGACCATAATGAGATTCCGGGTAGATAACACCACCATTTCCTTCACCACCGATTACGGCGTTTGATGATTTCATAAGTGCAACCACATTCACTTCACCAACTGCCGAAGCGGCGTAAGATCCTCCTCTTTTCTCTGTAACATCGCGCAATGCACGAGTAGAGGAGAGGTTGGATACAGTATTTCCGGGTGTATGTTTGAGTACATAATCTGCAATAGCGACCAAGGTGTATTCTTCGCCAAACATGCTGCCATCTTCATTTACAAAAGCCAAGCGGTCCACATCGGGGTCAACAACGATGCCCATGTGCGCCTTTTTTTCTACTACCAGAGCCGACAAATCCAACAAATGCTCAGGAAGTGGTTCCGGATTATGGGCAAAATGTCCACTTGGGTCGCAATTCAATTCATGGATTTGGGAAACACCCAATGCTTTTAACAATTTCGGTAAGGCAATTCCACCTGTTGAATTAACGGCATCCACAACCACTGAGAAATTGGCTGCTTTTATTGCATCAACATGCACCAATTTCAAATCCAAAACCGATTGAATGTGTTTGTCGATATAAGAATCGTCGTAAGAAATAGTTCCTAAACTGTGTACATCGGCAAACAGAAAATCGCCTTTTTCGGCAATAAGGAGAATTTCTTGTCCGTCATCACCCGAAAGGAATTCACCACGTTCGTTCAATAATTTCAATGCATTCCACTGAGCAGGATTGTGCGAAGCAGTTAAAATAATGCCACCTTGAGCGTTTTCTAAAGGCACGGCAAACTCAACTGTTGGCGTGGTGGAAAGTCCTAAGTCGATTACATCAATGCCCAATCCAACTAGGGTAGAGGACACCAAGTTTGAAACCATGGCACCCGAAAGTCGGGCATCGCGACCAATCACTACCTTGAGTTTTCCGGAATGTCGTTTGGAAAGCCATGTGCCATAAGCTGAAGCAAATTTCACTACATCGATAGGGGTGAGGTTGTTGTCGATTGCGCCGCCAATTGTGCCGCGAATACCAGAAATGGATTTGATTAATGTCATGATGAATAATATTTGAGGGTCAAATAAAGCTGACCAATTCCTAAAAACTTCTCGCCAGATGCACCATTTTCAAAAGCGCGATGGCACATTCAACACCCTTGTTGCCGTGTTTGCCACCAGATCTATCAATGGATTGTTGTAAAGTGTTGTCAGTAAGTACACAGAAAATGACAGGTCTATTGTACTTTAAACCAACATCCATAATGCCTTGCGTGGTACCTTGGCAAACAAAATCGAAATGTTTGGTCTCGCCTTGAATCACGCAACCAATGGCAATGACACCATCAAGAAATGTGTTTTCCAATACCATTTGAGCACCCATGGGCAATTCAAAAGTACCTGGGACATAATAAACATGGATGTTTTCTGGAGCTACACCATTTGCCAAAAGCGTTTCTTTTGCACCTTTGAGCAAATTGAAAGTGATGTTGTCGTTCCATTCAGAAACAACGATGCCGACTTTAAAATCGGCACCATTTGGAACTTGTTCCTTATTATAATCTGAAAGATTGTGATGTTCAGTAGCCATCGTATTATTTTACTTTGTTTGCAACGCGCTCCAAGTATTTCTCAATATTATTGGTTTGGAAATACTCGTAATAATCCATTTCAATGCTTTTGTAAATTTCAACCGCATCTTCGAAGTTATTCAACTTCATTTCATGAATCAACGCTGCTTTCATTAAATACATAGGAGTTGTAAATTCGTTGGCTTTTCTTTTGGCAGCTTTTTCATACAATTTAACTGCTTTTTTGAAATCACCCAACTCAGAATGACAATCGCCTTGCAATCCAATCACCATAGTACCCAAGTACAAATCCTTCAATTTGGCTTTTTCCAACAACTTCAAAGCTTTTTTGAATTCACCTTTGTCCATATATAAACGACCAGCCATGTATTGAGAGATCTCGCCACCCACTTTGCCGTCGTATTTTTTAGCAACACGCTCAAACTCTGCTAATGCGTTATCTGGCTCATCGTTCTCAAGATAAACCATGGCGCGCCAGTATGCCGTTTTAGATTTTTCATTGGCTGGTTTGAAAACAAACTGCTGATAAAGAAACCATGCAAGTACAAGAACTGCAATAGCACCTACAGCGTAAGACACCATTTTGAAGGTCTTGCTGTTTTTTGCCTTTTCTATCAATTGCTCTGGATTATCAAAAAATTCTGCCATTGTAATAAAGTTTCGTTTTAAATTAGAAGTCGCGAAATTAGTGTTTTTTTTGATTACGTATGGAAATTTAGTTTTTTACCTTTGCGTGTTAATAAGTTGCAACATAAGAATAACACGGCAGCACAAATATTTAAGATGAACAAACAAGAAATTAAAACGATTTGCCTGACGAAAATTAGAGAGCAACAAATTGAATTACAGGCGCTTATTGATGAAGTGCAAAACGCTAGTAACAACGAAACCAAAAGTACAGCTGGCGACAAACACGATACAGCACGCGCTCAGGCACAAATTGAAGTTGAAAGATTGAATAAACAATTATCAGTTTTAAATGCCATGCACAACGAATTACACAGATTGCCGATTCAAGAAACCAAAAAAATTCAGATGGGGAGTTTTGTGCAAACCACACAAGGTGATTATTATGTTGCCGTAGCATTGGGGAGAATTACTTTTGACACCGAAACGTTTTTTGTGATTTCTTCGGCATCTCCTTTGTATAATCATTTAAAGGGAAAAGGAGCGGGAGAACAATTTGAATTGTCCTTAGGAAACTCTGGGGTTATTCATAATGTGATGTAGTTCTGGTGATAAAAAACGAAAATACACTTTTGTCTTATAATTAATATTATGATAAATAAAAATATATGAATAAACGGGAATAATATACTCCCGTGTTATTGTTATCCATAATCTCTAGTAATTCATGTACCCTCCCAGGAGTTCATAAACCACAGAGAAACCGAGTTCTTTCAATACTTCCATTGCTTTTTGCGATCGCCCACCAGATCGACAATATACATACACTGGAATATTTCTATCCAATTTGGCAACTTGTTCGCGAAAATCGGCATCATAGAAATTAATATTGATGGCGCCATCAATTTTTCCTTCACGCAATTCATCAGGTGTTCGGATGTCGAGAATTTGAACATTACCCGCGGCAATGCCTGCTCGAAACTGATCCGCATCTATACGTTGGCAAATTTGCTGATTCGCTGGATCGTTGCTTGTGTTTGCAGCTCCTGATTCGTTTTGCGTTTGTGCACCACAACTGGTCAAAAAAAGTGCGAAAAAAGATAAATTCAATATAAGTTTCATAGTTCTAATTTTAGGACAAATTTAAGACCTTTATAGATTATGTTAAGTAACATCTGTCACAGAGGCCAAGGTTCGAGCAATGGTACTTATGGTATTACTTGGTATTCGGTTCTTGAAATCCAACATTTTTGATTTGGCAAATCAAGTTATTCTTCTTCGTGCGCTTCACGCGTATTTTCCGGACTAATCTGTTCTTGCACAGGAATTGGCTTGTAGATGTACTCCCCTCTCAACTGCCTGAAATGGATATACTTTTCCTTGATGTATATAATCAAATCGTAGTCGCTGGCATTTTTTAGGAAATCTTCATTTAAATTGAGGAAAATGATAAAATCCAAAAATTCTTCTTCATTCAATTCAATGATATCGTATGAAACATAAACGCGAAGTAATTCTTTCACGACTTGCTCCATTTCATCTTGGTATTGCAACTCGGCCACCTTTTGTTTCATGCGTTCACGGCGACTAAACTCTTGATAAAGCGCTGTGATTGGGCTCTCTAAAGCTTGATATCCGGTAACTATTCGTGTTTCAGTTTGTGCCAAGCGCTCTCTTTCCTCTTTAATTTGAGTCAAAGTTTTCACGGGATACACCACAACTTCTTCTTTTCTAAACTCGATCAGCTTCAAATATCTTCTGAACTCGTGGCGGCAAGTCGAATCAGCAGTAGCTTTCATTTTAATGGTTTCATAACCTGTAATCGTGAAGTAAATTGAATCACCAGGGTTTACGGCAATCGAAAAAGTGCCATCAGGTTTACCAAATACGCCCCTGCCAGCGGTTTTATTAACGATGAATAAGTTGTAAAAACCTTGCCTAGATGTGGTATCACGCAAATTTCCCCACAGGTTGACTTCTTTGCAGTTTTGGGCCAACAATTGTGCAGAAATGCTAAGAAAAAATAGTGCAACAACGATTTTCATTTTACGAAATTATAAAGAATAACGAAGTGTATCATTTTTTAGTGTTAAATGGTTTGATTTAGCAGGTGAATGTGATAGATTCTAGGGAGTTATTTAACGGTTAAGTAACGGATATTAACCGTTAGGTAACGGCTACTACTCGTAATTATTTGTTTTACAGTATTTTGCAAGGATATCGATTTTCATATTCCATCGCAGCTTCACCCTATCATAAAACGCATTATTCCCAAATTCCCATGATTTCAACTCATTATTCCCCGATTCACACTAATTTTGCAGCTACATTATGAAACGAGTTGTTGTTGGATTGTCGGGAGGTGTAGATTCCTCCGTTGCCGCGTACCTTTTGAAAGAACAAGGCTATGAAGTTATTGGGCTTTTTATGAAGAATTGGCATGATACGTCTGTGACCATTTCTGATGATTGTCCATGGATTGATGATTCGAATGATGCGCTGTTGGTAGCACAAGATTTGGGTATTCCTTTTCAAGTGATTGATTTGAGCAAGGAGTATTACGAACGCATTGTAAACTACATGTTTAAGGAATATGAAAGCGGGAGAACGCCTAATCCAGATGTACTTTGTAACCGTGAAATTAAATTTGATGTGTTCTTGGATGCTGCGCTAAAATTGGGTGCAGATTATGTTGCCACGGGACATTATTGCAGAAAAGTGGAACATGCTGACGGTACTTTTGGTCTCATGGCCGGACTTGATCCCAACAAAGATCAGAGTTATTTTCTGTGTCAAATCAATCAATTTCAGTTGAGTAAAGCACTTTTTCCGATTGGTGATTTGCAGAAATCTGAAGTTCGAGCCATTGCGCAAAAAATGGGCTTGGTAACGGCGGATAAAAAAGACTCTCAAGGACTTTGTTTTGTAGGAAAGGTTTCTCTTCCTGTGTTTTTGCAGCAACAGTTGTCAATCAAACCGGGCAAAGTGATTGAAATTTCAGAAAATCACCCTGAATTTTTGAACTATCAAAATATTGGAAAATCCGCTGAAAACGTTGCGGCTTTGAGCAAAGATTTTGTCTTTCACCCTGCAGATGGCATACCTGTAGCCGATCACCAAGGCGCACATTTTTATACCATCGGGCAACGACGTGGATTGCAAATCGGCGGGCGACCTCTTCCCTCTTTTGTGATTGGCACCGATGTAAAAAACAATACGGTTTATTCGGGGCAAGGAGAAGAACACCCAGGGCTTTATAAACAAGCACTTCGTATTGAATTAAACGAATTTCATTGGGTGCGTTCCTATGAAAATAAAGATTCTGAATATCAAGGTTTTAACATCAGGATTCGCTACCGACAAAGCCTTCAAAAAGGTACTTTAATCAAAAAAGAAGATGCTTGGTACGTGTATTTTGACGAAGCCCAACGCGGTATCACCAAGGGTCAGTTTGCAGCGTTTTATTTGGATTCGGGTGAATTGGTGGCATCAGGTGTTATTTCATAATCACTTTAAACAATGAGTCGTAAAATGCTGCTAACCATTATTTTATTAATAATCGCAAACATCTTCATGACCTTTGCTTGGTATGGACATTTGAAATTCAAAGACATGACTTGGTTCAGCGGATTGGGCTTGTTCGCTGTCATTTTAATTTCTTGGGGTATTGCCTTTTTCGAGTATATTTTTCAGGTGCCAGCCAACAAAATTGGTTACGCAGGCAACGGCGGGCCCTTTAACTTGTGGCAGCTCAAAGTGCTTCAAGAAGTAATCACATTGAGTGTTTTCACTATTTTCACAGTACTTGTTTTCAAAACAGAGGCCTTTCGCATGAACCATTTAATAGGTTTTGGCTTTTTGATTTTGGCTGTGTATTTCATTTAAAAGAAGTAGCTTTTTCAGCCTGAAAAGGAACTCAGACATTGTTTCAATTAATTTTTTGACTTAATTTTGCCCACGTTTTGTTTTTTCAATTACGTTTTTTTTCTTGTTTCACTCTTAATCAAGCCTAATGAAAATGATGAGTTCTATCCTATCCTATCCTATCCTATCCTATCCTATCATTAATGCTGATATTTGGCAGTTTTAAGGGGCATTCCCAATCCCAGTTCTACCTTTCCGAAGTTTGGGATATGGAAGGCGGAACAATGCCATTTTTTTATAAAAATGCTTCCACAACAGACGACCAAAGAAATGTGTATGTGGTTGGTTCTACAAACAATGGGAGCAATGGCAACGACATTTTAATTCAAAAATTCAACAAACTTGGCGACTTACTTTG
>JBIIJN010000042.1:0-22419 GCA_044233745.1 Crocinitomicaceae bacterium
CAGTGGGAATTTAATAATCCATTGATTTCCAAAAGAGATGCGGACTTGGATACTTTTGCTAATTTTGCATCGCCTTTTGCATGAGACCATGATTATAACGCTATTGATTATTCTCGTACTGAACATTTTCCTATCTATTGTGGTAAATGGCTTGCTTTTGAGATTTTCTAAAAATCTGGGTATCAGAAGCCACCAAGAATTCACAATACGTTGGAGTGCTCAAGCCAAACCTTCCATCGGCGGGGTTTCGTTTTTTATAGGATTTCTACTTTCATTTATCACACTTTTACTCGTCTTCGACTATGCAGAAATTGCAGCTAAAAACTTGAAATTCATTGGGTTCTTCGCTTCAGTTTTGGTGGCTACTTTGGTCGGTTTTATGGATGACACCTTCAACACCAAACCGCTGATTAAATTGTCGGGACAGATTTTGTCCGGATTTATCATTGCCATTACAGGCACTACAATTCCCTTTTCTCACATTCCAATTGTAGATATCATCATTACCATCATTTGGGTGGTGGCGCTGATGAATTCTCTCAACATGCTAGACAATATGGATGGCATCACAACCACAGTTTCCATCTTTGTCTTGGTGGCTGCGTGTGCAGGATTGATGATTATTTCTTCAGATGATTTGTCGTTTAATTTGAAAATGAATGTTTCTATTATTGGTGCTTTGATAGGTTTCCTTTATTATAATTGGCATCCATCAAAGATGTTCATGGGCGACACAGGAAGCCAATTCATTGGTTTGTATTTGGCCTATGCCTCGATTGATTCACTGTGGCGGGTCGGCACTTCTTTCGAAAATCACAGATGGCTTGGCTTCATTATTTGCTTGGTGGCCTTTACGCCAGCTGCTATTGATACGCTAACGGTTATCATCAACAGATTGAAGCGCGGTCAATCCCCCATGATTGGTGGAAAAGATCACACAACACACCATTTGGTTTATAAAGGACTGAAGGACAATCAAGTAGGACGCGTTTTTGCATTATTGGGGTTGGTGAGTACTACCCTTGCCATTATTGGTGTTTATTTGGTTTCAATCAATATCGTTTGGCCTTTGCTTTTTGGGATTTTGTATTTCATACTTGTTTTTATTTGGATTTACCGGATTACCCTCAAATATAAAGCACCACCATCCAAATCAGAATCAAACAATTAAGCCCTCAGTGCGTTTTTCTGAGGCAAATTATGCAAACATGTCGGAAGAATTGGATTACATAAAGATTTTTGGTGCTCGCGAACACAACCTCAAAAACATAGACCTCAAAATCCCAAGAAACAAATTGGTTGTTTTCACTGGGCTTTCTGGAAGCGGAAAGAGTTCTTTAGCTTTCGACACTATCTTTGCCGAAGGACAGCGCCGCTATATGGAAACGTTTTCTAGCTATGCCCGTCAGTTTTTAGGAGGCATGGAGCGTCCGGATGTTGACAAAATTGATGGATTGAGCCCAGTTATATCTATCGAACAAAAAACGGTTTCCAAGAGCCCAAGGTCAACTGTTGGCACAATTACCGAGATCTACGACTTTATACGTTTGCTCTATGCACGCGTTTCAACCGCCTATTCCTACAATACTGGAGAGGCTATGGTTAAATTTAGCGACGACCAACTTCTCAACCTGATTATTGAACAATTTGACGGTCAAAAAATGATTTTGTTGGCCCCTAAAGTGCGCGGTAGAAAAGGGCATTATCACGATCTCTTCAAACAAATTCAAAAATGGGGCTTTTCGCGGGTTCGTGTGGATGGTGAATTCGTTATTATCAGTGCTGATTTGCGATTAGACCGCTTCAAAATTCACGACATCGACATTGTAATTGACCGCATTGTGGTTGATAAAAATGACAAACAGCGCCTCTCTGAATCCATTGCTCATGCCATGAAGTATGGAGAAGGATCGCTCGTCTTGTACCAACTCGATACCAATATTGAAAAGTTTTTTAGTCGCTTCTTGATGTGCCCAACAACAGGTATTTCTTATCCCGATCCTGAGCCAAACTTATTCTCGTTCAATTCGCCTTATGGAGCGTGTGTTACATGCTCGGGCTTAGGCAATGTGTCTGAAGTGAACTTTGAAAAAATAATTCCCGACCCTTCGAAAAGCATCAAAAAAGGCGCAATTTTGCCCTTAGGTGATTTGAAGACGCCTTATATTCTCAATAAAATAGAGAAAATGTTGGCCCCTCAATACAATTTAGACACGCCAATCAAAGATGTTCCTGAGCAATTGGTGCATGATATTTTAAATGGAAACGATGATTTTGAGGGCATCGGCAACTTTGTGCAACGCCAATTTGAGGAAAACCCCTCTGCCCCAATTCGACGCTGGGCTCAAAGTTTTATGAACAAAACCACTTGTCCTTCATGCGGTGGTCAGCGCTTAAGAAATGAAGCGTATTATTTCAAAATCAACGATAAGCATATCGGAGAATTGGTTGATTTGGACTTTTCCGAGCTCAATCAATGGGTGCACGAGTTGGAAGCAAGCTTCACAGAATCCCAAGCGTTAATTGCAAAAGACATCATCAAAGAGTTAAAAGCACGTATCGGTTTTATTTTACAAGTGGGCTTAAATTATCTCACCATGAATCGATCGGCGCGCTCGCTCAGTGGGGGAGAAGCCCAACGCATTCGTCTGGCCACTCAGATTGGTTCCGAATTGGTGAACGTGCTTTATATACTTGATGAGCCGAGTATTGGATTACATCAGCGCGACAACAGCTGCCTCATTGATTCGCTCCTCAAGCTGCGCGATGCGGGCAATTCTGTCTTGGTGGTTGAACACGATAAAGACATGATGATGGCTGCCGATTTTGTTGTGGATATTGGTCCTGGAGCGGGGGTGCATGGCGGTTCAATTGTTGCTTCGGGAACCTACAACGATATGATCAATGCCAATTCTCTAACCGCGGATTATATCAAGGGCGTGTGCCAAATTCCTATTCCCTCAAAACGACGCAAAGGCAATGGAAAACACCTCAAGTTACTTGGGGCTACAGGAAACAACCTGAAAAATGTTGATCTAAGTATCCCGCTTGGTACTTTCACCTGCGTCACAGGCGTTTCTGGTAGTGGCAAATCGACTTTAATCAACCACACGCTTTACCCAATTTTGGTGAATGAACTCCATCATGGCATCAAACCCGTTATGCCGTATGCCAAGATACAAGGACTAGAGCATATTGATAAAGTAATTGATATCGATCAATCGCCTATAGGCAGAACACCGCGTTCAAATCCAGCTACTTACACCAAGTTGTTTGATGAAATAAGAACACTTTTTGCACAATTGCCAGAAGCTCAAATCCGTGGATACAAACCAGGCACCTTTTCTTTTAATGTGAAAGGTGGGCGTTGCGAAACTTGTCAAGGTGCTGGCGTGCGCGTTGTTGAAATGAACTTTTTGCCAGATGTGCTTGTGGATTGTGAAACCTGTTTAGGCAAACGCTATACTTTCGACACACTTGAGGTGCGTTACAAAGGCAAGTCCATTTACGATGTTTTAGATTTGACTATTGAAGATGCAGCTCAATTTTTTCAGCACATTCCTAAAATGTCGCGCATTCTTGAAACCCTCAATTCTGTAGGCATGGGGTATGTTAAATTGGGTCAACCCGCTACTACGCTCTCTGGAGGTGAAGCCCAACGGATCAAATTGGCGGCAGAATTGGCCAAGAAAAGCACTGGAAAAACCATGTATATCCTAGATGAACCTTCTACAGGATTGCATTTTGAAGACATTCGCCTTTTGGTTGATATGTTGCAGCGATTGGTAGATGAAGGAAACACAGTGCTTGTGATTGAACACAATATGGATATTATAAAAGTTGCAGATTATATTGTAGATTTGGGTCCAGAAGGTGGAAAAGAAGGGGGTATTATTACTTGTCAGGGCACACCCGAGGCTTTGGTGAAAAAGTACCTGAATGAGTCGCACACCATGAAATATTTGATTCACGAATTAAAATAAGTAAAGATGACATTAACAAAAAAAGATTGGAACGAAATTAAAACCAACGATTCTTGGGCTATTTTCAAAATCATGTCCGAATTTGTAGAAGGCTATGAGAAAATGGCAAAGATTGGTCCTTGCATTTCTATTTTTGGTTCGGCGCGCACGAAGCCCGAAAACAAATATTATCAACTAGGCGTTGAGATTGCTGAGAAATTGGCTCGAAAAGGCTATGGAATCATTACAGGTGGTGGACCTGGCATTATGGAAGCGGGCAATAAAGGTGCGCAGCAAGGTCAAGGAAAATCGGTAGGCTTGAATATCGAATTACCCTTCGAACAATTCCACAATCCATATATCGACCAAGACAGCAATTTGCATTTTGATTATTTCTTTGTGCGTAAAGTTGTTTTTGTGAAATATGCCCAAGGCTTTGTGATTTTGCCAGGCGGATTCGGAACGCTAGATGAATTGTTTGAAGCACTTACACTCATCCAAACCAAAAAAATTGCCGACCGCCCTGTGGTTATTGTTGGCAAAGAATATTGGGGAGGCTTGTTAAAATGGGTTGAAGAGGCGATGCTGCATCTAGAGGCCAATATCTCACCAGATGATGTAAACTTATATGCATTGGTGGATACTGCCGATGAAGCTGTCCAATACATCGATAATTTCTACAAAACTCACGATTTGAGTCCAAACTTCTAAATCCCTTCTCGAATCATGAGGATGCGCTACATTTATTTCTTTATGAAATTCACTTTGCCCTATTCGCTGCATGTGTTTTTCAAACGAATCAAAACGATAAATCCACCCAAAGAGCGTTTGGGTCGCACTTTTTTTGTGGCCAATCACCCCAGTTCTTTCATGGACCCATTGATTCCGGCAGCTATGAATAATCCCGTTGTGCATTTTATGGCGCGCGCAGATATTTATGAAGGGTTATTAAAGCATGTTTACCACAATACTCACATTCTTCCGGTTTATAGACAACAGGATGGAGGAGATGGACAAAAAAAGAATGAAGAAGTTTTTCAATGGGTAGCGCAAGAAGTGAAACGCAGAAAAAATATTTTGGTTTTCGCTGAGGGTTTCACAGATGATGTTTTTATTCGCAGCTTGAAGCCTTTAAAGAAAGGTTTTGCCCGAATGGCCTTTGTGGCTTTGGAAGAATTGAACTGGGAAGAACCTGTTTATTTGCAGGCTTTTGGTATGAATTACACGCACCCGCAGAAATTTAGGAGCGAAATCTTAATGAGTTATGGCGAAAAAATTCTGCTCAACGACTTTCGGGAAGAATACGAGCAGAATCCTAATAAAGCGATTACAGATGTTACCAAACTAGGAGAGGACATGCTTCTTAAAGAAATGACCCACTTGGAAAATAGGGAGCAATCAGATTTCCATGAAAATATCATGCGACTCACCAGAAAAGGGATGCACTATGAAAATTCCGATTTTTCTATTCCGCTTGAAGATCGCTTCAAATATTCACAACGCCTTGCCAATTGGTTGAATACACAGAACGACGATGAACTGGCTCCTTTAAGCGATGCTTTAGCGGACTATTTCCAAGAGCTAGAAGCCAAAAACATCAATGAAAACGATGTGTTTGAATTTTCAGAAAATGGAAAAATCAGCAATACCAAAATGTACTTGTTCAACATTTTTACTGCACCTCTGGCTTTGCTTGGATTGTTGCACGGTTGGATTTCCTATTTTATTATTAAACCCAAAGTGCAGAAATCTTTCAAACGCAGCGTATTTTGGTCGAGTGTGAAAATTGTGGGATCTCATTTTGTGTCAGGTATATACAACGCCCTTTTGCTCATACCATTTTATTATTGCGTCTTCCCTTCCGTTTTGTTGGGAATACTTTATTTGGTAGTGATAACTGGTCCGTCGTTTATAGTTTTCCGTCATTGGATTACCAACATGAAAGAAATCAAGCGCCGCTCGAAGATTAGTGGATTAGATTTAAAGGTCTTCGCTGAAAAAAGGTCGTCAATGTTGAGTCGAATTCAAGAGATTATTCAAGTAAACTGATTGGGTTAACACAGAATCACATGTGTACAGTGTCCTTTACTGTTCTCTGCACGGAATACGCGCTCTCGGGGGAACAGAATATCAATTGAACTCCGGTTTTATACTGTCTTTATTGAACTGGCGGCTATCTGGATACTACAATTTTTTGGGTAAGTATTGTTCCTCCTATTTCAACTTTGAGAAAATAAATTCCTGATTGTAAATGACTTACGTCAATATGAATTGTGTGTTGGCCAGGTGAATAGCTTGCAGCGTTTTCAGAATAAACTACAGCCCCCACAGCGTTAACCATAGTCAAAGAAATTCCAGAAACGTCAGCCAGTTGAAATACCACTGAAAGTTGATTCGACGCCGGATTTGGATAACAATTGAAGCTGTTTTCCATGACCAAAGCATTCAAGCCAACACCACTTTGCTCACAATTTTGAGCAATGCCAGGTATGTTGGCATCGAGCCATTGCAAGCGTGTCCAGATCCAGCTTTTTAATGAATCTAGTTCGCCTAGATGTGTAATGGCAACAGGACCATCATCGGGTGCAGGACCGCTCATGCCCAGCAAAGGCCATTTTTGAAAATGACGCGCCTGAGCCTCTTGGGCATAAACACCCATGCTGTCAATGTATGCGAAAAGGTAGGTAGTATCCAACATGGTCTCACGATACTGCTCATATCTGCAGCGGAGCTCATCGTTAAATGTACTGTCTTGCAGCAAACGAATATACCACCCCGTGGAGTAATTATCTGTAAAACAATCGTTTATGTGGTGCGCCCAGCCAATTCCTCCATTGTTTTGGAAAATCTCGCATGACTGCATATTTTTCCATGCCCAGTCAAAATCCCAAACTGGTCCGGCATGCAGTTTTCCGCCATTTGAGTTTTTGTCTTTGTGAAAAAACACACTCTTCTTAAAGCCATCATTGTTGCGAGAAACCTCATTCACAATAAAGTAGTCGATGAAAGATTCTACATCCAAATACTTGCGGTAGCCAATAATTGGGTCAGCAAAATCGACACTATAAAGAGCTGTTTCTAAACTATCTATAAACGCCGCGATGTAAACTTTTTGCTCAGGCACAATGTCTTGAGGCTTGGGGTATTCATATAGAAAATGTACATCAAAGGTCGGGTGGTCGATGGGTGAGTAATTGGATTGAAAACTGTTCGATTCATTCCAATAGTTTTGCTGAAGAATGTATCCTCCTGTAAGGTCATCACCCAATATTTCGTCTGGATTTAACGTTGCAATATTTACACGACCATTGTCTTGCTTAATTTTCTCTCCTATTAAATAGATACCTTGATAAGAGCCATCGATAATCACTTCGCACAGTTGGCTGCGGGGGCTGTAGTTGCCCATCATCGCAAAAATTTTATAAGCCATTAAATTCTTAATCAAAGATCGGTCATTGTAATTCGAGATGAGCACCCAGTCGTTTTCTTCAGGCATTCCAAGTATCGACACACTGAGATTCGCGCCTGTTGAATCGCGTGTTTCAAACCCATAAGGGCGCTGCGGATAGCCCGATGATGAGGCACCTCTAATTTCTATTCCAATATGTCCGTCATATACATTGGCGGGTCCATCTAAAAATGTCAAATTACCTGGACCGTTGTATTTGATTTCCATTAGGCAATCGATTTTGGTATCTTGAACAATTGTTTGCCCCAGTGTATTGATAATTACAATGGGTAAGTTGGAACTTTCAAGCGTTACATTTTGAATCTCCTCAATACACATTTGAAAGGAGCCACTTCCGCCTCCCCATCTCCAGGCCTGAATGTAAAGGGTATCTCCAGGCACAAGGTCATAAAGCAAAAGGAAAGATAAGTATCCTTCGCCACCATCGTCGTCGCAACCAACAAAACTTAAGGCATTGCAGTCATTGCCAACCCAACCGGCAACGCCTGTATCATCGATGCTTCCGGCAAGTGTTTCAATACTCAAGCTTCCTGACGGTGGAATAACAATTTTATACCATATATCACTGCCTTGAAAGTTCGCACAATTCGGATTGACTCCTGAGTCAGGAAAACCGGTGTTGTTCACATCATAGCAGTCGTATGCCGTGAGGGGCATTGCCAAACAAGGGTGGCTGCCTGGTAAAGCAGGGGTATCACAATCCGCTGTGCCAGAAAATACACTGCCTGGCGTCGGATTAGGCCCATCCATAAAAACAACATTGTATGATGCGTCTTGTAGAATATAGGAATGTTCGTTTTCCCAATTGGCCGGATTGTATATCAATGCAACGGCGTCACCTGTACAAACTTCAATGTCTACGGTTGTTCCAGAACCAAAGGCTTCAAAAACACCAACAGACACATTGTTTACCAATACTTCGAGTGTAGCTCCATCCCAGCCATCACCATAGCTGTCTTGCATAATTAATTTGTAATCGCAGCACTGAGCATAGAGCTTTTGGTTCATAAAAAACCCAAAAAGCGTAAACAAGGAAAAGAGTAATATTTTGGACATAAAACATGGTTTGAGTTGTCAAATGTAACAATGTTTATCAGCTAGAAATCAATGTTTTGACTTTTGCATTGTTTTTTGCGCTTTTTTTGAATGAAGCCAATACCATGTTATGAACTAAATGCGCATCCTCAATTGAATTCCAATATCTGATTTTCTGTTGCCGCTAATACCTTCAGCTCCGCTGCCAATGCTATTTATATCTTCGTACAAGAAGATTCCATAACGCACCCAGAGGTCGAATCGCTTGGCAAATTCATATCTCAACAGCGCATACGCACGCATGCCTTTGCCGCTATGGGCAGGTATATAAAAAACGTTCAACATATTGCTTTCAAAAGCATAAATACGAGCGTCATAACTATCTGTGTCGAATACGGCATAACGCAAACTCAAAGAAATGGGAGAGCTTTTTGGTTTAAAAATGATGTCCTGATAGATCAAAAATCCCTGTTCAAAACCTGCACTTTTTCTGTGTATCCCAACAAATTCAATACGCGATTTTAAGGTGATGGATTCGGATACTTTATATGAAAAATGCAAGCGATAATTCCGCTGAATTACGTCTTCTACTTCTCTAATCGTGCCATCGTCAATGGTACTATTTCGCTGGCGTACTTGTTGTCTGAAACGTGCATAAATTTCAAGTTTTTTGTCTGGTCGGTAAGTGACTTGTGATAAAAACTCAAAGCCATGTGATGGGGCATTAACTTGATAACGCAGCCATGGAAATTTGAATATATCAAGGTAGTTGTCCCAAGTAACCCGTTTGTGAATTTTCCAAAACAGTCCAGTATAAAGGCCTTGTTCATTTTGCGACCTTGAACCCTCTCTAAAACCTTGCGAATAAAAGGTATGAAAGTCGCGCGGGTAGTTGCGATACAACATGCTCAATGACATTTTAGAATCTATGGCAATCAATGCTCCGTGCAGCATCCCAATAGAACCAGAACCAGAGCGCACAATTTCTCCAAAAAAGTTGGTGTTTTTATACACGTAGTTGTAATCTAAACCAATATTCATCAATGATTTTCCCCTGAAATCAAATTGGTTGTAGGGTTGTATAGCTCGGTCGAAAATCCTATCGTAGCTTTGATGCACAACAGAAACTCCAAGTTGCAATGCTTTTGATTTGTATTGCAAATAAGAACCAAACATGCGCTCGGTGAGTGCGTTTTTCCTGTCTATTTCAGAAGTGGTTCGGTGCAAGCCTGTTTGATTCAGCGCACTCGCAAATTCTTCCTCTTGTGAAAGCGTATCCAGAGATTGCTGCAAAGTAGCACTCACGCTTTTCACAGAACCAAAAGTGGTGAAGTGAATATTTTTATAGGCCAATTCAACAGCGGCTCCACGGAGAAAACGAACTTCGTCGATTGAAGCGTAAGGGCGCAATCCGCGAGCATTTTTCTTGATGTTGATTACATCTGACGTTTTATTGAATGCATGACCCACCCAAAGATTGAGTCCTTGACCAATCTGAATTTGATAATCGCCTAACGCAACGGTTCGCAAATACTTCCCACCTTGATAGAAGGCATGCGCTGAATAAAAATCGAAACCAGTTTTATTATTTCTCCTAAAAAAAGCTTCGCCCGGGTCTTTTTCCATCGTAATGCCCATACTGATGTTGTTTCGATAGGTAAATCGAAGTCTGGAATAATAGCGATCTGGGTTGCCGTGATAAATGGAGTTTGTGCTTTGCAACACCGAGTCTGGCACATTTTGATAGCCACCTTTTTGCTCCATTACGCGCTGGTAACGCATAAAGGCTTCAAAGGTGCCGTATTTTAAGAATTCTTTGAATGTAACTTGAAGTTGATCCAATTTGTCATCAACATAAATGAAAGGGAGTATCAGGTAAATGGTGTTCAAATCCCAGTAAGGAATCGCCTGAATTTCGTATATGGAAATGAACTTTCCGAATTCCAAACGGTATTTCAACAAAGCAACTATTTGAATGTCGGTGAGTAGTTGGAGGGCTCTTAAATCCTGACCATCCGTTTTGTTGAGATTGATTTTCTGGTCGATAAAATAGTACAAGTCCTCAGTGATTTGTTCCAGCGCAATATCTTCCGTTTCTAAATTTTCTGACAGGTACTCTATACGTTGTTGGATAATTTCGTGTTTGTTTTCTTCACTTTGTGCAAGCGTGTTAAAGCTCAATAAAAAGAGAAGCGCAAACAGTGAAACATATGTGAAACGAAAAATCATTGTGGTTTATTGGTGAGTATATAGTGCACAGAAAGTGCTGTATAAAAACCTAGCGGCTGAACATAATTGGAACCAACATCAATACGCAGGTTTTTTAGGACATAACCCAAACCAATGGCAAACGATGTAGTATTTACCGCTGCCCCCACACGCACATAAATCGGGGTTATAGGATGATATTCCACACCTACTTTAACGCGCAGCGGGAAATTGATGTCCTTTTCAAGTTCACCCGTTACAAAAACACGTTTCGAAACATCATATAAAGCCCCAATTCTAAAAATCGTTTCAAACCTTTCATTTGTGCTTGCAGATAAATTGCTTCGGGTTAAATTGTTGATGGCCATGGCGACAGTCCATTTGGATGTTACTTTGATGCCCAATCCAAATTCACCACTAATGCCATGTTTGGTGCCATAATAGGCAGGCTGGCGCAAATTCATATAGTTGATTTGTATCCCCATAGAGAGTTTATCACTCAGAGCCAATGCATAGCCAACACCTGCACGCGACGTACTATATTGATTGAATCCGCTATATTGTCCACCAAAAGATATGACGCCTTTTTTAAGAGGTTGGGCATATACCAGACCTTGGTATTGGAACTCTTTACTGAAAAATCTATTCTCGTAAAAAACACCCGCAGCACTTTCTTCTAAAAAGCCAAGCATGCCCGGGTTGTTGTGATAGGCCCAAACATCGTTTAAAGCAACTCCAGAATATGCCAAACCTGCTTGACGCCCACCAATCTGACGGAAATTTTGGCCGTAAGCACCTGTGACTAAAAGGGTCGAAAGAAATAACAGTGTTGCGTATCGTTTTATCATAGCAGAAATTCTGCACTAAAATAAAAAGATATGATGAATTGACTCAACAAAAATCGGGTTCCTGAAAAAATAAATTCATTTTGGATTAATCGAGCTTCACCAACTTCATGGTTTGGCCAGTTTCCAATTGCAAGAAATATATGCCAGAAGCCAATAAAGACAGGTCTATTGTGTTTGCGCCCGTCACGAAATTACCTGAACTTTGAAAAACTCCTTTGCTGTCTAAAATGGTGTAATTTGTTGGCCGATTTAATTCCAGAATTACAAATTTTTCAAAAGGATTGGGATAAACCGAGGCAATTGAAACTTCTTCTACAATACCTGAATTTGGCGCGTAAATTACGGTTTGGGTGGATGAAGAAGATTGTTCACAAAACTGTGATATCAAAGTGATTTCATAAGTGCCAAAACTGGGAAATGAATAATTCAGGTTAGTTTCTGTAGATACAAGTTCATCATTTACATACCATTCAAACTGGCTGCTGTTCAAAGACATGTTTTGAAATACGTATTCAGGAAGGTTGGTTGGGTCAACATCGAATTGAGAAACTGGATCATAATCTCCGATAAACCAATTATCCAGTTGTTCAAACACGACTATTCTAACGGCTTCTTTTATGTCAAATGCCATTTGTGTGCTCAAGGTTGAATTCCATGTGATGAGTTGCGGGTTTTTCCTAAAAATAATGGTGTAAAAACAACAAGCCGCCACATATGAACCAATCAAGCTAGGATGACTTTCGTCAGGATTGTAGAGTTCGATTTCAGGATGGTTTTGTCTGATATAATTCCAAACAGCGCCTACAGGAGCAACTATAGCATCATTCGTTTCTGCCATAATTTTGTATCTGAGGTGAAGCAAACTATCCATACCCGCATAAGTGCAAACAGGTGGCCAATTCGGGCAATTGGAAGCATCGCCATTTTTTCTACCCCAAGTCATATAGAATAATGTTTCAGCACATGGATTATGGTGTCTAATCATGCTGTCTAATTTTGCTGCATAAGGATAAACCTCATAAGCCACCTGAGCATCTGGAAAAGATGGGAGCTGACTTTGTTCTTGAAGCACCACAAAATCCCAATTGCCTGCTGATATTTTTTGTTCTACTGTTGCATTCGTGCTGTGTTGCAAGAATGTGGTGCCACCTGGAGTGTGTGTATCAAAAGTAATGGCATCGCCTGCGCTGGCGGCACATGAGGATACCATTCCTGCCAAGTTATTATATCCTGTATAGCTGTTGCCAATGAATAATACATTTTTAGTGTCTTGACTTTGAGCATAGAAAAGTACACCAATAAATAAAATCGAAAGAATAGTGTTATTTCTATTTTCCATATGTATACTCTTTAGCAAAAAAAAAGGTCAGAAATACATCTGACCCTTTATAGCAGTAGATTTTAAACTTATCTAATTACGTTAACGTGACCAATAATTTCTTGAGGTTTGTCAACGCCAATCACTTTATATCTAATCTTCCAAATGTAAGTACCATCTTGCACTATGTTTCCACCGTAGGTACCATCCCATCCAAACTCAGCGTCATTGGATTCAAACAATATTTCTCCCCAGCGATTGAAGATAAGTAACTGGTAACCATAAATATCGATGCCTTGAGTCATGATTGGTTTGAATTCTGGGTTGAACTCATCATCGTCTGGCGTAAATGTATTTGGAACATAATAGATAAGAGGCTCATCAACAAAGATTGCCTGTGCTGTTGTATCAGAACAACCAAAGTCGGTATAAGCAATTAAATAAACCAAATAAAATCCTGGACTTGAATAGTAATGAACAGGGTTTTCATCGGTAAATACGCCAGTAAAGTCACCAAAAGTCCAATCGTATGCAACTGCACCATTCGACATGTTCGTAAAATTAACTGCTTGATTTACCTCAGCTTGTGTTGGGTTGGCAGTAAACGCCGCAATTGGGTCAGGCTCAATACAAACCGCTTCAACAGCAGTGTAGGTATTAACACAATTGCCTGGATAGGTCATGGTTAAAGTAACATCGTAGCAGCCAGGTGTATTGTAAGTGCCTTGAATAAAGTTTCCACATGAACTCACAATATCTCCGTTTCCAAGTGTCCATTGACAAGCCAGAGGATTGCCTAATCCAGTTGTGTTTTCAAAGAAGACACGCAATGGAGCACAGCCGATGGTCTCATCCAAATTAAATGTAGGCAAAGGACGAGGCCAAACTTGTATGGTCATCGTGTTTTCTAATGCACATTGATTTGGGTCTGGCATGAAGGTGTATGTTGTGGTCAATTGATTATTCATTGCCGGGCTCCAAGCACCAGTTATTGGACCTAAAACCGTTGGAATAGACACCGTTGGTAATGGATTCAGGTTATCATCCTGACAAATTGCCGCAACTTGATTGAATGTAGGCAAAACCAAAGGCCAAATGTTAATGGTCATAGTTGTAGGGTATGCACACTCACCAGGTGTTGGTGTAAAGGTGTAAGTAGTTGTATCTTGATTATTAATTGCTGGTGTCCAAGTTCCAGTGATATCATCCAGCGACGTTGTAGGAAGTGGGTCTAATGGTGTATCAATACAGAATGGCCCGAGTTGTGTAAATTGAGGAACTATATTCGGTATGATAGTAATCGTCATGTTGGTGTTGGTAGCACAAGAACCAGGAGTAGGCATAAATGTGTACACCGTAGTTTGCTGATTGTTGATTGCAGGTGTCCAAACACCAGGTACAGGTGTAGCCGTTCCAGGTAGGTTATTGGTCGCATTTGTTGGCAAATTACCAATTACAGCATCTTGACAAAAGTCTGGAACCTGATTAAATGCAGGCACCACTGAATCGTATACAACCACTTGAACAGAAATGGTATCTTCACAACCACCATTTTCGTAGTGAAGGAAATATTCACCCGTATAAGTAGCATCTACTAAGTTAGCAGGAATAGTTGGATTTTGAACATTTGATGTAAACCCATTTGGACCAAACCAATTGTAAAAGGCTGCTGTGCTTAGGTTCGCATTTAATTCTATAGCTTGACCAGCACAGTAAGGACCAGTAGATGAAACAACCATTTGGCCACCGCCACCACCGCCAACCCAATTGAGAACTATTTGACCATGAGTAGCATTATTTGCACCCTGGCAAGTTCCACCTGCGGGCATTAAGCTCGAACCAGCAGAGCCACCACCACCGCCATTGGCGCCAGAGCAACATCCGTCGTTTCCGCCGCCTCCGCCGCCGTAGTAGCCACCGCCACCACCGCCGCCTGAAGCATCGAACCATGGACCACCTTGTCCACCTTGTCCAAGAGAACCTGGAGAACCCCCTGGAGGTGTTCCAGCCCAAGGTGTTCCACCAGCGCCACCAGCAACTTGAGTGCCGCCACCACCGCCAAATCCGAAAGTGTTGCAACCAAGACCACCATTTACACAGTTGGCCGTGCCACCACAAACAGGACTAGAGCCACCACTTCGTCCGCCACCGCCTCCGGCAACAATGACTCTATTTGTTAAGGCAGTTCCTCCAATTCGAATATCAGAACCACCTCCGCCACCCCAGGATGCTTGCCCTGAGCCTTGAGTTGCTTGTCCATTTCCTCCTCCGTTCCAACCACCTGAACCAGCACCTTGGGTACCCATGCCGCCTACATATAGGTAGAGGATGTCTCCTGGTTGAACTTGGATACATGCATTTATCGTGGCTCCATTGCCACCATTAGATCCACCGCCTTTTGCTCCCCTCACTACCGCACAAACTTCATAAACACAAGGTGGAACAACCCATTGCTGCATCTGGCCCGTGAAATTAAAAGTTGCTGTATTTTGTGCATTACCAATTTTCGATGAAAGCAAAAGCACTGTAAGCACTGACAACTTAACATAGAAGAAAGTTTTGAAAGCAATTTTTTTCATAATTATTTAAATAATTGAAATTGCAAAATTACAAATTAGTTCAAGTAGTTTGCATTCTTGACGATGACTTTAACGTAAAGTTGCTCAGGTGCATAAAAAATCACAAAATTTTAGTCAAAAATCCATGCCTGTGTTTTGGAAATAAAATAATCTTTATCTTTGCAGCCCGAATTTGAGTTCTTTTTTTGCGGATGTGATGAAATTGGTAGACATGCCAGACTTAGGATCTGGTGCTTCACGGCGTGTGGGTTCGAGTCCCCCCATCCGCACTTTCTTGAAATGGTATAAGAACAAATGTGCTTATACCATTTTTTGTTTGTGTTGTTTAGTAACTTCTTTTTAAATTAATGTAATGAATATTGTTTGTGAAAATTTAGATGCACTTAATGGTGTATTGAAAGTTCAAGTTGGTGCAGATGACTATAAGTCGAAGTATGACAAAACACTCGTAGATTATCGAAAAAAAGCCAACATTCCCGGTTTTCGTCCAGGTAAGGCACCAATGGGTTTTATTGTTAAGCAATATGGAAAAGCTGTATTGGCCGACGAATTGAATCGTTTGGTAAATGATGGCCTATATAAGTACATATCAGAAAACAATCTTCAAATTTTAGGTGCACCAATTCCTAAATCTGACGAAGAGGTGGTAGGCAATTGGGACAATCCAAGTGATTTTGAATTTGTATATGAAATAGGTTACGCGCCAAGTTTCGATATTCCGTTATCCGAAAAAGACACATTTGATTACTACCAAATTGCTATCGACAAAAAGTTGCTCGATGAAGAGGTAGACAATATTCGCCGCAGATATGGTAAAATGGTTTCAACCGACACCATAGAAGGCAATGAAATAATTTCTTGTCATATTACCGAACTGGATGCTGAAGGCAATGTAAAAGATGCTGGAATTGACAAAAACACATCGTTTTCAATGGAATTGCTTTCAGACAAAAAAGTAATCAAAGCATTGAAAGATGCGAAAATAGGCGATGTTCTTGAACTTGAAGTTGCTAAACTTACCAAGGACAATAAAGATTTGGCGGCAATGCTTGGCGTTTCAGAAGCTGAATTGGGCGGTATTGGTCAAGTTTTTAAAGTTGAAATCAATGACGTGCGCATGATTGATCTCGCTGAATTGAATCAAGAGCTTTTCGATAAAATTTATGGTCCTGGTGTGGTTGCAAGCGAAGATGAACTGCGCACCAAAATTCAGGTTGATTTGGAAGCAATTTTCAACAAAAACGCTCAAGTGGTTTTCATGAATAAAATTTACGACCATTTGATGGAAAAAGTGAATCCTGAATTCCCAGTAGATTTCTTGAAGCGCTGGTTGAAATTGTCATCTGATAAACCGCTTACAGATGAACAGTGGGACAATGAAATGGGCAATTATTTGAGATCTTTGAAATATCGCTTGATTCAAAACAAGGTGTTTGAAGGCAACAATGTTGAAATTTCATACACAGACATCATGGAGCATGCTAAAAACCTTTTGTTGGATAATTACAGACAATATGGTATTCCAACTGAAGACATTCCAGAACAAGAAATCATGCAGTCTGTTACTAGAATATTACAAGACGAAGAGCAGCGCAATGAAATTCAAAGTCAAGTAACAGAGAGAAAATTTGAAGCACTTGTGTCAGGAATGGTCAAGAAAAAGGAGCGTAAGGTATCTTACGAGGAATTTGTAGCGCTTTCGAAAAACGCTTAATACCTCTTTTTTTTATCAACAATTCTGATGCGTTTTACAGATTCACTAATTTTAGGGCTTAAAACTATAAAAAATGGACTACAACGAATTTAAAAAATACGCAACTAAACATCAAGGCATCAGCAGTATGCACCTTGATAATTACATTGAATCGTCTTTAACGCCATATATCATTGAAGAGCGCCAGTTGAACGTTGCTCAAATGGATGTTTTTTCGCGTTTGATGATGGACAGAATCATTTTCTTGGGAACAGGAATATATGATCAAGTGGCTAATATCATCACAGCACAATTGCTTTTCTTGGAATCGGTGGACGCCAAAAAGGACATTCAGATTTATTTGAATTCTCCAGGTGGATCTGTGTATGCGGGACTTGGTATTTATGATACGATGCAATACATCCAACCCGATGTTGCAACAATTTGCACGGGTATGGCCGCTTCTATGGGTGCAGTTTTGCTTTGTGCAGGTGCCGATGGAAAACGTTCTGCTTTGAGACATTCGCGTGTTATGATTCATCAACCACTAGGCGGTGCTCAAGGTCAGGCTTCAGATATCGAAATCACAGCCCGCGAGATTCAAAAATTGAAGAAGGAACTGTATACCATCATTGCCAATCATTCTAAGCAAGATTACGAAAAGGTTTGGGCCGATAGTGATCGCGATTATTGGATGACTGCCCAAGAAGCCAAAGATTATGGCATGGTAGATGAAGTTTTACTTCGCAATGTAAAATAATTTAAGTGATTTTTAATGGCTAAGAAAGATTCTAGTTGTTCTTTTTGTGGAAGGTCTTCCAACCAAGTGGAATTGATGATTACAGGTATTAGTGGTAATATCTGTAATCATTGTGTTGATCAAGCGCAATCTATTTCGCAATCTTCTGCTTCAAGTAAACCGAAAGCCTCAAAAAGTGCGGCAAAAAAGTCTTCTTTAAAGCCTATAGACATCATGCGTGGTTTGAATGAATACGTAATCGGTCAAGATGATGCCAAAAAAGTATTGTCTGTTGCCGTTTACAACCATTACAAACGGATTGATTTTGACAACGACAGGGCATTGGATGAGGTGGAAATTGAAAAATCGAACATCATCATGGTGGGGCGCACAGGTACGGGTAAAACCTTGCTTGCAAAGACGATTGCTAGGATGTTGAATGTGCCATTTTGTATTGCCGACGCCACAGTGCTTACTGAAGCAGGTTATGTTGGCGAAGATGTGGAGAGCATTCTGTCGCGCTTGTTGCAAGCCGCAGACTATGATGTTGCACTTGCCGAGCGAGGCATCGTTTTTATTGATGAAATTGACAAGGTTGCACGAAAATCTGATAATCCTTCAATTACCAGAGACGTTTCTGGAGAAGGTGTGCAGCAAGCCCTTTTGAAATTACTTGAAGGAGCTACTGTCAATGTGCCACCTCAAGGCGGGCGCAAACATCCCGAGCAAAAAATGATTCAAGTAAACACCAAGAATATCCTATTTGTATGTGGTGGCGCCTTTGATGGTGTGGAGAAAATAATTGCGCGCAGGGTAAACAAACAAGCCATTGGTTTTAGCTCTAAAGATGGCAGCATTATTGACCAGAGCAATTTGTTACAATACATCAGCCCAGCAGACTTGAAACAATTCGGATTAATTCCAGAGCTTATCGGTCGTTTTCCGTCTTTGACTTATTTAGAACCTTTAACGGCTGCAAGTCTAAAAATGATTCTTACCGAACCAAAAAATGCGCTTGTCAAACAATACATTAAGTTGTTTGAACTAGATGGTATACAACTTTCTTTTGACGATGAAGCCTTAGATTTTATGGTTGAAAAAGCCATTGAATTTGGATTAGGAGCACGTGGACTCAGAACCATTTGTGAAGCGATTTTGACAGATGACATGTTTGATGCACCTTCTTCCAACGATGTTACAGAATTGCGCATCACAGGTGATTATGCCATGGAGCGTATTTCTAAATCCAAGCTCAACACGCTCAAAGTAGCCTAATCGCTCTGATTTTCAAATGTATATCGTGATACTTGTGCAATAGATCAACTCCATTGCAGCTCAATATATGCCGTTTATACCTATTTCGAAAACAATATTCATTGAAATTTGTATTTTAGCCCCTTAAAACTATAAAACATGAAAAAATATTTATTTTCTATTTTCGGATTGACCACTATGAGCTTTGGTTTATTCGGACAAACTTGGAATTTTTCTAATGAGCCAAGTATTGATGCAACCACCACGCTGTATTTGGTTGATACTACTGCTGCTAATCTTGGAAATATTATTGGGAGTGGACAAACGTGGGATTTCTCTGCCCTCGGTGGCTATGAAGACAATACTAGAATCTTATCGGTAATTGACCCGACAGGAGATGTTAGTTTTCCAAATGCATCACACATGCTTATGATTCCTGGTTTTGTGAATACGGCCTATACGTATGAAGAAGGAACCAATGATAAATTGGCGCATGGCTATCAATTTGAATTGCCAGATTTGGGCGTGGTTACCTTTGTTTTCTCTGATTTGCAAAAAATGTTGCAATTCCCAACTACATTGGGCACAACATTTACGGACAACATGTCTGGCACCTTGACTATTTTCGATGAAGACAATCAAGCTGAGGGTCAAACTTGGGTTACAGCTGATGGTACAGGAACATTAATTCTAGCCAATGGTGTACAGCACACCAATGTTTTAAGAATTCAAACGTTAGACACGCTTTATGCCGATATCACATTGACTATCTTGCCTGTGCCAACTTCTGTAACAATTGTTCGCGAAACCTTCGATTATGTAAAAGACGGAACATCCGATTTCTCTTTGTTTACACATGCCAGTTTGAAAATTTTGAATCCAATTATTGGTGAAATCAAAATCACAGTAGTGTTGAGTTCAGAAAATCCAACTGTATTTGCCAATATTGACAACAATACAATTGCTGCTGTTCAAGTGTATCCTAATCCGAGCAACGGTGTTTTTACGGTAAGCAATAATGATGCAATTGAAGCCACAGTTTCAGTGGTAGATGTAATAGGTCGTGTTGTTTTTGTTGCTGCTCCTTCAAATGAAAATATCCAAGTGGATTTGAGCCAAGAATTGCCGGGAATTTACTTTGTACAGGTAGTTCGTGCAGGTATCACAACTGTTGAAAAAGTGATTATCAAGTAATCCCTATTTATATGTAATTTTGACCGCTCTGTTCTTATACAGGGCGGTTTTTTTTATGTCTGGTCATATCCCTCTTGCCGAACGTTTGCGTCCCAATTCTCTTGATGAATACTTGGGGCAACGTCACCTTATGGCGCCCAATGCAGGTTTGCGCAGGGCTATTGATTCAGGTGTGCTTCCCTCTTTGATTTTGTGGGGACCACCTGGCGTAGGAAAAACGACCTTGGCCAACTTGATTGCAAAAAAAATGGACCGCCCGTTTTACAGCTTGAGCGCGGTGCATTCTGGAGTGAAAGAAGTGCGAGAAGTGATCGCACAAGCCGAACAAAACACCATTTTTAACGCTGGAAAAAGCCCAATTTTATTTATCGATGAAATCCATCGTTTTTCAAAATCGCAACAGGATTCTTTACTTGGAGCTGTTGAAAAGGGCGCCGTAACTCTCATTGGCGCAACCACTGAAAATCCATCTTTCGAAGTAATATCGGCACTTTTATCTCGCTGTCAAGTCTATGTTTTAGAATCTCATAGTATTGAGGATTTGCAACATTTACTCAACAAGGCCATGCAGGAGGATTCAATTTTGTCGAAGCGCGATATAGAACTCAGAGAAACCGAAGCCTTGTTCAAGCTCTCTGGTGGAGATGCCCGCAGATTGCTCAATGTTTTTGAATTGGTGGTGGGCACAATTGCTAATGACCCTGTTGTTATTACCAATGACGTAGTGTTGTCGTCGGCGCAACAAAATACAGTGCTTTATGATAAAACTGGAGAACAACATTATGATATTGTTTCGGCTTTTATCAAATCTATTCGCGGTAGCGACGGCAATGGCGCTGTTTATTGGTTGGCGCGCATGGTTGAGGGCGGCGAAGACCCAAAATTCATTGCACGACGCATGTTGATATTGGCGTCTGAAGATATTGGTTTGGCAAATCCCACGGCTCTAGTAATCGCCAACACAACTTTCCAATCTGTACAAATGATTGGTTGGCCTGAATCGCGGATTATTCTGTCGCAATGTGCTATTTATTTGGCTCATTCTCCAAAGGGAAATGCAGCGTATGTTGCTATAAACAAAGCACAGCGCGTGGTCCGTGATACGGGTGATTTATCGGTTCCAATTCATTTGCGAAACGCCCCAACAAAATTAATGAAAAGCATGGGTTATGGAGAAGAGTATCAATATCCACACGATTTTCAAGGTAATTTTATTGTACAAGAATACCTGCCTGATGCCATAAGTGGGTTAAATTTTATTGAGCCTGGCACATCACCAAAAGAGAAAGAGGTGCTTGATGCTTTGCAAATTAGATTCAACGGAAAATATAAAAAATGAAGGAACTATTTATCATCCGTCACGCCAAAACAGAACGCATTCAACCCAATCAAAGGGATATTGATCGTGAGCTAAATGACCGTGGTTTGCGGCAATGTGAAGACCTTGCGAAATACCTAAAATCAACATGGCGCCCAGTGGATACCATAATGGTTTCTGATGCCAAACGAACGAGAATGACCTATACATCCTTGCAAGAGGTTTGTACCGGAAGCGTTGTCGAATATTTTGCTGATTTGTACTTGGCTCCGGCTCAGGGAATAATGTCAGTGATTGCAGCTCGTGGAGCGTATTCTAATTCTGTGGTGATTATCGGGCACAACGATGGCTTAAGTGAACTCGTTTCTTATTTTTTAAATGATTATCAACACGTGCCAACTTCTGGATATTTGCATTTTAGATTTGATGTTGATAATTGGGGACTTATTACGCGCGGATCTGGAATTTTACAAGACAAATTCTTTTCTGAAGTTAAATAGGGTTTTATTTCTTGACCTAGGTTAAGAACAAATCCTCATCTCAAACGTACTTTTGTCATAATATAATTTACTAGGCGCAATCATACCACAATGTTGGTTATAAGAGATTTCTCCGAACAAGTTCGTCGAAATGACAGGTCCAGTGGGTAATCTATCGTCGCGCTATGCGCGACGCCTCCCCCTCTTCTTAGTCTGTCATTTCGACGTGTGAAACACGGAGAAATCTATATAAATCAATGCTTTAAATTGAGAATTAGATTCAATATTCAAATTTTAGTGGTACGTTTGCGAATAGTCAAATA
>JBIIJN010000113.1:0-5992 GCA_044233745.1 Crocinitomicaceae bacterium
GGCAATGGTTTTGAGCCACGGAGCAATTGACCTCTTTGCATCGACAGTTTTTCTGGCTTCATAAGCCCTAATGAAAGTTTCTTGCAAAACATCTTGGGCATCTGCATCACAACGGGTATAGCGCAAACAAAGGCCATACAACCAAGGGGAAAAAGCCGCGTAGATATTATCAAACGCAGCCTTTTTCCCATCTCGGAATTCTTCAATATCTCGTTGGGTAAATTCCCGCATAAAATCATGCAATGAAGCAAGATTTATTTGAGCACTTTCAACACTTGATTGCCTTTATTGGAAGCAATTTGAACAATATACAGACCTGTTTCCAAAGCACTTGTATTCAAGTTCATGTTTTGACCAGAAATACTGGTTTGCATCACCACGCGGCCATGCATATCTACCAATTGCAAGGTTCCTTCAATATTTTCTGAAAATGATATTTCTAGCGCGTCATTCATTGGATTGACAACAGAAACGTTGAATAAATCATCCGAAACCAATCCAGCAGAAGCGCCAAAATATTCAAGCTGATCGGTGATTTGAACAATCCAATCGACCATGCTTCGACCATCACAGTAAATAATCAAAGTTGCTTCATAAACACCATTTGTGTTCGGTAAGTTGTAGTAATACAAATCATAGGTAGTCAACACTTCAGCATCAGCATTGTACAAAGTCCAAGTAACCAAAAGTCCAGCAGGGTCGTAGCTCACATTGGTAATGCTGGCTGCGTAAACTGCATCGAAATCCAAATCACAATCCAATACAATGGTTGTTGGTAAAGTGTCTGTAATCGAACCATTTGGAAAAGTGTTGTTGATGATAATGATGACGGTATCAGAATCCAAATTATCGCCATTCACCGTAATCGCATTGAAAGCATTGCATCCATTGGCATCAACCACATTGCATGAGTAGTAACCTGCACACAAATCTGTAATTGGACTGCCCATGTTGTTGTTGGACCAAGAAATGGTGTAGGGCGCTGTGCCACCTGTAATTGATACTTCGATAGCACCATCACATTCATTTGGGCTTGGGTCTGTACCAGAAAGTTCTACATAAAACCCTGAACAAGGATTCGGTGTTCCACTGCCAATTGTGAAAGTTGCCGTAATGGAATTCCCCTGTAAATCGAAAAACGTGACCACATAATCGCCAGGACACAAGTCTGACAAATACCAAACACCTGAAGCCACAACCTGACCCGTTTGCGCCCAAGTAATTTGAGCATTGACATCCACCATTGTAGAATCCAAATAAGCATATCCATCACAAGCATTTGGAGAAGTGGTATTATAAGAATACAAAATTTGCGCCTGAGCTGCGAAGCCCATAAGGATAGTGGCGAACAAAACCAGTGTTTTTGTTCTGATAAATTGAAATTGAGCACCTAAAATTTTCATGATATTTCTTTTAAAGTTTCCCCAAATACACTTCAAAAAATGAAGGGTTGCCTGAAGGAGATTTTTTTTTCAAAAGTAGTTTAAAACAATTAGACTGAAAACTATTGTTCACCTAAACACCCCCAAAAATCCCTCTTTATAACTCGCCGACAATTCTACCTCATCACCGTTGAGCATTTCGATGAAACCGCCTTTGTTATAGGCGCGCACATAATCGCAGTTGATGATGTGGGAACGGTGCACACGCATGAATGGAAATGCCAATAAATCTTCGTAGTGCTTGAGAAAGCGACAGGCCATTTTTTTGGTTTTGTTTTCCAAGATGATATCAGTAAAATTGCCATTGGCTTGGAGCCGGACAACTTCTTCGAGGCGCACTACTTCGAAGCCGTGAACGGTAGGAATGACCAATTTCTGCAATTTTTGGTCGCCTTGTTTTACTTGTTCGAGTAGAATTTCGGTGCGGTTGATTTTTTCTTTGCTTTCAATTTCTTCTTGTGCAACGGCAACTGCTTTTATTAAGTCTTCGATGTTGAGTGGTTTCAACAAATAATACGATGCACTGGCATTCAAGGCGCGTAATGCATATTCCGAATAGGCAGTTACGAAAATGGTCTGGAAATCAAGACCTTGGCAGGCCTCCAATACATCAAAAGCATTTCCATAGGGAATTTCTACATCCAAAAAAAGCAGTTCTGGTTGGTGTGCGTGAATAACATCAACGGCATCGCGGGCATTAACAGCATGGGCCACCACTTCTACCTGCGGGCAGTATTTTGTGAGATAAGATATGAGCACCTCGCGGGCCATATCTTCATCTTCTACTATGACGCATTTGATTTTGTTCATTTATTTGACATGAGTTTTTGAAACACAACATTAATTTTCTTGCAAAGGAAGCACATATTCTACCCGCGTGCCGCTATTTTCAGCAATTGGACTATGTACTTCCAATTTGATTTTAAAACCATACAAGCCGTTGAGTAATTCGATGCGCTCAAGAATATTAGAAAAACCGCGGCTTCCGTGCGATTTTTGATTTTCTGTTTTTAATTTTTTGCTTTCTTCAATTCCGATGCCATTGTCTTCGATGCTTACCAAAAGTGATTTGCCCGATTTTTTCAACGATAAAACCAAGGTTCCCTTTTCCTTTTTGTAACGCAATCCATGCCAAATGGCGTTTTCCAAATGCGGTTGAATTAGAAATCCGGGAATGGCAAAATCCTCGGTTTGGATGTCATCAGGAACTTGAATTTCAAAATCGAAATGTTGACCAAAACGCAAGTGTTCGAGTTCCAAATATTTTCTCAACAGGTCCAATTCTCTATCCAAGGGAATAAAATCCTTCGACGACACCTCCATATTGGTGCGCATCAATTGGGCGTAAGACGTTAAATATTTGTTGGCTTTAATCTCATCATTTTGTGCAATAAAACCATTGACCGAATTCAAACTATTGAAAATAAAATGTGGATTCATTTCTCTTCTGAGCGATTGTAAAGCGATGCGTTTGTTTTGCATTCTAACCTTCATCAAGCTCCAAAGCAAAAAAGCAGAAGCCACCAACAAAACCAAGAAAAACACGATAATTCCGTAGTTCCAGTTTCTGGTTTGAAGCAGCAATTGACCTTGTAAGGCACGTTCTTTTTCCAATTGTTCGATGCGTTCTTCCTTGGCCTGAAAAACCTTTTGGTCGATCATCGAGCTATCGCGCAATATCAACTGATCCAACTGATTGATAAAGTCCTCATAGAAAAACAACTGCGATTCGGGGTCTTTATTTTTTTCAAAATAATCGTTGAGTGCCATTAAAGCCGCCCGTGCATCCATAGTTCTACCCACAGAAAGCGCAAGTCGATAGGCGTCTTTGAGGGTCAACAAGCCCTGTTCAAATTGATCGCTTTGGAGATACAAATCGGCCAATTTGATGCTATTTTCAACTGCCAACTGCACATTACCCGTTTGAATCGCCAATTCTCGAGAAGCATTCACTGTGTTAATGGCATCATCAATGCGATTTTCCTTCATAAAATCATCAGCCAAATCCGAAGATATTTTGGTCTGAAGAGCCACCAATTCTGGTTTAGGTTCAGTAAGATTTGCTTGAGTTACCACATTCCAAGCTTCAATTTTATAGCTTTGCGCTTCTGCATTCCTGCCCGCCTGATCCAACAAAGCACTTTGATTGTACATCACAGTAACAATTTCTTCAACAGGCTCATTTAACGCATCTGCTTCGAACAATCCAGCGTTATTTTCATTGGCTTGTATTCTATCATCCACACTTGGCGCAGATACGCGATATGCATCATTTCTATTAACAGTAGGTTGAGCCAAACTTGCTGCTGAATTATAATTCTGGGCCGCTGCAGGCATATCCATTTGGGCTTCTTGCAGTTTGGCAACCTCCCGAAACATCCTAGAAGCGTCGTCATTCATCTTGGCGCTTTTATAATGCTCGGCAGCCTTATTATAATAGAGAATGGCTTTATCAGGTTGATTTTGAATTTTAAATTCTCGGGCAAGCGCTTCATACTTTTTACCCAAAACGGATGACGGCGCTCCCTGTTTGAGCAGCTTTTCAATGTCATCAGCCATAGATGAGAGCGACTGTTGCTTGGGAATATTGGTGGTGTCTTGAGCAAAAAGCATGTGGTGTTGCATCTGCATAAACAGCGCAAACAAAGCGAAGAGCACAGAAAAGACAATTCGATTCACTACATACAATTTGATACACAAAGGTAATTCAATTCATTGAGTTAAAATGAATTGCCCACCAAGTGAAAAGTGGGATTCACCAAGTGGCGGTTGGTGATAAAATAGCCAATAGCGCAGCGAACAAATAGCTAAAGCGCAGTGAGCCAATAGCAAATAGCTACACCCACCAAGTCAAAACCCACATTCACCCATTCTACAAAATCTGCCTAAAAAGTGAACTTACTTTTGACAAAAAATAAACGATATGAAGACTACAGCCTTAATGTTCGCGCTCATGATTTCAGTTTTTTCAATGCATGCCAAAGAAATCACCAAAGATGTAACAGTGACCCAAGCCACAGTTTACTTAAAAGGAGCTAAAGTAACAGCCAGCACACAAATGAACTTGGTTCGCGGGAAAAACTTTGTACGCTTGGAAAATTTACCGCGCGATTTGAATCCAAACACCATCAGCATCAATTTGCCCAAAACAGTTGACATGATGTCGGTAATGCCAGAAATGCAAAGCCACAAACCTTTTGTTGCAGACGCAGAAGAATTGCTTTTGCACGACGAAATCAAAAAAAATCAGCGCCAAATTGATTTGCTGAATTTACAAATCAAAACCCTGAACGCCGAAAAAGCCATCATCGACAACAACAAGCAAATTGTTACACATGAAAAAATGACCAATGTGGAACAATTGGAAAAACTAACGGCATTTTACGCCAAGAAAGTTTTGGAAATCGAAAATTCGCTTTTTACGCTCAATGAAAAACGCCAAGAATTTTTGGATAAAAACAAGGATATCAATGATAAAATCATCAAAAGACGTCCAGCCAATAAAGTTTTGGGCTACGATGTGGTTTTGGAACTCGATACCAAAACAGACCAAGCCATCGAAATCACAATCAGTTATTTGGTTGAAAATGCAGGATGGATTCCTTCGTATGACATCCGAGCAAAATCAGAAAAAAAAGCCGTGGAAATCAACTATAAAGGCAAGATTTACCAAAACACTGGGCAAGAATGGAACAATATCAAGTTATCCGTTTCTTCGTACAGACCTAATTTGAACACGCAGCGACCCATTTTGCATCCGATGTATGTCATGGAATTTGTAGCGCCTCAGTACCGTGAAGTGCCGGCCGCGCATGCCAATGTGCAGATGAACTCCTATCAAAACGTTGGAGCGGTAAGAGCGGATGACGCTTATGCCAATGAGGAACTTGACGCACAACTCGCCGAACCAGCCACATGGAATGCCGTGACAGATTCTCCCTTGAGCGTAATTTATGAGCTGCATCGCAAACACAGCATTCCAAGTAAAGCAGAACCACAGCATGTTTTATTGGACAACAAAGAAGTGCCTGCAGACTATGTATATCACGTGGTTCCATCCATCAGTTGCGAAGTACATTTGTTGGCCAAAGTAAAAAACTGGAACGAGTTGAACCTGATGGGCGGTGAAGCATTTTTGTTTTTGGGAGACAATTTCGTGGGCAAATCCATAATCAACAGCAACTATGCCAACGACGAATTGCCGATTGCTTTGGGCACAGACGAGCGTATTGTGGTGAGAAGAACACGATTGGCTGACAAATCTGAAACCAAGAAAAGAGGCGAAGAAGAAATTGGTGTTCACACCTACGAAATCACCTACAAAAATAACATGGGCTTTGATATCAAGTTGGAAATTTTGGACCAACTGCCGATAAGTATGTCACCAAAAATAACCATTACAGAGGGTTTATATGAGGATGCCGAATACAACGAGACTACAGGGGCGCTCTTGTGGACACGCGAATTGCCAGCAGGAAAATCTGGAAAAATCACTTTCAGTTATAAGATAACACATCTGAAAGGTTTGAAAATCATGTTTAAGAGGAATT
>JBIIJN010000114.1:0-5850 GCA_044233745.1 Crocinitomicaceae bacterium
ACCAATTTGGGTCTCATGCTAATTTCTATGATAATGATGGGAATAGGTTTGGGTTTAGTCACTTTGGGTAATATCCCAGTTCTCGGCAGCATAATTGGATTGTTTTTCGTGGTGACCATTTCAACTTTGATTGGATTTGTGGAATGGGTGAGCAAACTACCCAATGCAATTACAACCGGTTTTCGTTTGGCGCTTTGGGAAGTTGCGCTGCTTTATCTTGCGCTCGGTTTGCTGCTGCTTGGACTTTACAGCGCACGAAAAATTTGGATTTATACCTCCGTTTTTACACTTATGTTTTTCATCGGTTACCAGAGTTTTCATTCTATCCGCGATGCAAAATCAGCTGAAGTACTGATTATCAACGCCAACGACCCAACATTTTTCATTCGGCGCGGTAAACAAGGCGATTTAATTGTGATGAGCAACAAAGAGAACATTGAAGAAAAAACGGACTTCTTAAAACGCGCCTTGGATGTGTATTATGGTATCGACACCAAACTGCATTTTGTAGCACGAAAAAACGGAAACATCACCTCAACCATTCCTGGATTGGCGTTTATTACCAAACCCGCGCTTATTCATCTGAAAATAGAAGATCAAACATACACTTTGATTTATGGCGACTATTTTAAAGACCAAGACTTGATGGATGCTGATGTATATATTGGAGGTACTTGGGTATCGCAAGACATCATCCATGCAGTAGCTGACAAAAAGAAAATTTGGATGATGAAGGATAGAGGGGCTTTTCGGGTGAAATTATGAATGAGGAAGTGTTGAGTGAAAAAATGTTGAGTGAAATGAGAATTAGGAATTGTGAATTGTTGGAAAAAAAGTGTTGGGTGAATTAACAGATTTGTAATTCGAGATTTGAGATTGACTCAATCGAATTTCAAATCTCGAATCAAAGAATCTCGAATTTTTAAAAATAAACCCCATAAAATCTAGCTCCGTTTCTCGAATTGAATTCAAAAGTAGGCAGCGGAATTTTCAGAAAGTTGAAATTGCCGAGCAGCATTTTGAGCCACGGTTTTTTTACGGGTATTTTGGATAAATCAATATCGAAGGAGAGAAAATAGCGGCGGTAGGCATTGAATTCGAGCATTTGGTTGTTGTGATTTACGGTATAGAATTCGGTATCACTTTTCAATTTTTCGGAGATAGAATATCCAAAACTCAAGCAAAGCCAATCTGGAATGCGCCAAGCTTCTGGGGTGATTGTGCCCAAACTCAAACTGAACCAATAGGTTTGTCCATTGTAGTCTTTCAGCAAGCGCTCTGGAGTTGTGGAGCCCAACAATTCTGGTCGGTATTGCGCAAAAGGAGAATGTGCATAAGAAAACTTCATGGTCAGATGTTGTTGACCGAAAAAATGTTGTTGCGCCGAAAAAAGACCAATTCCCAAAGTGTTAGCGCCCACATCTGCCCAAGAGAAACCGTAGCTTGGCGAAAAACCATCCATAATTTCGAAGGTGTTCATAAACAAAACACTAAACATCGACGACCACAGCAATGCTTTGTTTTGCTCCATTCCAGACCAGCGATACATAGAAAAAGCGCGATTTTGCATCCAATAAGCAGAATACGTATGCCCTATTTTATCCATTTGCAACCAGTGTTTGCTGTCATTGAACAGCTGAAATCCTTGAGATTCTTGGTTTTTGTACCACACTTGCGCGAGACCAATCATGGAGCCTGCATAGGCCACGCCAAGACCCGTGTGCGTAGCAATCAGACGGCGTTTATTCAAACTGTCGGCAGACTCGAAGAAAGTTTGGGCGGAAGAGTTTGAAGAGAAACTGATAATAAAAAACAAACAAATCGCCTTTATTGCCAAATGGCTTAAAAATATGTTCTTTTTCCCTATCATGCCAATTCAAAATCGATGTTTTCTTCTTCCAATTTTCGAATCAACTGATCGCTCAAATCCACTTTTACTGATTTGGAAGGCATGCTCAATTCCATGTCGTTGAAGTCGTCTTTAACGATAAAACGCAAACGACATTTGCCGTTGTATTCAGATAAAAGTTCGTGCATTTCTTGGATATATGAGGCCGTGAGCATGTTGTTGTCCACATGGATTTTCAATTCCTCTACCCTACTTTGTCGGAAGTCGCGCAACAACTCAATTTGCTGAATTTTCAGTTCCTTTTCGTTGGTTGTGGTGAAACGCTTGGGTGCAATTTTGGCAACAATAAAAACACTCGTGTTGTCGGCCATATAATGTCTGTACTTCAAAAAATCCTCATTGAAAATCATGAAGCGATAGGCACCAGTAAAATCTTCAATGGTCATATCGCCAAATTGGTCGCCACGCTTGGAAATTCGTGTTTCTTGACGGGTAATGATTCCAGCAATTTTGACCTCCGTTTTTTTAACGCTGTTGAGGTCTTCTAGTTCAGCCAAAGTTGCAGTACAAAATGCCTTTATTTCGTGTTTAAAATCATCTAAAGGGTGACCAGAAATATAAATCCCCACAACTTCTTTTTCCTTATTCAAAGCAAAAAGAGCATTCCACGGATCCACTTTTGGTGGAATCGGCTCGGGCATTTCAACAGCCACATCATCACCAAAAAGAGAAACCTGCGCAGAATCGGCATCGCTCTGCAAATTGCCACCATAGCGCACCAAGTCTTCCAAATACGTGCGTCCTGAACTGGTGGGGGTTAAAAATTGTGCCCGATGAAAATTCGCAAACGAGTCAAGTCCTCCCGCCAAAGTCAAGTTTTCTAAAACGCGCTTGTTGCAAACCCGCAAATCTACGCGACTGGCAAAATCTGCTGGTGATTTGTAGGGACCATCTTTTTCTCGCTCAGCAATAATTGAAGAAACCGGCTTTTCGCCAACACCTTTAATTGCCCCCAAACCAAAACGAACGGCGCCTTCTTTGTTCACCGCAAATTTGAACAGCGATTCATTCACATCAGGGCCCAAAACAGGAATTTTTGCACGACGACATTCCTCCATAAAAAAGCTCACCTGCTTGATGTCGCTCATGTTGTTGGACAAAACCGCGGCCATATATTCTGACGGATAATTCGCCTTCAAATAGGCAGTTTGGTAAGCAATCCAGGCATAACATGTGGAGTGAGATTTATTAAAAGCATAAGATGCAAAAGCCTCCCAGTCGCGCCAAATTTTTTCCAATGTGTCTTTTGGATGGCCCTTGGCATTTGCCTGTTCAATAAACTTGGGCTTCATTTTATCCAAGACATCCTTCTGTTTTTTACCCATCGCTTTACGCAAAACGTCGGCTTCACCTTTGGTAAAATCCGCCAATTTCTGCGACAGCAACATCACCTGCTCTTGATAAACCGTGATGCCGTAAGTTTCTTTCAGATATTCTTCGCAGGCATCTAAATCGTATTTGATCTCCTCTTCACCATTTTTTCGGCGAACAAACGACGGAATGTATTCCAAAGGTCCTGGGCGATACAAAGCATTCATGGCAATCAAATCACCAAAAACGGTTGGTTTCAATTCGCGTAAGTATTTCTGCATCCCGGGAGATTCATATTGGAAAATGCCGACTGTTTCTCCGCGTTGGAACAATTGATACGTCTTCTCATCATCAATCGGGAAATCATCTGGATTGAGTTCAATGCCATGACGCAAACGCACCAATTCAACGGCATCTTTCAATAAGGTGAGCGTTTTCAAACCTAAGAAGTCCATCTTCAACAGACCAGCATCTTCGGCCACCGAATTGTCGAATTGGGTACACACCATATCCGAGTCTTTGGCAGTAGCTACAGGAACAAAATTGGTGATATTATCAGGCGTAATAATGACCCCACAAGCGTGAATTCCGGTGTTGCGCATGGAGCCCTCCAAACTAATCGCTTGTTTGACTACTTCTGCTTCGAGTCCTTTGCCCGAAGCAATTGCTCTCAACTGTCGTGCTTTATCTAAATCCTCGCCATTCAGTTTATCCGCCAACTCAGCCTCACTCATTGCGAAAAGCTTGTTGAGCGATAAATCAGGAACCAATTTGGCAATTCTATCTGCATCAGGCAAAGGCAAATTCATCACACGAGAGGTGTCGCGGATAGACGATTTAGCCGCCATAGTTCCATAAGTGATAATTTGCGCCACTTGACTGGCACCATATTTATTGATCACATAGTCAATTACTCGACCCCGCCCTTCATCATCAAAGTCGATATCAATATCGGGCATTGACACACGCTCAGGATTTAAGAAACGCTCAAAAAGCAGATCGTATTTGATGGGGTCTACATTGGTGATTTTCAAGCAGTAAGCCACAGCAGAACCCGCTGCCGAACCGCGACCAGGTCCTACCCACACGTTCATTTTTCGCGCGGCATGACAAAAGTCCTGAACAATCAAGAAATAACCCGGATAACCAGAATTTGCAATGGTTGACAATTCAAAATCAAGTCGTTCACGGATTTCATCAGAGATTTCACCGTAGCGCTCTTTCGCGCCTTCGTAGGTCAAATGACGGAGATAAGCATTTTCACCACGTTTTCCGCCGTCAGATTCATCTAAAGGGTCTTTAAATTCTTCTGGGAAATCGAAATTCGGAAGCAAAATATCGCGCTGCAAGGTGTAAGCTTCACATTTGGCATAAATTTCAGTGGCACTTTCAATGGCTTCAGGCAAATCGGCGAATAAAGCTTTCATTTCCTCTGACGATTTGAAATAATACTCCTCATTATCGAGACCGAAACGGAATCCGCGACCTCTGCCTTTCGGCGTGGCTTGGAGCTGTCCATCTTTCACACAAAGCAAAACATCGTGTGAGGTAGCATGCTCTTTATCGAGGTAATAATTACAATTACTGGCAAGCAATTTCACGCCGTGTGCTTTGGCCAATTTGACAAGCAACACATTCACGCGTTCTTCATCTTCCTGACCGTGGCGCATGATCTCGATGTATAAATCATCGTTGAACTGCTCTTTCCACCAAATCAAGGCTTCTTCCGCTTGTTTTTCGCCAACATTCAACAAAAGGCTGGGCACTTCACCGCGTAAATTTCCAGTGAGTACAATAACGCCCTCTTTGTGTTGCTCAACTACCTCTTTACTGATACGCGGTATGTAGTAAAAACCATCGGTGTAGGCAACGGAAGCCATTTTTGCTAGGTTGTGATAGCCCGTTTTATTCTTGGCCAAAAACACCACTTCGTAGCCATTATCTTTATTGGATTTATCCAAATGATCTCGACAAACATTGAGCTGAATACCGATAATCGGCATAATTTCCTGACCATCAAAAGGTCTGCCCTCTTCTTCAGCTTTGGCACGTTCAGCTTTAACAGCTTTATTGTGTTTGGAAACGGTCTTTTCAAAAAGGAAGGCACCCATCATATTGCCAGAATCTGTGAGCGCAACGGCAGGCATTTTGAGTTTCGCCGCTTTTTTCACCAAGCCATCAACGTCGATGGTGGATTGCAATATTGAAAACCGCGAATGGTTATGGAGATGAATAAAATCAATTTCTTCGAGTCGGCGGAGGTTTTCTTTTTTATCGTCGCTACTCACCACTTCCGCCTGTGGTTCAGTTGCTTGTAGTTTTTTGCTTTCCGCTTTGAGGTTCAAATGTTTTAAGCCCACCAAGGCAAAAGGCGCTGGATTGGCAATCTTAAAGCGCTCTAAATATTCGCCATCTGCGAGCAAAGTTTCGGTTGAGAAAAACTCGCGGCGCACCAATTCCAAGAAACAACGCGAAGTGGCTTCAACGTCGGCAGTGGCATTGTGAGCTTCAACAAAGCTTTCTTCAAACAAATGTTTATGCAATTCAGAAAGCGTAGGCAATTTGAATTTTCCACCCAAACCACCCGGAATTTGACACATTTTGGCTGTATCTTCCGTACAAGTATCCAA
>JBIIJN010000043.1:0-21808 GCA_044233745.1 Crocinitomicaceae bacterium
TTACAACAGGTTTTTCGGGTTGCGGTGGTTCCACAGGCTTTGTAGGCTCCACACCAATCACCCATTCAATTTCTTCTGGTTCTGGGTTTGTGGGCACAGGTTGCACTGGCGGATTGGGTGTGGTTTGAACGATTTGAACTTCAGGCGTTTCAACTGCTGGTGGGGGAGCAGGCAAGCGCCCCAATTCAATCACAATATAATTGCGTTGAAAATTCACATAAGCGCCCATTTCATTGGGTTTGTAGCCTTCTTTTGAAGCATAGAAATACGTGAAACCCAAGGGGATTTTCTTCTGCACTTTGCCATCTTTGTCTGTTTTCCAATCGCCTACTGTTAAGCCTTGTTGCAAGACTTCAACCCGCGATTTTTCAAGCACTTGTTTGGTTTCTTTATCTACAGTAACCACCGTGAGCATAAAGTCCATTGGGTTGCCATCTGATGGTCGGCGATTGAAATTCGGACAATCCGTTAAGGAATTTAAGTCAGGCGCTACTTCTTTAATATTTCCTGATATTTTTATAATCAATGGTTCATTTCTGTCACTCAAATACACGGGAATTTTATAACTAAACGCGCCTTTTTTCTTTTGAGCAATCTGAATGCGCACCACCACAGACTGACTTGGATCGATGGCGTAAGATGAAACCTGAAACGCGATGTTTTCCTGTTTTTCTACACGCAAAATAAAGGCCCGTGCAGCCCCCATATTCTTAAAATGAAAATCGACAAAGCGCTCGCTGTGTGCATAGATGTCGCCAAAATCAAATTGGGTTTTGTCCACCACAATTTGCCCAAACAACAGCTTTGGAATCAGGAGTAACAAGGATATGAATAAAATGCGATTCATATTTATGGATAATCAGTTGAATAGGTTTTGGTTACAAATATAAGGTAGCAAAGGCAATTGACGTGCCAAGCTTTATTCACTTAAGAAAATTGTTATGTATTAGCAAAACTTGTAATTTTTGCAAGTTTTGCTAATTCTTTAATAAAGTGTTTGATTTTCAATGAAATACAATTGAATTTCTGAAGGATTTACCCCCTAAAACTCTCCACGTGTCGTTCTTTTTTCTCTTCATGGATATCGGCAATGGTAACCAAAATCCCCGTTTCTTCCACATCGCCGAAGTCGTGGTTGTCGGTGGTGCCGAAAGTTTTCATGGTTGGTGAAAGTCCCATGTAGATATTGAATAGCGGCGGAATGGTTTCATCTAAATTGCGCACGTATTGGTTGAGGATTTTGAAGCCTTCTTTGTAATCAGTGTCTTCTAACAGGTTTTCAAATTCTGTTGTTGGACCAAAATAACCTTTTTCGGTTTTGGGTTGCATCAAATTTTCTTGGTCGGGGAAGAAATGATTCATGAAATATAACAAAAAGTCGCGCGCTGATTTGTGGAAACTCGGGTACATGGTTACTTTTCCAAAGAAATAGCGCACATCTCTCAGTACCACGATAGCGCCCAATCCGTCCCAAATATTGTCCAAAGCAAAAATGCCTTTTCTTGGATTCACAGCGGGTTGAAAATTCGGTTGCACCCACGAGCGGCCTAATTCAATGGTATAAGTTGCGTAATTCTGAACGAAATTCTCAGAGAAATCAAAATATGCAGCAGTTGAAACGGCAATTGAACCATCTTCGCGAATGGCATTTTTCATTTCGATAAAACGGTATCCACCAATGATTTCGCGGTCTTCACGACTGTAAACAATGAGCTGCTCATAGCAAACTTCATCGGTGTCGTAGTGGTCAATGTCCACTTCTTCGCCAGTTCCTCCACCAGAATGTCGGAAAGAAATTTCGCGCAAACGACCAATTTCAAGCATCACATTCGGCGCATTGTGGTGGGTTAGAATGTATATTTCGTTGTTGCCTTTGTTGGTGTGGCGGATGAACAACTCTGGAGTCAATTCAGATTCCAACAAGTCTCTATCTATGGGTGCTATGACGGGTTTCATGTGGTAATGTAAAATTGGTAAAGTCTCGCGTTTATGGTGGTAAAAGTAAGAAATTCGTGTGATTTCAGATAAGACGAACAATTTTCATGACCATTCCGCTGTCTTCGATACACTTTTTTCTCCTCCCTCGATACACCCTCGTGCCTCGTGCACTCGGTAGTCTAAAAAAGCATTCGGTCAGCTGGCTACTAGTGAGCCAGCTGACCGAGTGCTCGAGGAACGATAGTGTACCGAGGTCAGCGACACAAACTATTTCAATTTCCCAAAACGTTCTCTGCCCATGTTATGCACCAATTCGTGCAAATAGGCTGCCCATTCTTTATCCGATTTTTCATCTGTAAAGAAAGATGCTGGAATGGGCTTTCCGAAAATTACCTCAATTTTCTTGTTGCGTTGTTTGAACAACTCATCAGATAAAAAGAGCATTTCAAAATTCATCTTGATACCCAAGCGTTTTCTCCAACGGGCCAAGCGATAGAATTTGTTTGTTAATCCACCTCGAATGAAAATAGGCATGATCGGTTTGTCATTTTTCTTGGCCAACATCACAAACGTTTTTTTCCACTCTGTATCTACAATTTCGCCAGTATAATTTCGCGAAACCAATCCAGCTGGAAAAATAAATACCGCTTGGTCGGAAGCGAAAAGTTCATTCACCTTGTCTCTGGATTGAGCAGACGATTGTCCGTGTTTATTCACACCAACAAACAAATCTTTCATGTTTTCGATGCTAAGCAGCAAGTCGTTGACAATGAACTTGATATCGTTTCTGATGCCGTTTAATCTGGACACAATAGCAATGGCGTCAAAACCACCAAGCGGATGATTTGCTGCCAAAACAACACCGCCTTCTTTCGGGATGTTTTCTATGCCATGAATCTCAACTTCGCAGTTGAAATAGTCCATTACGGCTTGACAAAAATCAGCGTTTTTCTTGTCTTTGTTAGCAATCATGAAATCATTGATTTCATCTTGATGGATGGTTCTCTTGAGCCAAGAGATTACAAAGCGCGGCATACGCTTATACAGTTTCGGGTTTTTGCTTTTGATCAACTCAGAAACATCAACAAATTTCTTCATGAAAAAGCAATTTTAGGGGATGGGTTTAACAAAATTTTAGAAGGGATTCGAACAGCAATTTGCCATCGGTGTTAGACAATTCCCCGTCGGCAGCGCGTTCAGGGTGTGGCATCATGCCAAAAACATTTTTATTCTTATTGGTGGTGCCGGCAATGTTCATCAAAGCACCGTTTGGATTGCTTTCGTCGGTTATGTTGCCTTCTGCATCGCAGTATTGAAAAATAACTTGATCGTTGTCAGCAATAGATTTCAACAGATCATCGGGCGCATAAAATCTACCTTCACCATGGGCAATTGGAATTTTGTAGGCTCTGTCTTCAAGTCCTTTGTTGATGGCCGAACCAAGCGAAGTAGGCTTGATATATACATTTTTGCAAATGAAAGTTTGCGACAAATTGTGCAACAAAGCACCTTCCAACAAACCAGATTCACACAAAATTTGGAAACCGTTGCATACGCCCAAAACATAGCCGCCTTTATTGGCATGTGCCACAACTTCGGTCATGATAGGAGAGAACTGCGCAATAGCACCCGAACGCAAATAATCGCCGTAGCTAAATCCACCCGGAAGCACAACAAAATCTACACCTTTGAGGTCGGTATCCTTGTGCCATAATTTTTCTACTTTCTGCCCAAGCTTGGTTTCTAATACGTAGATCATGTCTTCGTCGCAGTTAGAACCAGGGAATGTTACAACGCCAAATTTCATTCTTTGTGTTTTTTGAGAGCGCAAAAGTACAAAATAAAAGCTATTTGATGGCTCAATACTTTATTAACATTCAAGCTAAAACAAATTAAAAAAACGGACAACACCAATGGCCAGCACTACGTAGGTCATGAAGCGGAAGAGGAATTTTGTTTTGGAATGGCTGTAGATATAGGTCAAGTAAAGTGCTGGGAAGATGGCGTTGTGGAAACCGATTTGATTGGCAAAAAAGTAGGAGGTCAAGTCGGAGAAAAGCATCAATAGAAATCCGCCGAACCACAGCGAAATCATTTTTCCAGCGCGCACGCCCGGGTTGGCCAAGTTGCGCTGTCGCGATAGAAATGCCATGCCCATTGTTGCGATGATCACCAACAAAACCAACCAAGACTCATATTGGTAGAGGGAATCGACATGGAAAAATTCGATTGATTTTAATGGTATTTGGTAATAAAAATAAAAGGCCGCCAAGTAAAGAAAAACCCCAAAATAGGCCAGAAGAATGAGCGCATGTTCGCGCCAAACAAAAGGTCTAATTCGGAACAGGACCAAGAAAGGGTAGAGCAACATGTAGCTGTAGTTGACGTTGATGGATGCTGCAATGGCAATAAAAAATGCCGCGTTGAAAATTTGTCCCCGCGCGTCTTCGTTGTTTTTAACCGTGGTGATAAAAAACAAGGAAAGAATGATGAAGAAATCCCCAATTAAAAACGAAGTGTCGATGAGGTTGAGCGAGGCAAAACTGAAAATTCCATACAGCAAACCGGGAATGTAGATGTTGAAATCGACCAGATTCACGCGGTTGAACAAACGGCTGATCAGCATGGCATTGAGTGCTATAAACACGCCGTAAACCGACAAGACCATTTGATCATCAAGTCCTTTTGTTGCGAATTCAATCGGTAAGCGCCACAAACCAAGAGAGATTTTCACGGCATTCGGCACATCGAAGAAAAAAAACAAAGCACAAAGCAAAGCCGCCATGGGAAGCATGAGCGTTATCGTAAACGGGTGTCTGTTTTGAAATAATGAAAACATTTGCGCGAAGATACTACTCAAATCAAAAAAGTCTTATTTTTGTGCCAAATTATTAGACTATGAGCTCATCAACTGTTTTTCATGCAATCGGCGATTTCCTAACTTGGACTTTGGGAATTTTTGAAGTGATTGGAAATGCTTTTAACTATTCTGTAATTGTTTTGGGCTTTTTCGGTTTGTTCTTTTGGTTGAATAAACAGCGTAAATTCAATGCGCAGGCCGCTGCCAACAAGAATCAAATCAAGTAGTAGATTTTTGATTTTTCCGAACCTCTGAGGTTCATGTATGATATATCGTATTGAGTCGTTTGTCTTTGGCAAGCGACTTTTTTTTGTTTTTGAGATTTCTCGCTTCGCTCGAAATGACACTGTTTTGTCAGTGTGGGTGGGGAGGTGAGTCGGCGAAGCCGACTCACCTCCCCATGTACGGCATTGATGCCGTCATTTCGAGCGAAGCGAGAAATCTCAAATGTTGCTAGATCTGAATTTTATTTATTTCACTCCGCGCAGAGACGAAGTTAAAGTTTCTGTAGCGTTCACTCTGTGAATCTTTGTGTCCCCTTTGTAGAACTCTGTGAAACAGCTCTCTTCTTATTCACGGTAGGGGGGAGGACCTTATCAAATAAGCCCACCCAAATATTCCACAACTCCCACTTCATCAGGATTTTGCAAAATATCAGCCGCTATATTCCTTGATTGAAGAAAGAGCTCTGTAGTTCTTCCGAAACAAGCCACTTGCTGATGGGGATGAATCTGATTTTTTTCCAAATAAGCCGCTGCATTCGAGGGACTGGAAAAAATGAGGATATCTGGGATTGGCTCAAATGCTTTTGATTGGGAAACGGTTTTGTAAATTACAACTTCTTGATATTGCTCTTTTTCCAAAACTTTTTGCACGGAGCGATTTGAAATGTTGGAAACAGGGAAAAGAACGGTGCGATTGCCCAACCAAGATTTGAATGCCGCAGCGACTTCATTGGGATTTGTGGCATCTGTTCCGAAAAATGAAACCTGAAATCCATGAGATTCTATGTGGTTTTTTGTGCCAGCGCCGATACATGCAATTTCTTGGGTACTTTCTGCAGTTTCTTGAGCCATGAAATAGTCAAATGAGCGGGGCGAAGTAAAGAAAATGACATCGGCTTTTTTCTCCGTCAATTGAAAGGGTACGGCTTCAAAAGTTATAAGAGATTTTGCTAACAGTTGGAAGCCGTTTTCCGAGCAAAACTGTTGTATTTGCTGGGCTTTTGTTGCTTCTCGACTGTAGAAAATCAACATGGCGCTTACAATTGTTGAATCGCGTTCACGATATTTTGAATTTCTACTTCCGTCTCAGGAAAATCAAAGCGATAGAGCTGTGAGGCCTCTAGATTATTTTTCGTGAAACTCACAAAAACATCGTTATTATTCGGACAATAAGCGCCCAAAGGCAATTGACAGCCGCCATCGAGTAGGTTCAAAATCTTGCGTTCCACATGAATGCGTTTTTTCACGCTGTCGCTGTTTAAATGTGCGAGTATTTCCATCAGATGTGCATCACTTTCACGGATTTGCAAAGCCAAAACGCCTTGCGCGGGACAAGGAACAAATGCAGTTGGGTCAAATTCCACCACTTCAAATTCCGACAAATCAATTTCCAAGCGCAAAACACCGGCGTGGGCAAGCACAATGGCATCGTATTGTCCATCGCGAAGTTTTTGAATACGAGTGGGCACATTACCACGTAAATCTTGCACTTTTACATCACCCAACAAACGAAAAAGCTGTGTTCTTCTGCGTGCTGATGAGGTACCGATGATGGCGCCATTTTTAACTTTGTAAGGAGCAGCTGGGTCAGTTGATTCCTTGCGAACCAACAAGATGTCTGTTGGATTTTCTCTTTCAGAAACAGCAGCCACAACCAAACCAGCGGGCGATGTTGTTTCCAAGTCTTTATGAGAATGCACAGCCAAGTCGATGCTTTTATCCAAAAGAGCGCTTTCAATTTCTTTGGTGAAAAAGCCCTTTCCCTCCATTTTATCAAAGCTCAAATGTTGGATTTGGTCGCCTTGTGTTTTGATGATTTTGATTTCAACTTCACAGTTTAAACTTTCCAATTGCGCTTTCACATGATAGGCTTGCCACAAAGCCAAATCGCTGCCTCGTGAACCGATGATAATTTTTGTTGACATAAATAAAGGGGTGATTTTGCTTAATGTTGCACCAAAATTTCTTTCGCCATTTTCATAGGAACGGATAAATATTTCTTTTCCATGAAAGCCATCATTTTTTCGAGTACTTCGGTGGCTTTTGGATCTAGGGCTTCCAAATCTTTGGCAAACACGGCTTGAGCAGTAGCTCTGATTTCTCTCACTTTTTCAGGAACAGCGCGCATGGCAACTTCAACCTGACGTTCGCGATAAATTTTGTTGAATTCGGTCAATGCTTCATCCAACATTTCCTGAACATGCTGCACTTCCTGGATGCGGCGTTGCAAATTGATTTCAGAGATTTCCTTTAAATCGGAAACCGAAATATGTTTTACGTTGAATTGGTCAATCACTTCAGGCGCTGTGTCACAAGGAATCGCCAAATCCACGATAACTTTTTTACGTGTATCACCTTGCAAAAGTGCTGTGTAAATTTCTTTGGTGATGATGGCTTCCTCAGAACCCGTACAAGTAATTAGGATATCAAAACCCGTATTATGCTTTGGTAAATCACTAAGCAAATGAGCGCTGCCACCCACTTCTGCCGCCAGTTTTTCTGCATTCTCAATAGACCTGTTGTATATGCTGAAATTGGTGAATCCGTGTTTCAATAGAAATTTACTGAAAGTGGTATTGGTAGAGCCAGCACCAACGAACAAAATTCTTGAATCCAAAGGAAAAGCTGTGTCGCGCAATTTGTTGTAAGCCAAAGAAACGATAGAAACTGGATTGGTAGCAATGGCTGTATGTGTATATACTTTCTTCGCTGTTTCAATGGTATGGCGCATCAAAATACGGATGGTGTCGCCAGTAAGTCCGAGTGTTCTACAATTTTCGAAAGCCGAACGCACTTGGGTAATAATTTCTCTTTCACCCACAACCATTGAATCGATAGACGTGGCTACGCGCAACATATGGGTTACAGCTTCAGTTCCTTCAAAGTGTTGAACAACATTCACAAAGTGATGCAAAAGTTCGGCTTCAAAGTCTGGATAGAGGGTAGAAATAAAATTCTGAATATAAGATTTGTCAACGAAATCTTGGGTAACAAGTACAAATTCCACGCGATTACAGGTAGAAAGAAACATGATTTCGTCTAGTGCCAAGTCGTTTTTGAGTGCGTTTAAGCGCTCGGATAGCTGATCATCGCCAATGTGCAGCAAGCCAATGTTGTTGACTTCCAGGTTTTTATGGGTAAAAGCGATAACGTTAATATTGTTCACAGCTTGATTTGAATTGCAATTCGAGTACAAAATTCGCGATGAACTGCCTTTAATTTGTCATAAAACTGTCAGAAAGCCTTATTTATATTGGGTTTAAATAACGCCGCTGATTAGAAATGAACTGAATTATAGTATCCCTTTACTCTGATTTGATTTGTTCAAAGTTCATTAGTTAAAACGTCTTTCAGATGTTTTCAACTTTTTTTTCAACTATTCTGTTGTGAATAAAAATAATAAGATATATCTTTGCAGCCCCAAAAATGGGTAGTAGTGTTATATTTAAAGTTACAATAACGTGAATACATTAAGTTACAGAACTATTTCAGCCAACTCGGTAACCGCAGACAAACAGTGGGTATTGGTTGATGCTGAAGGTCAAGCATTAGGTCGTTTAGCATCTAAGGTTGCAAAAATTATCCGTGGCAAGCACAAGCCAAATTTCACTCCGCATGTAGATTGTGGTGATAATGTAATTGTTATCAACGCAGAAAAAATCGAATTGTCTGGAAAGAAAATGGAGGTGAAGGAGTATATCCGCCACACGGGTTATCCAGGTGGACAGCGTTCCTTGCTTGCCAAGCAAGTAATGGAAAAGCACCCTGAGCGTTTGATTGAAAATGCTGTAAGAGGCATGCTTCCTAAGAACACATTGGGCAGAAAGTTGTACACAAATTTGAAAGTTGTTGTTGGCACGGAGCACAAGCACCAAGCACAACAACCAACATTGGTTAATTTAGATTCAATCAAATAATTATGGAAGTTATAAACGCATTAGGAAGAAGAAAAACTTCAGTTGCCCGCGTTTACTTGTCTAAAGGTACAGGTAATGTTGTGGTGAACAAAAAAGACTACAAGGAGTTTTTTCCTGTAGATACACTTCAAGCAAAAATCCATCGCCCATTTGAATTGACAAATACTTTGAATCAATTTGATGTTAAAGTAAATGTTGATGGTGGTGGTTTCAACGGTCAAGCTGAGGCTATCCGTTTGGGTATCGCCCGCGCTTTGGTAGAAGTTGATCCAGAATTTAAGTCTGTTTTAAAGTCTGAAGGTTTAATGACACGTGACCCAAGAATGGTGGAACGTAAGAAACCAGGTCAGCCAAAAGCCCGTAAGAAATTCCAGTTTAGTAAACGTTAATATCCTTTTTTGGCGATTGTTTAGTATCTAAGCTATGCGGAATCGAGTATCTCCGCGTGTGCTGACATCTAAAGAAGGTAAACAATAAATAAAAACAAAAATGTCAAAAGTTAGTTTCGAACAATTATTAGAAGCAGGTGTACATTTCGGTCACCTCAAAAGAAAGTGGAACCCAAAGATGGCTCCATACATTTTCGATGAAAGAAAAGGTATTCACATCATCGATTTGAACAAAACAGTAGCAAAATTGGAAGTGGCTGGTGCAGCTATGAAGCAAATTGCAAAAAGCGGAAAGAAAATTCTTTTCGTTGCTACTAAAAAACAAGCAAAAGATATTATTGCAACTGGTGCTGCCTCAGTAAACATGCCATATGTAACTGAGCGTTGGACAGGCGGTATGATGACCAACTTTGCAACCACGCGCAAATCGATTCGCAAAATGGCGAATATCGATAAAATGCAAACGGATGGCACGTGGGAAACGTTGAATAAGCGTGAGCGTTTGTTTAAAACCCGTCAGCGTGAGAAGTTGGACAAAAACTTTGGTTCTATTGCAGATATGACGCGTTTGCCAGCAGCACTCTTCGTTGTTGATGTAATGAACGAAGAAATTGCAGTTTTGGAAGCAATCCGTTTGGGTATCCCAACTTTTGCAATGGTTGATACCAATTCTGACCCATCTAAAGTGGATTTCGCAATCCCAGCGAACGACGATGCGAGCAAATCTATCGGTGCTATCACAGATTACTTGGTAGCTTGTATCAAAGAAGGTTTGGAAGAAAGAAAAGCGGGTAAAGATAAGGGTGAAGACACTGACGACGAGGCAAACGACGGCGCTACAGCTGAGGCAGGCGAAGTGAAAAAAGTTTCAAGGTCACGTACCAAAAAAGTGGAAGTAGCAGACGAGGTTGAAGCAGAAGTTGCAGCGGAAGAAGTTACACCAGTAGAAGCTAGCGTAGAAGCAGAGGTTGATTCTGCTGACGACGCTGAAGAATCAGCTGAATAATTTTTGAAACGCTCGCAAGAGCGTTTTTTATATACAAATTGTCAAAATTTAAATTTTAAGATATGTCAATTACTGCATCTCAAGTAAATGAATTAAGAAAAAAGACCGGTGCCGGCATGATGGATTGCAAAAATGCATTGGTTGAAGCAAATGGCGATATGGAGCAAGCAATCGATTTGCTTCGCAAAAAAGGTCAAAAAATTGCTGCAAAGCGTGGCGATAACGAGGCGAGAGAAGGTTTGGTTTTCGCAGAAGCGAGTGCTGATGGTTCTTTCGGTGTTTTGTTGGCCTTGAACTGTGAAACTGATTTCGTTGCTAAGAATGACGATTTCAGAAATTTCGTTCAATCTTTGGTGAATATTGCATTGGCAAACAAAGCTGAATCTGCTGAAGCATTGAAAGCTATGAAGTACGATGATAAGCTTACGGTTGAAGATAAAATCATCGAGCAAATTGGTGTTATCGGCGAGAAATTGGATTTGTCTAAGTACGAATTGGTTTCTGCTTCTCAAGTTGTTCCTTACAATCACCCAGGCAATCAATTGGCTACTTTGGTAGCTTTGAACAAAGCGGGTGATGTTTCTGAAAACGCAGGTAAGCAAGTAGCGATGCAAGTAGCTGCAATGAACCCAATCGCTTTGAACGCGGAAGGTGTTGATGCTGATACTATCAAACGCGAAATTGAAATCGGAAAAGAATTGGCCATTCAAGAAGGTAAGCCTGCGGATATGGCAGAGAAAATCGCTGAAGGGCGCTTGGGTAAATTCTTCAAAGAAAACACTTTGTTGAGCCAACCATTTGTTCGCGACAACAAATTGACTGTTGAGCAATTCTTGAAACAAGAAGACAAAGAGCTAACGGTTGTTGATTTCAAGCGAGTAGCTTTAAGTAATTAATATTTGAAGAGAGAATTTCGGTTCTCTCTTTTTTTTATCCCATTGTGACGTGAAATATAAAAGAATCCTTTTGAAGTTGAGTGGTGAAGCACTCATGGGCGAAAAGCAGTTTGGCATCGATAACGCGCGTTTGAGCATCTATGCCCAACAAGTAAAAGAAGTCGTTGATGCTGGTGTTGAAGTGGCCATCGTTATCGGTGGGGGAAATATTTTCCGCGGTGTACAAGCTGAACAAGGTGGCATGGACCGCACACATGGCGATTATATGGGCATGTTGGCTACCATGATCAACAGCATGGCACTTCAATCGGCTTTGGAAGCAGTGGGTCTTGAAACACGTTTGCAATCGGCCATTGAAATGCAACAAATCTGCGAACCTTATATCCGCAGAAAAGCCGTTCGTCACCTTGAAAAAGGTCGTGTGGTTATTTTTGGCGCAGGTACCGGAAATCCATTTTTCACAACAGATTCTGCGGCGTCCTTGCGTGCTATCGAAATAGATGCGGATGTAATCCTCAAAGGTACACGCGTAGATGGCATCTACACAGCCGACCCAGAAAAAGATCCAAACGCCGTGAAATTCGATACGATTTCATTTGATGAGGTTTACGAAAAGAACCTCAACGTGATGGATTTAACAGCATTCACACTTTGCAAAGAAAACAACTTGCCTATCATCGTGTTCGATATGAACAAAGAAGGCAATTTGAAGCGCTTGGTTGAGGGCGAAAAGGTTGGAACGATTGTGAAGTAGGATATAGATTGTTCCTCCAAGTTTGCAACCATTTACTTGTAGCGAACAATCCATTTTTTCACTATTTTTGTTCTTGCGTGTAATGTGGCATATATATTGCCCGTTATTTGTATCCGCTAAAGAACATCTCCTATGAAGTATGGCTTAACTTTTCTAGTTTTCTTGTCTGTTCACATAGCTGTGGCCAATAAAATCTTTGTACCCATGGACGGTAAACAAGCCAACCATTTGAAGGCTTATGGCGTGGCGTATTGGGTTTTAGAAAAGGATGTGACCATGGAATGGCTACTCAATTATCGCGGCGGCAGTTTTATGTTTCCCTACCTCAAAGGTATCGAAGAGCGCTTGGTGATTAAAGGGGTGAGTTATGAAATTATTCCAGATGGTCGTGCGAGAAGTATTATTGCAGAAATATCTGACCCTGAAGCCAATATGGAGGTGGTTCAGCTGGAAGTAGCACCAAAAATTGCTGTTTATACACCTCCCGGAAAATTGCCTTGGGATGATGCAGTGACTTTGGTTTTGACCTATGCGGAAATCCCTTATGCCGAAGTGTATGACGCCGAAGTGGTGAATGGCATGTTGGCTGAATACGATTGGTTGCATTTGCACCACGAGGATTTCACGGGTCAATATGGTAAGTTTTACGCGTCGTTTCGTTCTTATCCTTGGTACAAACAACAAGTAGCGGATTTGGAGGCATTGGCTGCATCGCTCGGTTTTAATAAGGTGTCTCAAATGAAATTGGCTGTTGCCACGACCATCAAAAATTTTGTGATTGGCGGTGGATTTTTATTCACCATGTGCTCGGGAACGGATTCATTCGACATTGCTTTAGCGGCTTTGAACACAGATATTTGTGAATCGATGTATGATGGCGACCCCATGCACCACGATTGTCAAGAACGTTTGGATTTCAATCAAACCTTGGCTTTTCAGAATTTTCAGTTGGTGAAAGACCCCATGAAATATGAGTACTCCAACATTGATGGCACAGACGACCATATGAAACTCAATGAAAAAACCGACAAATTCGAACTCTTTGATTTTTCTGCCAAATGGGATATTGTGCCAACGATTTTAACTCAGTGTCACACAAGTATCATTAACGGATTTATGGGACAAACCACAGATTTCCGCAAGCAATTCATCAAATCCAATGTGATTGTGATGGCTGAAAACAAGGCATTGGGAACCGCACGTTACATCCACGGAGAATTGGGCATGGGTACTTGGACTTTTTATGGTGGACACGATCCAGAAGATTATCGACACGTGGTTGGAGATCCACCGACCGATTTGAATTTGTATCCCAACAGTCCAGGTTATCGCTTGATTTTGAACAACATACTTTTCCCTGCTGCCAAAAAGCAGAAACAAAAAACCTAGCATAACACCGCATGGATTTTTCTCTCGAAGCGCCATTTTTACCTACGGGTGATCAACCTGAGGCTATCAAACAATTGGTAGCAGGACTAAACAATGGCGATGAAGCGCAAACTTTATTGGGTGTAACGGGTTCAGGAAAAACATTCACCATCGCTAACGTGATTGCTCAAACGGGCAAACCGACTTTGATTTTGTCCCACAACAAAACGCTTGCGGCACAGTTGTACGGTGAATTCAAACAGTTTTTTCCCGATAACGCGGTGGAATATTTTGTCTCCTACTACGATTATTACCAACCAGAGGCTTATTTGCCTGTTTCGGATACATACATCGAAAAAGATTTAGCCATCAACGACGAAATTGAGCGCCTGCGCTTGGCTGCCACATCGGCTTTGCTTTCTGGGCGCAGAGATGTGATTGTGGTTTCTTCGGTTTCTTGCATTTATGGTATCGGGAATCCAGATGCTTTTGCCAATTCGATTATTGAAATTTCAATTGGCGACTCCATTCCGCGCAACAAATTCCTGCATCGCTTGGTGGAGAATTTGTATTCACGTACGCAAGCCGATTTTACACGAGGCACATTCCGCGTGAAAGGGGATTTGGTCGATATCTTTTTGGCTTATGCAGAATATGCCATCCGTATTGAGTTTTGGGGTGATGAAGTGGAGAAAATTTCATCCATTGACCCCATCGACAACCATGTTTTGGAGACTTTTGAAACGATTAAGATATATCCTGCCAACATTTTTGTGACCGATCCGGCGACTACTTTTCAGGCGATTAAAGAAATCCAAGACGACATGGTGGTGCAAGTGGAATCCTTCAAACGCGAAGGTAAAATTGCCGAAGCCAAGCGCTTGCAAGAACGGGTCGAATACGATTTGGAAATGATTCGTGAATTGGGTTATTGCAGTGGTATTGAGAATTATTCGCGTTATTTCGACCGCCGCGAACCCGGTTCCAGACCTTTCTGTTTATTGGATTATTTCCCGAAAGATTTTTTAATGGTCATTGATGAAAGTCACGTGACACTGCCTCAAGTTCGTGCGATGTATGGTGGAGACCGCGCCCGAAAAATCAACTTGGTGGATTATGGCTTCCGTTTGCAAAGCGCCATGGACAATCGCCCGCTGATGTTTGGTGAGTTTGAAACGCTGATTAAACAGGCGATTTATGTTTCTGCAACGCCTGCCGATTATGAATTGGAGAAAAGTGAAGGCGTTGTGGTTGAGCAAATTATCCGCCCAACGGGTTTGTTAGACCCCATCATAGAAGTGCGCCCCAGTTTGAATCAAATTGACGACTTGATTGAAGAAATTCATGTGCGTATTGAGAAAAATGAACGTGTTTTGGTCACCACATTAACCAAACGCATGGCTGAAGAATTGCAGCGGTATTTGGATAAATTGAGTATAAAATCGCGCTACATACATTCGGAAGTGGACACCTTGGAGCGCGTTGAGATCTTGCGTCAATTGCGCTTGGGTGTTTTTGATGTTTTGGTAGGTGTGAATTTGCTCAGAGAAGGCTTGGATTTACCTGAAGTTTCACTGGTGGCCATCATCGACGCTGATAAAGAAGGTTTTTTGCGTTCGGAGCGCTCTCTGGTTCAAACCGTTGGTCGAGCTGCAAGAAATGTGAATGGTCGGGTGATTATGTATGCCGATAAAATGACCGATTCCATGCAAAGGACCATAGATGAAACCAACCGCCGCCGCGAAATTCAGCATCGATACAACGAAGAACGAGGATTGACACCCCAGGCCCTCAACAAACCCACAGAGTCGATTATGCGCGCAACTGGTGTACTCGATTATGAAAAAGCACCAGCAAAACCCTATCCAAACGAAACTGAAGTCATGGTAGCAGCTGAAGCCGAATCCATGTACTTCACCGAAGAGAAAATTGACGAAAACATTGCAACCATAAAAGCACAAATGGAAGCCGCAGCCAAAGACATGAACTTCATTGAAGCAGCACGTTTAAGAGACGAAATGTTTGCTTGGCAGGCGAGAAAGAGTGAGGGGAAAAGTAAGGCGAAGTAGCGGTTCGGAATCTCACCATCCGTGAAACTTTGTGCTAGACTCTGTGAAACTCTGTGTAGCCGTTCAATCAAATCCATTTTTTCCTTTTCTTTGCTCCATGAACAAAATCGAACACATTGGCATTGCCGTGCAATCTTTGGAAGAATCTATTCCGGTTTATGAAAAGCTATTAAACACACCCTGCTACAAAATCGAAGAAGTAGCTTCAGAAGGAGTTAAGACGGCATTTTTTAAAGTAGGTGAATCGAAGATCGAACTCTTGGAAGCCACAAATCCAGAGAGCCCCATCGCGAAATTCTTGGTAAAACGCGGCATGGGCATGCACCACATCGCCTTTGACGTTACAGACATTGACGCCGAGATAGAACGCCTTGTAGCCGATGGATTTCAAATGATTCACCAAACACCCAAAGACGGTGCAGATGGCAAACGAATTGCTTTTTTGCACCCGAAATCTACGGAGAGTCTGTTGGTGGAATTGTGCATGGATCGAGGATATTAACCGTGTTTCTTAGACTCAGAAATAGTATTTCACAAAGGCGCTGCAACCGCTAAACCATATTTTGGCTTGGTCCAAGATGGGTTCAATGTCGCGATTAGACCGAAAATCAACATAGCCGAAAACACCAATATCGAAGCTACTCCTTTTAAAAATATCCAAATTCCAATAAACGTTGGCAATCAATCCAAAGTTTGGTCGGGCTATCCAGTGATAACCAATTTGTTCTACAATTAATTTGTAATCCTGATTTCTGTAATAACTTCCTTGAATTCCTAATCCAACCCAAGGGCTGCTGAGGATGGCTTCAAGTTTTCGGTTGTACATTAAATCAAGTGTGAATACCTTAATAATTCTTCGGAATTTATATTGATCATAGACCGTATTTTGTTGCTCTGTCAAATCACCCTGAAATCCACGTGTTCCAGCGTTGAAATTCACGAATACTGCGTTTTTTTTCTGAAAAGTGAGTTTCGATGTTAGACCATAAGTATAATTAAATGCAGCGTAATCTGTTTTGTTACGTAACTTTTTCAAGCCGGGAATATCAGATTGAAATACGCGATAACCCAAGCCCAGGGATGCCATGACACCAAAATCCCAGTCTTTTTGGGCGAGGCTATTTGAACAATTCCATAAGAATAAAAAAACCAAAGCTAGACTCAGTGCCTTCATAGTTTTATAGAATCGTGAAATAATAGCCAATTCTGAGTTCTGTGCCAATCAGATGGATGTCATTCACCTGATGAGGATATCGGTCGCTATTGGGAAGAATCTGACCGAATCCCAATATACTAACACGCAATTCAGACTTGTCAGATAGTGATTTAGAAGCACCTATCGAAAGCGCGGGACTCAAATTGAATTTGGGTCTTGTTTGTTGTTCATAGTTGTTATGATCGTAACCACGAAGAATTTGGTTCAAAACGCCCAAGCCAAAGTGAAAAGATATCGATTCTCTATTAATTTTATAATGCACCAGCAAAGGGATTTCGATAAACTTGAATTTGGTATTCGGAATATAATTAGGTTGTGGATTGCCTGAAACCATATATTCGCCTACTGGGAATTTGATGAGTTGAATTCCAAAGTTTCTAGAAGATATGCTTATTCCTGTTTCTAGACTCCATTTTTGTGATAGGTCAACATTTGCCAACAATCCTGCTGAAAAAGATAATGCCATATTATCGGATTGAGACCTTAATTCGTCAAGTCCAGAATTGTTGATATCAGAGTAAATACGATAAGTACCACCTAGACCAGCACTTGGAGCGATCTTAATATTTTGACTGAATACTAAGGTCAAATTAACAGATAAAACAATGGAAATTAGTGTTTTCATTTTAAGGAGTTTTAAAAGCGAAGTTAGTATTTTTAAGTAATTTATTGATGAACTACCAGAATATGTAGATTGGAAAAATCATTTCAAAAGTGCCGCCAACAGTAACTTCGGTACAAGGATAATGCTGTTTAGGCCAATTTCCCGGGTTGCAAACGGGACCTTTAAAAGACGCGAAAGGAATCCAATTACATTCTGTTTCATCCCACTCGGAGCAAAACGGATTGGGGATTTGTACAGGAACATGAATCCAATCTCTTGAAGCACAGTTTTTAACATAGAATTTGCCGTTGTATAAATCCTCCATAACTTTCTGACCATTTACTGTTCCGTCCCACTGCACAACATATTGTTGAAAACCGTCGCAATCTTCAATTTCTCCTTCTATGGTTCTAATTAACTCCCCCCATCTGTTGAAAATTTCCAGCTTATAATGTGTTGCTTTGTATTCACCATATTCTGGCTCAGGATTTTCAATACTGCCAATGAAGAATGCTCCAGTAGTTTGGTTTAAATTATTATGGCTCGAGATGTAATGATGGTTATTGAAGTTTTCTAAATCCGACCAATACCTTGGATAAGGCGCAAGATCAGCGTTTGTAATTTGTATCATATTTGTAAATGCCCAACCACATTCATTTGAAACTATTGCGTAGTATGCGCCTGGCGACTGCGCCTCAATCATTGTCGTATTTTGTTGTCCATTTGACCAACCCACTGAAGTGTAATTATTTCCCCACAAACTTAAAAATGTCCCTCTACAGCAATCCGCTTCGTTAGTAATAACGGATATTATTCCTTTGGGTTTACAACTTATTTGAACTGTTTCATTTATTGAACAACCATATTTATCAGTTATGGTAACATTGTATTCATGAGGATAAGTTACAGAGCCTAGGGTGTGAATTGGATTAGGAGAAAAAGCATCATTTAACCCAGCAACAGGAGTCCACTGAAAGTCATAACTATTTGAGTTGCTCGGTCCTAAAACAATCGTTTCTCCATTATTTATATTATCACAATCATAGCAATATAAATTTAGCATATCTACGACCGGACAAGAGATATAAATTAGTTGAACATCTTCAACCCAATCAGTACACGAATTCATTCCTACTAACTTAATCCTATAATATGAATTACACTGAAAATTGAAATTGGCGGTGTTGGCTTGATTAATATATTCAAACAGATCTAAAGTTCCTGGTGTTTGATTAGGAAAAAAGTACATAACCTCTGAAGCAGGATTCGGGCGTCCATAGTTGGCGTCTGAGTCTTCAACTGTAATGTAATATGATGTTGCGCCAATGGTGTTTGTTCCATCAAAGTTGATGCTCTCGCCTAAACAATATTCTCGTTTGTCAAGGCTAAAATCTAAATCAATTGTTTCTTCTATGCAAAGTGCATCTATGTATGCATAAGCAAAATGACCTGCTAGTGCGCAATTGGAAATTGTGAATTCTGCTCTTGCATTCATTCCGATATACTGAGATAAATCAGTGCCAAAACAATCCCAATCGCGATATTCGAAATTTCCTGATACTTGAAAAAATTCATCCCCAGTTTGTGCTGTTTTTCTGCCCGTTTCATAAACAAGAACTTCACCGTTTGCTGTTGTCACGAATAATCGAGCCCAAAACCATGAGTTGTCGTTTGGGTTGTGATTCGGATTCTGCAAAACAACAGCATAATTCATTTTGAAATTAGCATTATCTGGAGTTACTTGGAAGTTGTAACTGGCTCGCGTCAAGAATCCCCCGTCTTGGGTACCAGCTGGGTTACTAACATTATTGCCAATTTGTAGTGCATTATTACCATTAAAGACTTTGTTTATTGGTACGTATTGATCAACTCCTTGATTTATAATACTAAAGCGTGGTGCAGTATTAATGTCAACAGCACCTAGTAAATTTACACCAGCGTCGATATTGTTATAGGTAAAACTCGTACATCCATCATAGTAGCCAGCCTCACCAGTCCAGTTTAAAAATGATCCCTGCTCTAGCCCACCATTTATGCATGAACTGTTTTCTTGGGACAAAACTGAATCGACTATTCCAAATACCGCAAAATTAGTGATGAATAACCCAAAGATGATTTTTTTCAAAGGAAGTAACTGTTCAATCATGACAATTTGTTTTTACATTTGTGCAAATGTGCAAAACACGAAAAATCGAACTATACTTTTTTGTTGCATTTTATTGCAATTTTCTGCAAGCATAATAAATTACTATGGAGAAACATAAACTTATTCAGTTACGTCAAAGCAAAGGAATCAGTCAAGAACAAATGCCTGACAAATTGGCGATTACGCCATCTACCTATTCAAGAAAAGAAAAGGGATTGGTAAGAATTCGACCGGAGGAGTGGGAAAAAATCGCTAAATTCCTTAATCTGCCAGTTGAAGAAGTGTATGAGTCAGATGAAACCAATTATTTTGTTATAAAGGATCAAGCGACAGCAAATTATTTGGGAACAAACCATGTTTATTCAATTCCTGAGTATTTTTTGGAAACACAACGGAAATATATTGAAAGACTTGAAAAGGAAATTGCTGATTTAAAAGCATCAAAAGAAAATTAACATCAAACCGCCCCTTTCTCCACCAGCTGCACCGCAAACATCTTTGTCCACAGTTTTCCAGTAAGATAAAACAAACCGTTTTTCTTGTTGAAAGCAATGCCATTGAGCACATCGCCGTTTGAACCTCGACCTAAATCAAGCAGTTCGGCACAGTCGATAAGCGCAACCACTTCTCCGTTTTTCGGATTGATTTTCACGATGTAATCCTGTTGATACACATTGGCATAGATGAAACCATCTACAAATTCCAATTCGTTTAAGGCACGGTATTCCTGCTTGTCAGAAAAAACTTGAATGCTGCGTTTGATGTCGAATGTAACTGGATCACGGAATACAATTTTCGAGCTACCATCACTCATGATTAAGTGCGTGCCGTCGTTGGCCAAGCCCCAACCTTCACCAGAATAGCTGTGTTGTCGCTTCAGTGCAAAGGTGTTCAAGTCATAAACAAAACATACGCCATTCATCCATGTGAGTTGATAAATTTCGTTGTTCAATATAGTTATGCCCTCGCCGAAGTAGCTTTCGTCTAAATCCAAAATACGAAGCGGCGCACCATTGCTCACATTAATTTCCGCCAAAATACTTTCTCCAAATTGTCCGGTGCCTTCAAACAAACGACCTTCAAAAAACTCCAAACCTTGGGTGTAATGATCACCTTTGTGACTCAGTGTTTCAACAATTTGAGGCAGCAAAATTTTCGGTGTAGTACTCGAAAAAACTACCACGCGTTTGTTTTCTGATATCACCTCATTTTCAACCCCCGAAAGATTCACTTTTATGGTGTTGAAGCCCAATTTCCATGTGCGGGTATCAAGCTTAAATTCCATGTTTTTTTGAGCACCTTTATGCTCCAAAAGCAGCGAATCGTTGACCAAAATAGAAAGCGACGCATCAGGATAATCAGCTTTGATATCTAAAATGAGATTTATTTCCTGCCCACTGATAAATTGCGCGTCTTTTTTTGGACCATCAATGCGCAAAATCGCCAAACGGTCATCATCGTCGTCGTCATCGCCATTGCAAGATAAAAAGCCAAAACCAAGGGTTATGGCCAGTACCAAGCCAGCGCTTAGGTATTTCAATTTATACATGATTCAATTTTTGTAATAAACCCAAAACCACGCTTCCTTGTATTCCGTTATGCGAATTGTCGTAAACGGCTTTTTCGTTGTGCACAACAAGTACTTGTGGCGACTGATGCATCACGCCCAGTGCATCGGCCACATGAAGCGATGTGGGTCTGTCATCAATAACATCTATCATCACCAAGTTTGATTCTGCGGCAATTTCTGATACTGCATCATTGAATCTATCAAGCGCCATCGATGAAATGGGACAACGCGTGCTGTGTTTGAAAATCACCAAAGGTTTTTCTGAAGATTCCTGAACCAGCTGGTTAAAAGTATTCACGTCTCTCAGATATTCCCAGCGATGCGATTTGGATTTAGACTTGGAAAAAAACATATCAGGCGGAAGTAAATTGTTTCAAAAATCGGAGGTCGTTTTCGCTGTATAAACGCAAGTCATTTACTTTATATTTGATTTGAGCGATTCTTTCGATGCCCATGCCAAAAGCAAAACCTGAATAAACAGTTGAGTCTATGCCACATGCCTCAAGCACATTGGGGTCAACCATACCGCAACCTAAAATTTCCAACCAGCCTGTGTGCTTACAAACGTTGCAACCATTGGCATTACAAAGTGAACATGAAACATCAACTTCGGCACTCGGTTCGGTAAATGGAAAATAAGACGGTCGCATACGGATTTTCGTTTTTTCGCCAAACAATTCTTTGGCAAAATAGAGCAGTGTTTGCTTCAAATCTGCAAAGGACACATCTTTATCGATATACAATCCTTCAATTTGATGGAAGAAACAGTGCGCTCGTGCGGAAATAGCTTCGTTTCTGTACACGCGTCCTGGCGAAATGGTGCGAATCGGCGGTTTTTGGTTCTCCATAAC
>JBIIJN010000115.1:0-5818 GCA_044233745.1 Crocinitomicaceae bacterium
GGGAACGGACCCACGTTGCCAAGGTTTGGAGCTACAATCGTACTTCCAATAGACTCGCTTGGTTCGAAAATTCCATTGTCATTGTAATCAATCCAAGCACGTATGTGTTGGTTGCCCCACGTTCCTACACTCACATTGACGCTGTAAGATGTGCCCGCTTGTAAGTCTCCAGTATAATTGGGTTGACCCGTGAAATATGTGTATGCAGGATTCACTTGCGCTGTCCCTGAATTATTCGCAAGCGTTGTGCCCGTAATTTCAACATTCGAAATTAAGTCACCTAGAGTTTTGCCGCTTGTATAAACGGGGGTACAAAAGCAAATCGACGTACCCACAAGTAAACCATTGCTTTCGGTTGATTGAGCACTAGGGCCACAAGTTACAACACAGCGGTACCATGTTGCTGCAGCGTGGGTGAGTGTCCATGAAGGGCTATTGGGTGCAGCGCCAGCATTTGTCCAAGCCGTTCCATCAGGAGAAGTTTGCCATTGATAAGAAACCCCAGAACCTGAAGTTAAGTTTTGTACACTCAAGGTGAAACTTTCGGTTGAACAAGGATTTGGCAAAGTACTCAATGTGCTGCCCGGATTTGGTGTTCCAGCACAATCAACAGCAGCTGATACAGTGAAGCAATAATCTTCTGTTTCTCCCCAAGTATAGGCAGTTTGAGCATAATTTGTTGCTGTTGGGAATGTAACTTCCGCGTTCACAACCCGCATTCTTGTCGTTCCCGTAAGGGCTGAGATAGGAACAGTAAATGTTCCTGTTTTCGTATGATTACCGGTCGCTGCCACGGGTTGGTTGTACACCTGTTCGTCAGCATCTAAGAAGTCTCCGTCTTGGTTCCAGTCTACATAAACCTGGAATCCATTTCCGAATGAACCACCGCAAGATGTTTGCGTCAAGCTGAAAGAAACCGTAGCGCCTTGCATTTCTGATGGTCCAGAAACAGAGCCCGTAAAATTGCCATAGCGGTTAATAATTGATCCAGCTCCTGGAGCAAGAATTCCACAGGCTGAGCTGTTGTTCATTGTACCGATTGTTACATTTGTGATTTCTTCATCTGCTGCGTTTGATGCAAAAATTGCAGGATATGGTCCACAAGCACATTGTCCACCTGAGACGGTGTAGGATACGGTGTTAGAAAAGTTTTCTTGGTTCGAATTTGAGCAGAACGAGCGTAAACGATAAAATAAATTCGTTGGTGTGCTTGTAGCAAAACTTGACGAATTGCCACCAATTACATCAGTCCAAGGGGCATTGCCATCCGGAGATGATTGCCATTGGTATGTGAGTCCAGAACCGAAAGAAATTCCACTTGCGCTCAAGTTAAAAGATGCGTTTGGACAACCTACTGATGATGATATTGAAGCCGTTCCTGCATTTGGAGTTCCCGAACAAGGCACGGATGGTATAAATGTAACAAAACCAATGAAGCCGCGCGGAGTGAATGTAGCAGCTGCCATTGTGCCTCCGTACCCATAATTCGTTGTAACGTTAACGTCGCAACCACCTGCAGACCAAACACCTTGTTGGAGTCCAAGCGTACTGTAGCGCAAGCTACCAGTTGTTGCAGTAAACGCAGGAAGATTTGTTCCTGTTGCCAATTGAAGAGCGAATCGCACTTGGGAATTGCCAGGAACAACATAGCTCATACCAGTAATGAAACTTTGAGCCGCAGCCGTAGTCTGATTTCCTGTAAGGGGTAAGTTGTTATTACTCGCCACGAGAGTCCAACCGTTTACCGCAGTTATGGCTCCAACTGCTCCAGGCGCCACGTTGTATGTTGCCGGTTTCACATAGAGATGACAAGTGTAAGTATTCGTTACACCTGCAATACTGCCTATATCCGTGAGAATGACCGGATCTGGGTTGTTGTTCTGAAAACTAAACACTGCAACTGACGAACCATTGTTATTCGTCAAAGTAGTAGTAATCGTTTGTGCGGATAAATTTGACATAAACGCAGACAAAAAGCCCGTAAACGTCAAAAGCATCAGCATTTTCGAGAAAAAGAGATGTTTTTTCATAAAAATTTAATTTTTAATTAGTAATTTATTGAAATAGAAAGTTGCAAAGTTAATTTTTAAAGGATATAAAAAAAATTATTTTTCGAAGTGAACAGCCTTAAAGTCATTATGTTATGCATGAATAACATAATGCACCTCCATTTATTTTTTAACCCGTTTTCACAACAATCTTAAAAAGCTATAAACTAGAGCGTTACATTTCAAATTGTAAAAATTTAAGCTCAAATCATAAATAAAATTTATGATTATCATAAAAATATTTTAATTAAATTAAAACCCACCAAACATATGAACACAAAAAAACCACCCGCTTCCGATAGGCATCGGAACGACGGGTGGTTTCGTAAAATTGATTTGGTTTCGGCTTAGTTCGCCACTACCAATCTTCTAGTCAATTGTTGGTTACCAACAGTTACCACAACCATATAAACACCTGACTGCAATTGAGCAGCATCGATATTTACATTGTCTGTGTTGCTGATAGCACCTGAGTTGATGGTTCTGCCCATGGCATCTACAACTGTAAATGTACCTGCTTCAACTACTGTGCTCAAATGAACTGTAGTCATTGCGTTGGAAGGGTTTGGAACGATTACGAAGTCGAAGTTTGTGTTGATTGAAGTCTCTACACGTCTCCAAGTGATTTCGTTTTTGTCATTAACAAACATTTCGTAATCGCCAAGCATAGGTGTATTCAACCCGAAATCTGCATACGCATCGTGCATTTGAACATCAACAAATTCAATTCCAGCTTCAACATTCACAAAAGAGAATGTGTGTTGCATAGATTTGTCAGTATTGTTGTTGGCATCGTTACCCAAAGTCATTTCAGGAGCTGGTCCACAAGAAGTGGTGTTACCTACCTGAAAAGTAGTTGCAGAACAACGTGTTTCAATTGTCCAGTTGAAGCCTGTTGGGCTGTTTCCTGGCAATGTAACTGAACAAGTGCCATCTACACAAACCACTGCTGGATTACCGAAAGTATACACACCAGCTGAATTAACTGGGTTACGCTTAATTCTATAACCACTAAGTTGACCATTGTTGGTAAACAATACACCTGAAGGCTGCGCCCAAGTCAACGTGTAAGAGTTTGGACCATTAAAGGTACAAGTCATGTCTTGAACATCGGCACAAGTAGATTCCAAAACAATCGTTTGGGGTGCTGTTCTGTACCACTGAGATTGGTCGAAATTCGAACCACAACGGTACATGATTTGTGTAATGTAGTTGCTACCTGGCGCCAAAGTTCTAACGTCAGTCAATGCAGTTTGTGAGTTGAACGTAGAATGACCAGTTGAACCAACTTGCTTATAGTAGTATGTGTACAAACCTGCACCCATATTGGCCGTAGTCAATTGGATTTGAGTTCCACCACCTGTTGTAGTAACAGCATGAGGCGCTGCAATAGCACGACCAGACAAAACAAAGTTGCCTACATCAGACATAGTCAAACCATCTACTTTTACCCAATATTGTGTGTTTGGAAGAAGTGCCGACGAAACAATTGTGGAAGCAGTAGCCCCACCAGCGCCACATAGTGCTGGGTAGCCCACACCGTTGTTATCGTCATTACAAGCTACTTGTGTCAAAGATGAGCAGCTGTTACTTGCCGAAGAGAACAAGTATAACTTGGTGTTGAAATCTGTGCCTGGGTTGTTTGTTGAAAGCTCTATTTCGAAAGGAACCGCACCATTTACATCACACATAGGTGTTGTGAAGGTGTACCACATTGAGCGACCTAATGAGCCATCACATGCGCTACCTATTACATCAGTATTGGCAAATTCGTTATCTCCGCTTTGGTTATTACACGTCATATCAGCGAAGAATGCATAGGTGTTCAATGATGTTTGCCCAGAAGAGGTGAGGTTCATTGCATTACACGGAATATCGTTGGATGGCACATTTTCGTAAGTGATTGTCAAGTCCAATGTTAAAAGCACGTCACAGTCGTTAGGTCCAATTCCTGGAGCAATAGCCTGCGCCGTATTGTTGCTTGCTGTATATGTAATGCCATCAATCCAAGTGTAGTAGTTGTATGCCTCTTGAACGTCAACATCTTCAAAAGCCTCAACTGTAACTTCAAAGTCTTCAGAGATAGAACAACCATTGGATGTTGCAGTAACGGTGTAAGTTGATGTTGCAGCTGGATTTACCGTAGCATTAGCATCGTTTTGACCAGAAACAATATTCGGTCCAGACCAAGCGTAATCAATTGGTGCATCCAATAAATAGTACACAGTTACAGTGTATGTGTTGTTCAAAACGCGTTGTGCGGTTTGATTACAACCCGAACCACTGTAAGTTCTGCCCACATGCAATTCGAAATCAACAGCACCTGTGCTTACCACATTATTCGCAATGTCCAGGTTGGTACGATTATAATTGAAGGTTCCTAAACTATTTCCTACACCGTTATATATTTGCGGTTCGTTTGCGCCACCTGGTGATACACAACGCAATTGAGACCTTTGTTCGCTCATATAAGCCTCATCCAAACATACGATGAATGTAGCAATACATCTTGCTTCGACGGCATATTGTACGTCAGTACCAATAATTGTTGCACCTGCGGGTACTGGCACGGAGAGAGGAAGTGGACAAGATGACTGTCCAGGCAATGATTGGAATCCAAAATCAACGTTGCCATTGCCTAGGGTGTAAGTAACACTCGACGACCCAACAACTTGAGCTGGAGTAGCGCTTGCTGATAAATCAACGGAGTTCGAAGCACAAGTTAAATCTGTTCCTGAAATGCTCAAGTTTGATGGCGCACTATTCACGCCAATTGTTATTGAAGCGCATGTACCACTAAAGAAACCGTTTTCGAAGTTTCTTGCATAATAAGTTGTTGGAACAGTTGGAGAAACAACCAAATTGTTGCCGATTTGAATTTCACCAGAAGTACCACATGCTCCTTCGAACCAATATACATCACCTAAAACGCCTGTGGCAGTTAGTGTTGTGGATTGATCTGGACATACCGTAAGCGATGTTGCTGTGATACCTGTTGGCGCCACTGGAGCACAAATGCCAGAATAAGTTACCTGCAAAGCAATACCTGCGGCGACATTAGAGCCATCAGAGGTAAACTGAAGGGTTAAAGTTTGTCCAGGATTTCCTGTGAAGTTGATGTTTCCTGTACCAGATACGTTTAACAACAAGGCGCCTCCTGTTCCAGCTCCATTGTAAATTCTCACGAAGTCCCATCCGCTTTCTGTGATATATGAACCATTAATCGAAATCACTGCGTTTCCGGTCGCTTCAAAAGCTACGTAGCCATTAAAATTATTTACGTAATTGCCGCCTGGACCACCGTTGTCATACAACAAGGTGTTTGATCCGCAGGGCAGAATTGTGGTGCTGCCATTTGTTATATTCAAGGGGTTACAATTGTATCCTTGGTAGCTGATTACATTGGAAAATGATTCTTCGCTTGTTGAAGTACAGGTTGATTTTAAACGATAATATGTAGTGCCTAGTACGGATGCATTTGTCAATGTTGAGCCCGTTTGACCAATGATATCAAAGAAATCAACATTATTCAATGAAGACTGCCATTGATAGGTTATCGTGGAGCCCACTGACAAATTACTCGCTGTATATGTAATGGATTGACCAGCGCAACCCGTGGTTGGACCAGCGATAGACCCATCGTTTGGAGCAGCTGTACAAGGTATTACGCACGCACCAGAATAGGTGACAAATAGATTAAATCCAGCTGCAACGTTAGAGCCATCAGAAACGAATTGAAGGGTCAAGGTTTGACCTGGATTTCCTGTAAA
>JBIIJN010000044.1:0-21723 GCA_044233745.1 Crocinitomicaceae bacterium
CCTATCGAATTGTACAAGCGGGTTATAAGAACTATTATTTCCCCGACACACGCATCATTCACTACAAAGGCGAGAGCACCAAAAAAAGCAGTGTCAATTATGTGTTTGTGTTCTACCGCGCCATGATTATTTTTGCCAACAAACATTTCTCTCAAAACAACGCCAAGCTTTTCTCGTTCTTGATTAATTCTGCGGTTTATTTTAGAGCAGGATTGGCCATTGCGCGTCGTTTGGTTTCGAAATCGGCTTTGGGCGTACTGGATTTTGCGGCTTCACTCTTATTGTTGTTTGTTCTGAGCAATTTTTTCAAAGAAAACGACAAAGTATTTCCTGTTGAAATATTGCGTTTCGCATTGCCAGGTTACACGCTGATTTGGCTCGTTTCGTTCTTTTTTTCGGGCGCATATGACCGACCTGTTTCTTGGATCAGGCTTTTGAGAGGTGGATTTATCGGAACTATTACCATTCTTGCGCTCTATGCCTTATTGCCCAAAGAATGGCAGTTTTCGCGTTTGTTCATTTTATTTGGCGCCTTTTTGGTACTGGTGTATTTTATAATCTCTCGTGTTCTTTTGCATGGGCTCTTACCAAGTAGCAAGTTTCTCAAGGTGAAAACAGATAAAATTAAAGTTATTGTAGGTTCACCCGAGGAATGTGTGCGGGTAGCACAGGTATTGAGAAGCATGGAACTCACGGCGTCTAAAATGAAATTTGTGTCCTCGGGCAATGAAAAATCATCGGAGTCGATAGGTTCAATATCCCAACTCAGCGAAATTGTTGAGATTCACAAGGTGGATGAAGTTATTTTTTGCGCCAAAGATACTTCAGCACAAGAAATAATTGCTTGGATGTCAACAATCAGTAAGTCCAATCTGGCTTTTAAAATTGCCCAGCCCGAGAGTTCATTTATTATCGGAAGCAATTCAATTGATCATCCGGGCGAATTGTATTTGATGAATATCAATGCCATCAGCGAAGCTCGCCATCAAAGAGCAAAACGGACTTTCGATATGTTAACTGCTCTGTTTTTTATTCTGTTTTTTCCACTGAGTATTTTCCTATTCATTCGAATAAAACTAAGCTTTATCGCTGTGTTTAAGGTTTTATTTGGCAAAGCAACATGGGTAGGTTACGCAGGTCAAGCCACAGGGTCGAAAGTATTACCTAACATTAGAAAAGGTGTTTTTAGCGCTGCCAATCAATTTGATAATGCATCGAATCTGTCAGAAAGTGAATTGCAAAAAATCAACCTGATTTATGCCAAGGATTACAAATGGCAGGTCGATATGCTTATTCTTTTCAGAAAACTATTTGGCGGCAATTAATTTCTACAAATTTTAGCGTCCTTATATTCGCCGTAATCATCCTATTCAACATAAAAAACGTATCTTTGCGCCTCGAAATAGAAATTTTATGGCACAGATAGAAATTCGTTTACCCAAAATGGGGGAGAGTGTTACCGAAGCAGTAATCACGAATTGGTTGAAGGAAGTGGGCGATACCGTAGAAATGGACGAGCCCCTAGTTGAAGTAGCTACAGACAAGGTGGATAATGAATTACCGTCTGAAGCTGCTGGTGTTTTGGTGAAAAGACTATTTGAAAAAGATGAAACCGTTCAAGTGGGCGAAGTTATCGCTATCATTTCTACTGATGGCAGTGCCGCAGAACCAGTTTCAACACCCGAACCTGCTGCTGTGGCTGATGTTATCTCAAGTGTTGCTGTAGCTCAGAGTATGGTTACAAACAACGAAGTTAGTAGAATAGACACATCATCTTCATCTCGATTCTATTCTCCTTTGGTGAAAAGTATTGCAGCCCAAGAAAATATTTCTTTGCAAGAATTAGAAGCAATTTCTGGTACGGGTGCCGAGGGCAGAGTGACCAAAAAAGATATTTTGAATTTTATTGAAAACCGTACATCTGCGCCTGTAGTTGCTCAACCAACTGCGCCAGCTAGCATTGCGGGTGTTGTTACATCATCTTCAAATGGTGTTGTGGCAGCAGCTCCTGCAAAACCAGCGGTGAAGAGCAATATTGTTATCAATCCGCAAGATGAAATCATCGAAATGGATCGCATGCGCCGTTTGATTGCTGACAACATGGTGATGTCGAAGCAAGTTTCTCCGCACGTTACTTCATACGTTGAAGCCGATGTAACGAATATTGTGAATTGGAGAAATCGCGTAAAAAATTCTTTTGAGAAAAGAGAGAACGAAAAAATCACTTTCACACCCATATTTATTGAAGCCATTGTGAAGGCCATCAAGGATTTCCCGATGATTAATATTTCTGTTGATGGCACGAATATCATCAAACGCGGAAATATCAACATTGGTATGGCAGCTGCTTTGCCAAACGGTAACTTGATTGTTCCTGTAATTCACAATGCAGATCGTTTAAACTTATTGGGATTGACCAAAGCTGTAAATGACTTGGCCAATCGCGCAAGAAATAACCAATTGAAATCTGACGAAATAAGTGGAGGCACATACACCATCACCAACGTTGGTTCTTTTGGAAATGTAATGGGCACACCAATTATTCCACAGCCACAGGTAGCAATCATGGCAGTTGGAGCAATTAGAAAAATGCCTGCGGTAATCGAAACTCCCGATGGAGATTTTATCGGAATCCGCCATAAAATGTTCTTATCCCATGCCTATGACCACCGTGTTGTAGATGGCTCTTTGGGGGGACAATTTGTGCGCAGAGTAGCTGATTATCTTGAGAATTTTGATCCTAAGACAGAAATATAATATTGATTTATCGATTTTATATGACATTCTTATTTGTTTTTTTCTATTTTTGACACCTAAAACATTAATTATGAAGTTTTTTTACATTACGATTTTGTTGCTAAGTGCGCAAATGTTAATCGGCCAAATGTCTAATGAGCGCTTACAACAACTCATTGAAACCGGTTCTAAAAAAGAATTGTTGAAAACGAGCACAGATTTTCTGATTCAAGGAAATTTTTACCAAGCCTCCTTGATTACAGAAAAGTTGTTGAAAATGGAGCCAGACAATTCAAACTTTAATTATAGAATGGGACGAGCAATGATGGGGCTTTCGAGCGATCCGTCTTTAGCTTTGCCTTATTTGATTAAAGGAGCAAGCGCAACTAGAAAAAATTACGATGCCCAGAGTCCAAATGAGAAATCAGCTCCTTATGATGTGTTTTATTTTCTTGGAAAGTGCTACCATTTGAACGGAGATTTGAATAAGGCTGAGGAGTTTTACCAAAAGTTTTTGTCTACAGAAAAAGATAAAAAAAGCGTACTTCGTCGTTTTGCCAACCTGGGCTTAGAACAAGTTGCTAATGCAAAAAAGGAAATGGCTGCTGCTAAAAACTATGCCATCAAAAATATTGGAGACGTTGTTAACGGTACATCACCAGATTATTCTTCAGTTGTTGCTTTGGATGGCACCTCTTTGTATTTCACTTCTCGTCGTTTGTGGTCGAATGGTGGTAACGCTGAGGGAAAAGACCTTTACTTGAATTTGCATTGGGAAGACATTTATGTATCATACAACGATAACGGTGCATGGGGTACTCCTCAAATTTTGGATTTCTGTACACCAGATAATAATCAAGCTTCAGTAAGTATTTCAAAAGATGAGAGACAAGTTTATACCTACAACGATAATAGTGGAAATGGTGATATTTATGTGTCTAATTTCATCAAAGGTGAGTTTAAGTCACTTGAGAAGTTGACCATAGCTAGAATTAACACAGCAGCATGGGAACCGCATTTTGTGATTTCACCTGATGGCAATACAATTTTCTTCGTTTCGGATAGAGCCGGTGGATTTGGTGGTCGTGACATTTGGAGATTAGAAAAAAATTCTGATGGTGAATGGAGCTTAGATCCAATTAACATGGGAGCAGATATCAATAGTGCTTTTGATGAAGATTCACCATTCATATCTTTAGACGGACAAACTTTATATTACTCAACCAATGGTCCTCAGTCCATAGGTGGTTTTGACATCATGAAATCTTCTAGAAATTCAGATGGTTCGTGGTCGGCACCAATGAATATGGGTTATCCTTTGAATTCAACAGGTGATGACATATTCTTTACAACTGTTGCTAGTGGTCAGATTGGTTATTTTACTTCATTTAGAAAAGGTGGCTATGGTGATAAAGATATCTACGAAGTTGAATTGACAGAAGAGAAAGTAGAACAAGTGGCTTTGTTGAGAGGTGTTGTTAAAAATGCGGACAACAGCCCAATACCAGCAGATATAAACGCACGATTGATTTGCAAGAACTGCGAAGGAACTGGCGATGTTGAATTGTTGCCTCGCTTGAGAGATGGTGTTTTGATAGCTCCTCTCGAAAAATGTAAGGATTACGAAATAGTGTATTATGACCGTACCACTGAAATTCATAGAGAATCATTCTCAACTACTTGTACACCTGAATTTCAGCAAATAGATAAACTACATATCATTGGTGGAACGCCTGTAGTAGAAGATCGTAGTTATAAAATTCTTGGGACTGTTGTTGACGACAATACAGGTAAACCAATTCCAAACGCCTTAGTTAAAATGACAAGCTTGAGCGGTCAAACTACTGACAAGACATATACCACTGATGCCAATGGTAAGTTCACTGCAGATGTTTTGGAGGGGTATTCTTTTGGTACTGACGTAACTATTTCATTTAAAGTCGAAAAAGAGGGTTACTTGGTTCAGAATTATGATAAATCGTTTAAATTGGGTGGTGAAAATGACTTGAATTTGAGCTTCCGACTTGTTCCAACAGCAGGGGGCGTTCTTAACACGGCTGCCGAGTTGAAACCAATTTATTATGATTTGGACAAATCTGACATTCGTGATGATGCAGCAGTTGAATTAGATAAAGTAGTCAAACTGTTGAATGAGAACCCAAGTCTTGTTATTGAAATTGGTTCACACACAGACTGTCGTCATACTGCTCAATACAACTTGGCTCTTTCTCAGCGCCGTGCTTCCGAAGCAGTGAAATATATTCGTGCACGAATTTCTAACCCATCACGTGTTACAGGTAAAGGTTATGGAGAGACGCAATTAACAAACAATTGTGCTTGTGAGTGTGATAAGAGCTTGAGTTCTGTTGGCCTTCCTGCTTTTAGAGAGTGTGAAGATGCTCAAATTCCAAATTGTACTGAAGCACAACACCAAATGAATAGAAGAACGGAGTTTAAAATTGTTTCTGGAACTACCACCAACCAACAAATTAAACCAAACACTTCTAATAATGCAACTGTAATTAACCCAACCTTAATTGATGCCAATGGGTATTATACGGTTCAAGAAGGTGACACTGTTTATTCAATTATGAGAGCTACTGGTGTTCCAGTTGCGACCATTATTCGTTTGAATAACTTAACCAATCCAGATTCTATTAAAGCTGGACAAAAACTGAAAATGAGATAGAAAGATCTTATATAGCAAAAAGCCAGACCATGTGTCTGGCTTTTTTTTTGACTCCTATTTTTTGCTCGTGATGAAACACGAATTTGCATAAGGATGGAATCGATTTATTATTGAGAAACTCTATATGATTATTCAGATGAACGCAGCTTAAGGTTTACAGTCGCAGTCGCAACAATGCCTTCAAAGCATCATTGGTGTTTTTTTGCTACTCGTGGTAATATGGCCTAGCCGACCTAATGATTTCAAGCAATAGAATTTTATGCAAAAACTGGGTCATTCGAATTGACCTTTAATTTTTCAATCGCTCAACAATCAGTTATTTATCTGATATTGTTGTCATTCATCCATTTCTGAAAAGCAGCAGCGTTTTTCAAGTGTTCGTCATAGGTTTTTGCAAAATTATGCTTGCCGCTATTATTGGGTTGAGCGCACATGAATATATAATCATGTTTTTCATAGTTCAAGACAGCATCTACAACTGCTGATGGGGGGATGTTTATCGGCCCTGGAGGAAGACCATAATAAAGGTAGGTGTTGTATGGACAGTCGATTTCTCTATGCTTGCTATATAGCCTTTGTTGTCTGTCCAATTCTCTGCCCCAGCAAAATTTAAACGTGGGGTCGCTTTGTAATTTTTGCCCAGTTCTAATTCTATTCAAATAAAGCCCGGCAATTGTTTTCCATTCATTCTTTGCTATACTTTGTTCCGCATACACGATGCTTGCCAGTGTAACCACATTGGATTGGCTGAGATTCAACGCTCTAGCTTTTTCATTTCTTTCTGGTGTCCAAAATTGCTTGAATTCCTCGGCCATGCGTTTTACAAATTGTTCGGCATCCGTATCCCAAAACATGTTGTAGGTATTGGCGATAAACATCGCAGAAAAGGTTTGAGGCGTAAACCCATATTGCACCATAGTAGCCTCATTTTCAAGGTATTTGACCAGCTCCAGGCTGTCTGTTGCAATGAACTTAGATACTTTTCCTGCCAATTCTTGAACATCCCGGCAATTGTTAAACGTAACAGCAACTTCAACCTCGCCATTGCCATTGCCCAAAGCATTTAGTTTAAACCCATTAACCAAATAACTGATTCTATATTTTTTTTTGATGATGTATTTTCCTGCGCCAATATTGCTGTCATTCAGTTCTTTATAATTGGCAATGGCATTAAAAGAACTATTTTCTTTGAGTACACCAGCCTCAATAAGTTGAAGCTCTAGCTGCTCAAGCGTAGTGCCTGGAAACAAATAGAATGTTACTTCCTCCGTGTTGCTTGTTTTTGCAGTTTTTTGCATAAACAATTGAAAGTAAGGGTAGAGCAAGAATGCACCAAGAGCCAACAAGGCAATGAGCAACAAACGAATTAAATTTTTACGCTTCATTTTCAGTATTGCTTAGAAGATTTTGAAAAAGTACAACGTCAACCCACTCCTTGTTCCAGCGTTTCCAATCTTTGAGGATACCAGATTTTTCGAAGCCACAAGATTTAAAGAGTGCCATACTTGCCTGGTTGTTGATGTCAACGTAGCAGTAGAGTTGATGTAAATCCAGTATGTTTCGTGCGTAATCTAACAAGAGTATCAAGGCTTCTCTGGAATAACCCATGTTGCGCTGTTCTGTTTCAGCAATCAATATGCCAATAGCAGCTCTTCTAAATTTGAAGTGCCCATCGTATAAATCGATGCAGCCAATAGCGGTTTGGTTCGATTTCAAGCAGATCATCAAACGCTGTTGACCAGAGTGTCTAAAATGCTCTTGATGCTCAACATAATTGATGATAGTGTGCAATGAAAAAGGAGTTTCGGTGTCGCTAACACGCCAATATTCAGGATTGTTTTCCCAAATCATGAGTTTCGTGGCATCTTCTTTTTCAACAGCTCTTAAAAAAATGCGCTCACTTTCGAGTTTCATATACAAGCATTTTATTAGTAATCATTTCTAATACATCGGTTTTGTTGTAGTTCAAAAGGGTCAACTTATCCTTCGAAATCAACCCATTCGAATAATAAGCCAAAATATGCTCGTTTTCTTCGAGTTTCGTGATGAGTTGGCTTAATGTTTGTACTTTTTCCTCGTTCTCCAGCAAAAGGTTTTTAATTGGGTTTAGACAAGTTTCCCCGGTTTGAATAGGATTTGAAAAATGCGATGCAGCAGTATTTGGATCTAATTCATAATCAACTAATTCTATGAGAAAAAGTGGGATAGATTTTATTTCGCATAAGCGCCAAATATTGGCAATGTCTACATTTTGCTGGATGCCTGATATTGAAATAGAAAAATATAAACCATTGATGCTCAATCCCAAGTGGGGTATTTCATGCCAATTGAAAACCCAGATAAAGCTGGCTCTTTTTGCAAAATCTGAGTTCATTTGAATTTCAAAACCCGATGATTGCCAGCTATATAGAGATTGTTCCGTCATATACTTTTTTTGCTGGTCCTTCTAAGAATATTTCGTCGAAACTGCCATTTGTAGTTTTTTTCCAATAAATGCGCAATTGACCTCCTTTCGTCCTGATGGCCGTTATTCCTTGTTCTTCGTTCTGTATTGAAGCCGCAGCCAATGCAACGGCAGTAACGCCCGTTCCACAAGAATAGGTTTCTTGCTCTACACCGCGCTCATAAGTTTCCACGTAAATCTCGTTTGAGCCAATGCAGGCTGTATTTACATTGATGCCACGCTCTTTAAAGCGTTCGTTGTAGCGTATGGCTCTACCAAATTCAAGGATATCAATTGCACCCAAATCGCAAAATCTGACGTAATGTGGCGAACCTGTATCTAAAATGAAATCTTGCGGCTGTGCACCAATTGATTCTATTTGTGTCACTTTATGCATGAGCAATTTAACATCGCCATTTTCGGAAAAACTGGCTTCATGCTCGCCGTCAATGGCCATAAATTTGCATTTTTCGGCTAACATGAGCAAGTCGTTGGCAAATTGCACAGAGCATCGGGCACCATTTCCACAAAAACTTTGGGTACCGTCGGCATTGTAATAATCCACTTCAAAATCGAGAACACCGTGGTCTTTGATGATAATGAGTCCATCTGCACCAACGCCAAATCTGCGGTCACATAATTTACTAATCAACGCAGCATCTGGCTTGAAATCGGTGTTATTCCGCTCCAAAACCATGATAAAATCGTTGCCAGTGCCTTGGTATTTTGAGAATGTTAAAATCATTGGAAATTGAAGGTTCTATATTTTTCAGTTGGATAGAGAATTACCGTTTGTCCTCCGCTATTCAATAATAAAAATCCCTCGTGTTGGTTGGTCAATTCAAAAGACTCATTGGGGTTGATGCCAAAAAGTATCAATTTGGTTTTGTTCAGACGATATCCCTGATAGTCTATAGGGGATTCCCAAAATTCTACTAAGATACTTTCTGCAAAGAAATCGTCGGAGCTTACTCGATCTATCAAAGCGTCTGAAGGAGAGCCACTAGAGGTTTTAGATTTCTGCAAAATGTTCACTTTTCTTGATGATAACAGCTCATCGCGCAGCACGACGTAATCACCACTATCTACATTTTGGTTGATATTTGTGAGCAGCATAACGGTGTCGTTTGAGGGTACATTAACCTTTTCAACCACGCGCTCTATTTGCACTTCAGGTTGAGCGGCCACCACAACCGTATCTGAAATGGGATTTTGAACTTCTTGATTTTCATTGGTAGCCCCAGATTTTTTTAATACCAACATCATGATGCTGGAAACGACTACGCCTATCAAGACGCCAATGGATATGTATTTGAATTTAGACACTTACAAATTTTAAACAAAACTAAAACAAAATAGAGCTTGATGGTAAGGAAAGTACAGAGTTTTTCAAGTATCTATTAACATTGTTTAACACGGCATGTGTAATCTTTTTATGGATGCATGCGTTATACATTGACGTTTGTTTTTAGGGCTATATTAATCGAACTCAGGTTAATAAATTAATTGATTTGATTTTGTCAAGAAATCGTAAAGAGTTTATTGGTTTTGGGTTATAGTTACCTGAGTTTAAATGTTGTTAAGAACGCGTTATTGTTAAAAAATAAATTTGTCCTAACCGCTTTTTTTGTAGTATCTTTGCAAACTCAAAAAAGCACATTATTACCATAGAATGAGACAGCTCAAAATTACAAAATCAATCACCAACAGAGAAAGTCAGTCGTTAGACAAATACCTTCAGGATATTGGTAGAGAAGAATTAATCACTGCGGAGCAGGAGGTTGAATTGGCCAGAAAAATTAAGGCGGGTGACCAACAAGCGCTAGAAAAATTAACCAAAGCGAATCTAAGATTTGTGGTTTCAGTGGCCAAGCAGTACCAAAATCAGGGTTTAACACTTCCAGACTTGATCAATGAAGGAAACTTGGGCTTGATAAAAGCTGCTCAGAAGTTTGATGAAACACGTGGATTTAAATTCATTTCCTATGCCGTTTGGTGGATTCGTCAATCGATTCTTCAGGCATTGGCTGAACAAGCGCGTATAGTTCGTTTACCGTTGAACCAAGTAGGTTCGTTGAATAAAATTAACAAGGCATTTTCAAGATTAGAACAAGAATTTGAAAGACCACCATCGGCTGAGGAATTGGCTGAGGCGCTTGAAGTTCCTGAAGATAAAATTAAAGAAAGTTTGAATGTGGCAGGTCGTCACGTTTCTATGGATGCCCCACTTTCATCTTCTGATGATGGCGGCACATTGATGGACGTAATGCCGAACATGGATTCACCAAAAGCAGATTCTGATTTGATGGCCGAGTCGTTGCAAAGAGAAATTGAGCGTTCTCTTTCAACATTGACCGACAAAGAGCGTGAAATTATCCGTTTGTTCTTCGGGATTGGAATGAACCACGGTTTGACTTTGGAGGAAATTGGCGGTAAATTCAATTTGACTCGTGAGCGCGTTCGCCAAATCAAAGAGAAAGCGATTCGTAGGTTGCGACACACTTCGAGAAACAAATTATTGAAATCGTACTTAGGTTAAAATTTTTGGGCACTTTAGGGTGCCCTTTTTTTATAATCCCCTTTTTATAAATCTTAAAACGCGAAAAAAAATGGCTTTAGAATTGGGCTACGAAACTGAATTACAGGAGCATGTTAAAAGAGAAAGAGCTGCTGTAAAATTGTCGAGCAAAACAGGACAATTGTTGTACGACAAAGGTATTGAATTGGTGTTGTTTAGAAATCACTTGATAGACACAACCGTTTCTGAAATTTTAGACTTGCATGATTATGCAAAAAAAGTGGTTCACAAACCCATTGATGTTTTTACTACATCAGATTTAGCAGAGGCTTTGCTGCAATTGGATTTGTCGCCAGCGAAATTGGATATTGGAAAATTGGCCAGCGAATGGTTGGAAAATCCAGTAGGCACTAAGGTAGATTTCTTGCGCAACAAATTGGCTTCGTTCATTTCCAATGGAACCAATACGATTGAGCCTAGAGATGTGGTTTTGTATGGTTTTGGTCGTATTGGTCGTTTGGCCGCACGTGAATTAATCAAACAAGCGGGTAAAGGTCAACAATTGAGATTGAGAGCCATTGTTACTCGTTCGTCTTCTGAAAGCGATTTGATAAAACGCGCTGCTTTGTTGAAAAATGATTCAGTACATGGTGCTTTTAAAGGAACCGTTTCTGTTGATGTTGAACGTCAAGCTTTGATTATCAACGGGCAAATCGTACAGATGATTGCAGCCTCTAATCCAGAAGATATTGATTATACGGCTTTCGGCATCCACAATGCTTTGATTATCGACAATACAGGCGTTTTAACTACACGTGAAGCACTTGAGCGTCATTTGAAAGCAAAAGGCGCGAGTAAGGTTATTTTGACTGCTCCGGGTAAAGAAATTCCAAATATTGTTTACGGTATCAACCACAAAGATTTGGATCTGGAAAAAGAGGATATATATTCTGCTGCGTCATGTACGACCAATGCTATTACGCCTGTGCTCAAGGTTATCAACGATAAGTTTGGGGTAGAAAAAGGTCACATCGAAACGGTTCATGCGTACACCAACGACCAAAATTTGTTGGACAACATGCACAAAAAACCGAGAAGAGGTCGTTCAGCTGCCATCAACATGGTAATAACATCCACTGGTGCCGGAAAAGCTGTAACCAAGGTGATTCCTGAATTTCAGGACAAACTAACGGCCAACGCTGTTCGTGTACCCACACCTAATGGTTCTTTGGCTATTCTCAGTTTGTCTTTGGATAAGCAAGTGACCTTGGAAGACGTTAACGCTGCAATAAAAGAAGCTGCTCTGAATGGTGATTTGGTGAATCAAATTTATTATTCTGTTGATGAAGAGCTGGTTTCAACCGATATCATCGGTAATTCTTGTTGTTCTGTGTATGACGCCCCTGCAACTATCGTGTCAAAAGACGGGAAAAATGTGGTGCTTTACACTTGGTATGACAATGAATTTGGTTATACAAAACAAGTTATTCGCTTGGCCAAATATGTGGCTAAAGTGCAACGATTGATTTATTATTAAGCATTGATCTAAGATGAATAATAAAAAGGGTTTCGAAAGGAGCCCTTTTTTATTTTGGCTCAATGTCTTGTAGAATATTTTTCCTGACTTCCGCAGTTTGAAAAGAAACCAAGATGCATCACATAGCGTTTTGCGTGTGCTATGTTCAATGCCTAGGCATCTATGTTATCGTTTTACCACGCGATACGCTATGTGCCTATGTTGTTAAAAAACAAACCGCATAGGGACATAGACATCAAGATGTTCAACATAGCTGTCTTTGCAATCGAAACTCTTAAATTCTGCTGTTTGATAAACTTAAATCTTGAGGCTTTTGCAAATTACAGTTTTGCGAATGGCTTAAGAATATTCTTTGGGCGTCCGAGTAGCAGGCAGGAGCCCTTTTTTATTTTGGCTTTTGCTCAATGTCTTGCAGAATCTTTTTAATGTCAGTTTCCAAATCAGATTTCTCATCATTGGTGATAACATAATCAGCTAAAGGAATTTTTTGTTCATCTTCCCACTGATTTTTCATTCGACTCAACACTTGTTCTTCGCTGCTATTGTCGCGGCTCATAATTCGTTCAATTCTGAGCTTTTTTGGCGCGGTAATTAATATGTTTAAATCGAAATTTTTGTAGGCGCCAGTTTCAAATAATATGGCAGCCTCATTGAATATCAATTGTTTATCGCAGTTTTTTTCCGCAAAAATGGAAAAGTTTTTTCGAACTACTGGATGCACAGCGTTGTTCAATTGAGCGAGTAAACTGGGGTTGTTGAATGCACATTTGGCTAAGTGTTCACGGTTCAGCTCCCCGTTACTGTAGGCGCTCGATCCAAAAAGCTGTTTGATTTGTTCGATGACTTCGATGTCATTTTGCATGATGCTTTTGGCTTCCTGATCAGAATAAAACACAGGATATCCCAGCTGTTGAATAATTCGACAAACATGTGTTTTGCCCGATCCGATTCCGCCAGTGATACCAATTTTAAGACATGAACTTCGCTTAGATTTCATCCGCTAGCTCCACCAAACGAAAGGGGATATTCAACAAGTGTTCAAAATCTTGACCTGTTTCGCGCATTTCCTTGTCTTCAAATGAATAATACCAATTGATAGACACGTCGGATTTAATTCTGTGGATGGATTCTAATTTTTTGAAAACTTCCATCAAACTTTTTGAACTCAGGTCACCAAAATAATCCAATTGAATGTGTGCAATGGTGATTGGCGCTGGATTTTGGGTGTATTGATCTAATGCGTCGAGCAAAACTTTGTAAAAATCAGGCGTGTCTTTGATGATGGAACGCCCGGTCACACTCATATCTCCAGACAAAAAGTCTAGAATTATTTCCGGAGTTTTGTCCGTTGCGGTGATGTGAAGTCGATTCATGGCAGCTGATCGCATTTAGAGTCACAAAATTAAAGAAATAATTACGATATATTTGTATAAAGAAGTGATTTTAGCATAGGAAAATATAAACTTATTGATTTATAACACTTTCGCCGTTGAGATCGGTTGAAAGCACCTCACTCATATAATCGAAGTACGGTCTGAAGAGTCGAAAAGTCGCGTCAACGCGGGAAATAAAATTGGCAGCGAGTACTTCATCATCTGTGAAATACGTTTCGAAATACCAGTTTTTCATGCGTATCAAATCGATATCGGGATGGGTTTTGTCAAATCCTTTGGGAGCCGTGCTTAATGCTTCTCCTCGAACAGTATCAAATACGGTTTGAAATTTAGCCTCCGACATGATTTTTCGCATCGGAGCAGCGTCTAATTCAAATTCTTGTCGAATACGCAACATATCTTCTTTGCTTGGTGCCCAAAAACCTCCCGCGATAAAGGATTTGTTTCCGGGTTCAATGTGTAAATAATAGCCACCTCTCAGCTCGGGCTTTCTTCGTTTGTAATGAACACTCATGTGGTTCTTATAGGGCGTTTTATCCGCAGAAAATCGGATGTCGCGGTTAATTCTGAAGATTTGCATACCCTCGACATCGTCGTGCTTCTTTAAATTTTCAAAAACAGCGTCAAAAGACTTGCGCAAATTCTTTTTCACTTTTTCATAATGGCTGCGATTTTCGTCGAACCAAGCCTTGTTGTTGCTATTCGATAATTGCTTCAAAAAATCTAAGGTGTCTTTGTTCATGTTGCTCTTATTCACAGATTACGCTCAAAGATAGGCATTGTGTTGAAAACTTGATTTGCCAAATGTGATTGAAATGCATAAATTTGCTCAACCACGCAGCGGTTTTTGTGACTTAACATCTTTTCTTTGAAAGGCTTATTGAATCATCCTATGGCGGGCCGCACTCCGATTCGTCGGATTGAGATAGCATCATAACAGCGGATTACAGATGGAAGGTTAGTAACCAAAACTTGTTTTCTGAGGTCTTCAGAAGAAGCTGCGTGGTTTTTTTTATCCATTGATATTATTATCCTCATTGAGCTTTCCTTTCGCAGGCCCGTTTTCAATTTCATTTTCACATTTCGTGTAACTCATCGAATAAACGTTCTATTTCAAGAGCGCCTTAGAGTTTATTCCCACAGTGAAATATCCAATCTAAAACTGACAAATTGGGAATAAATCCATGTCTATCTGCAAAGATTTGGTAATAGGGAGCGCTTGTCTGGTAAAATTCGATTTCACTCTTTGCATCAAGTTCTTTTTGAATTTCTACATCAATCAAACCGTTGTATATCATGGGCGCTTTGATTTTAGAAATATCTAGAACAATTTGATTGGCTTTTTGAAGAAAGTCTTGCAAATTGCGCGTCTCATCTTGATACAGCGCTTCAAATTTATCTTCAAAATATTCGAAATAGGGCGTTCTGCCATAAGCGCTTTTGATGCTGCGCCAATGGATTTGCTGCCAATTTTCCGCATACGAAATCAAAGATTCTGATACGCTGGTGAGTTTGCCGTGAGGTCTCACTACTGGCAAGGAAAGTTGAATTTTTCCGTTTGCTCCGTAAATACTGCATCTGTTGCGCAGTGTTTGTTTGGTGTAGCGTTCTTTAGCTACCCAAACTGGATTTTCGCTTTGAGCCAAGACACGGTAATACTCCGTCGGACCAAAATAGAGCAGTGGGAAAAACTGTTCCAATGACTATTTGATTTTGGTAAACACACGATTCCACCTGATATTCATCGGAAAAGAACCGCGTTGGTCAGTTGAAAGCCACACAATTGCCGCACGACCAACAATGTGATCTTCAGGCACAAAGCCCCATACACGTGAGTCGGCACTGTTGTATCGGTTATCTCCCATCATCCAATAATAATTCAATTTAAAGGTGTAGGTACTGGCCTCTTTTCCATCGATAAAAACTTTGCCATTTTTCTGTTCTAAAGTATGTCGTTCGTAGGCTGTAATCACACGACCATACCAAATGATATTTTCTTTGGTTAAAGGAATCGTGGCGCCTTTTTTAGGAACCCAGAATTTTTGGAAGTTTTCTGTGTTGTTTTGTACTTCCGCCGATTTGGGGTAGTAGTTTAGATTCTCTATTTTTTGCTCAAACTCAGACATTGGTGTTTTCAAATCACCGACAAACATCAATTTGAACGTGGCTTCTGGATATGCTTTTTTCAACTGTTGTTTTTCTGATTTTGTGATAAAGAGCACCGTTTGTCCTAATCCATTTACGCCATAATCAATGCCAATGAGTAAGCCAAATCGTTCCTCCATTTGTTCGGCGCTGATTTTAGGTATTCCTTCTGCGATATATCCCAAATTTTGACGTTCGAAAATGGGTGCTTTTTCACCATTCACATAGAGTTGAGCATCAATAACTTCCAACGTATCTCCCGGTATTCCCACACAGCGTTTGATGTAGTTCTCACGTTTGTCCACAGGTCTTGGAATGATTCCTTTGTGGTCGATGAACATACCTTCACCTCGAGAAAAAGTACGTTTGTTAACAGCAATTTCGTTACGTGCTTGATTTTTCCAGTACTCCAAATTATTTAAGAATTCAGAATAAAAATCCTGCTCATAAAGGGCGAAAACAGATTCTATGGTTAGTCCTTCAATTTTCGAAAGGCTATCGATGACTTTTTTGTCGAACTGAGCACTCACGGCTTTGTTGTAATCGCGATTAAAATAAGCTTGCAGACCTTCTTGCTCGTTGATGCTTTTGGATTCGAAATACAATCTTTTGGCCTCGTTAATCACAATGCCGTGATAATCATGTCCCATCAATCCCATTGGCATTCGCGGGTCGTAAATGGCTGTGTCGCCACTTGGATAATTGAATACTACCACATCGTAGCGGTTTACCTTCGTCCAACCTGGTACTCTGAAATAGGAAACTGTTTCTAAAGTCGTGTAACTCGGTACGTTGAAAAATGGAATGTTGTTGTGAAACAAAGGAAAAGAAAGAGGTGTATTCGGCACTTTCGGACCATAAGCCAATTTATTCACGAATAAAAAATCACCGACCAACAATGTTTTTTCCATCGAACCCGTTGGGATTTTAAATGGTTCAAATACATAGGTGCGGATGATTGAAGCGGCTATCAAAGCAAACAAAACTGTTTCTCCCCAATCTTTAATAGGTGTTTTTCCTTTAGCTGGTTTAAATGCCGCGCCTAAAGTGTAAGCCAAGATATGGCCTACAAAAGGCAAAGAAAGAAAAAGTGCCAAATGGTCGCCCGGAGTTCTTTTTTCAATCCATTTTTTGTCTTCCCAATTCATTTCTTCAAGCACTGTAAGACTGTCATCTGAAGCGATTTTGGCAAATTGAATCCAAGGCGCGAATATCGCTATTACCGTTTCTTTGAGACCGTAGAAGCCGAACCTGCGCTGCAATGCCAAGTTGAAAGCGAAATACATCACAACGTGAACACCAGGGAAAATCATCAACAAACCATACCAAAAGGGTTGACCACCAATTTTGGAAGCCACGCAATAATTATAGAGTGGCACAAATGCTTCCCATGATTTTCTGTCGGCTTTGGCAAATATTTTCCACCATTGCGAAATAATGGGATGGATCAAAAGAAAGAAGAAATAGAAATAAACTGCGTTCATGTTTCAGGTTTAATCGAGTTGAATATTGAGTACGTCTTGGATGGTAAAAATACCTTTTTTTCCGAGAATAAATTCAGCGGACAGAATGGCGCCAATGGCAAAACCAGTTCTGTTGTTGGCTTCATGAGCTATGCTTATCGTGTCAATCTCCGAACGATAGTCCACCGTGTGGGTGCCAGGCACATTGGGCAGTCGTAAAGCTTCTATAGGCAGCATGTTGGGTTGGGTCGCTTTTTCGCCCAATTCCCAAGCGTCGAGGTGGTCGATAAATGGTATAATATTTTCGGCTGTGGTGATGGCAGTTCCACTTGGTGCGTCTTTCTTTTCGGTGTGGTGAATTTCTTGGATGCTCACGTTGTAATCAGGGTGTTGGTTCATCAAACGCGCCACAAAGCGATTTATTGCAAAAAACAAATTCACGCCAACACTAAAATTGGATGCGGCAATTAAGGCGCTTTTTTGGGCAGCAACCAAATTTGAGATGCGTTCATATTCCGCATACCATCCCGTTGAACCACAAATGGTTGGAATCCCCAAGCGAATGAGGTGTTCCAAATTATCCACTACGGCTTCTGGATTGGTAAATTCAATGGCCACATCCCAGTCAGGACGTGTGTTCGACGACTTCCAAGATTGATTGGCTGAATTTCCGCGAAACACAATTTCGTGACCACGTTCGAGGGCAATTTTTTCAATGATTTTGCCCATTTTTCCATATCCGATGAGTGCTATTTTCATTTTCTGAATCTTAGTGACATGCCCAAACCAAGTTGGAAATTGGGGGAAGCAGTAGGGTAGATGTGCATACTCAAATCGTCGCTGACATCAAAATTGATGAAATGCGCCTCAACGGTAGCATCCAAAATATTAATTACGTAAACCAAAACCGATGTGAGAATGAATAAATCGCGCGTGGTTTGTGTTTGATTGTGCAATAGAATAACGGATTGATCATCGAGATTCGCATAAATGGGGTTTTGAGTCATTCCACCGTTGCTTTCTCGAAATCGGTATTCTTGTCGCAAATCAATGACCTGTCTTTGTTGAGAAAAAAGCATGTACAAAGATCCTCCCAAAGCACCATAAATCAGCGGTACTTTCCAGTACACATTCCATTTTCTGCGCGATGATTTTGGTAGATAGAGATGATTGTAAACTTGACCTGCGCCTGGAAGCAAAGCAGAGTAGAGCATCGCCTTTTTTGAGGGATGTTTTACTTGAGTTGTCGTGTCTTCAATCGGTTCCTCAGCTGATATTAGGTTTTCTTCCTGTGCATTCAAAGTAGATGAAATACAGAGGATTACAAGAAATGTTAAAGCGATATTTCGGTAACAAATCAATGGCTGAGCAATTCGAAAATTCGGTTCAAATCGTTGTCCGAATTGAAGTTAATAACCAATTTTCCGCTCCCATTGGCCGTTTTTTTGATGTCAATCTTGGCTGAAATGCGATCCGCTAAAACATGACGAAATTGGTCTTGGTCAATGGTTACTGGAGCGGGGTCAGCTTTTGCATCAACAGCAGCTGTTTTAGTTCCAACTTCAACTTGATCTTTAATGATTCGTTCTAACTGTCGCACCGACCATTGTTCTTCAACAGTAGCGTTGTAAAGGGCCAATTGACGTGCTTCGTCGCCGGCAGAAACCAAAGCGCGTGCGTGCCCCATAGAAATCAAGCCATCTCTGATACCTGATTGTATGGTAGCTGGCAATTTCAATAAACGCAAAAAATTGGTAATCGACGAGCGACTTTTAGACAGTTTTTGAGAGAGCTCTTCCTGGGTCAAATTGCATTCTTGGATCAAGCGCTCATACGACAGCGCCACTTCAATGGCATTTAAATCTTCGCGTTGGATGTTTTCTACCAGTGCCATTTCGAGCATGGCTTGGTCGTTGGCCAAACGAATATACACTGGAACTTCTTCTAATCCAGCTATTTGAGAAGCGCGGAATCTGCGTTCACCAGAAATCAACTGGAAACTATCTACGCCCATTTTGCGCACGGTAAGCGGTTGAATGATGCCGTGTTCTTGAATAGACGCTGCCAGTTCTTCTAAGGCCTCAGTCTCGAAGTTGGTACGTGGATTAAATGGATTGGCTTGAATTGAGCTGATTTTCACCATGGCGATACTGCCCAAAACTGCGTGTGCGTTTTCTTTGGAGGTAATGTCGGTAGCAGCGTTTTCCAATAGCGCCTTCAATCCCTGTCCCAATGCTGGTTTCTTTACTTTTCCCACCTTTAATTACGATTCTATAGAGTTACTTAATGCTGTTTTGTTGTTGCGTTGCAAAATTTCGCGGGCAAAATTAAGATAATTCACCGAACCTTTGCTAGCAGCATCGTGCATGATGATGGTTTCTCCAAAACTTGGCGCTTCGCCCAATTTGGTGTTTCTGTGAATAATGGTATCGAAAACCAAATCTTGGAAATGTGTCTTCACCTCGTCAACAACTTGATTGGAAAGACGCAAACGCGTGTCGTACATGGTCAACAAGATGCCTTCAATTTCCAATTCTGGATTCAGGCGTGTTTGCACTATTTTAATGGTATTCAACAACTTACCCAAACCTTCTAAAGCATAAAATTCACATTGCACCGGAATCATTACTGAGTCGGCAGCAGATAGCGCATTTACCGTGATGAGTCCCAAAGAAGGCGAGCAGTCGATAATAATAAAATCATAATCGTCGCGGATGGGTTCAAGTGCTTTTTTGAGTAAAAACTCACGCTCAGGCAGATTGATCAACTCCAATTCGGCACCCACCAAATCAATGTGCGCGGGTAAAATATCCAGATTAGGATTGTCAGTAGCTGTGATGATATCTCGCGCAGGGACATCGTTTACCAAACAATCGTAAATACTCGTGATGCCTTTAGGGGTTAGTCCAACTCCCGAAGTTGCATTGGCCTGTGGATCAGCATCCACCAATAGTGTTTTGTATTCCAATACGCCCAAGCAACCCGACAAGTTTACTGCAGTTGTTGTTTTCCCTACACCCCCTTTTTGATTTGCTATTGCAATAATTTTTGCCATGTTAAGTGTTTACTTAATCTAATTGTTGTGAATAAAATATGTTGAATAATGTGTTTTATAAATCGTCGAAACTAAAATCGTCTTCAGATGGAGGATTGTAATTGCCCGTGTTCATTTCATCGATTTTTTCAATTACATCCAGCAAGCCATCTCTGAATTTTTCAAAGTCCTCTTTATACAAGAAGATTTTATGTTTTTCATATCCAGCACCGTCTTCTAATCGCCTTTTGCTCTCAGTTATGGTAATGTATAAATCATTGCCTTTGGTTGATTTAATATCAAAAAAATAGGTGCGTTTTCCAGCCCTAACTGCGTTAGAGTACACTTCATCATTCTTGCGATCACTACTATTTTCCATAATTTCCTATGGGTTTTAAGCTGGATTAGCAGCGTTTTTAGTTAGGCACAAATATAGATAAAAGTCTCTATGAAGTGAATAATTCGAGAGGATAAATTTTCAAGAACAGCTGCTGAATTTATTCAATCATCCCAAGGCGTAGAGATAATAAGCCCACAAAACACCAACAAACATCATCAATTTGATAAAGCGGCTTATCAATTTTGGCTGCGCTCCGCGTTTGGCAAGAAACAGGAGCAAGGGAATGTGCATCGCGGCGACCAAAACCACAGGCAAGGCCATTTCAATACAATATTTCAATGGAAGTTGATGCAATAAGGGTTTTAAAATGACAATTATATGCGCGAGAAACGAAAGAAAACCCAAGGCAAGCAAGAGCTTTTTTGTGTTTGAAATCCCGAATCGAATGGGAAAGGTATTGGCTCCAATGGCTTCATCTCCGGGGATATCTTCCCAGTCTTTGGTGATTTCTCTGAGGAGATTGAGCAAAAAGGCAAAAAGAGCAAGATAGAGCGCAAAATGCTTGAAAACACCCTCCAGTTGAAACATTTCTGCGAATATCAAATAGGGAGATGCCGTGAGCAATGCCACGAGCATATTTCCGATTAACAGACTCTTTTTAAGGTACTTGGCGTAAAGAAATAAACTCAATTGAATGAGCATCATGCATGCGAAAAAAAACACGCTTTCGGTGAGCCAATACGCCAGGGCTGCAAACAAAGTGGTGTCAATACAGAGTGCGAGGTAAAGTCCTTTTGCTTGCCTCAGCGTTAGGTGGGTGCCAATGATGTTTTTGCCGGGTTTGTTGATTTTATCGGTTTCTAAATCGAAGATATCATTGATGACATAGCCGCCAGCCATGGCCGAGCAAAACACATAAATAAACAAAATGCCAAGACCAATGGGCATGCTCACAAGGTCTTTTGTGGCTTCGGAAAACGAGAGGGCAACCAAAAGTAACCCCGTGAGGGCAAAGGCTAGAAAAAACAGATTTATCGGACGCAGTATTTTAAGAAAGGCGAACATGATTTTTTAGTTCCCAATAATCTTATACTCAGTGCGTCGGTTTTCTTGGTGCGCCTTTTCCTTTTCTGTATTGCTGCTCATGGCATTGATTTGCGCATCGGTGTACTTGGGCATGGACGAAGCATAGCCTTTGGCAGAAAGTCGGTTGGCGACAATTCCCTGGGCAATCAAATAATCCATAACGGCTTTGGCGCGGTTTTGTGAAAGTTCCAAATTGTCTTTGTTGTTGCCACGTGAATCGGTGTGACCTCCAATTTCAATTTTCATGTTTGGGTTGGCTTTCAAATGTGCCACAAGTTTATCCAATTCAATGTAAGATTCTTTGCGCAACACACTGCTATTCAGGTCAAAGAACACAT
>JBIIJN010000045.1:0-21484 GCA_044233745.1 Crocinitomicaceae bacterium
AGGCGTCACTGAATACACCAGCGAGTAAGGAGCCGAACCTGTATTGTTAACTGTCGTTCCAGTAACATTACCGTTTCCATTTGGCGCGGGATAACCTGTAACTGTTGCAGGAATGTTGGTGTTGGTTAGTGTCCATGTGTAGGTGACTGAAACACCGGAAATAGTGCTCTCGAAGTTTGTTGTGTTGAACGAATCTCCGCTACAAACTACTTGACTTTGTATAGATTGAATAGTTGGTGTAGGGTAAACAGTAATGGTATAAGTAACTGGTTGCCCGCCACAATCATCAAAAAGAGGTGTAATAGAGTAAACCACATTTTGTGGCGTCGTTCCGCTATTCACTAAGTTCATTTGGGGAAGGTCTCCAGATCCGTCTTGTGTAAACCCTGAAATATTATTTCCAGCACTTTGAATTTCCCAATTATAAGCAACGTTTAGGGACGGGTCCAAGCTATTGGTCCAGATAACCTCATTACTTTGTTGATTTGAACAAAGTTGCTGATTTAAATCTGCGTTGGTAATAGAAGGTATAGGATTAACGGTAATCGTCAATGATTCCGATATTCCACTACACAGATTTGCAAACGGTGTTACTTCAATAACAGATGAAATAGGTGCTGTTCCAGTATTAATACCTGTAAAAGGATTAATGTCTCCTTGTCCTGATGATGTAGTCAGCCCAATAGTTGTATTCGAGTTTGTCCAATTAAATACTGTTCCTAACGGACTTCCTAAGAAGGAAATAAGTTGTGTTTGTTCATTATGGCAGACCACAAGATTATTTAAAGGGTTTACTAATGGAAGTGGTGTGATAAAAATTGTAAGTGAATCCGCATTTTGACACCCATTGATATCCGTTCCAACAACCGTGTAAATTGTAGTTGTCGTAGGGGAAACAGTTTGATTTGATCCTGATCCTATTCCTTGGTTCCATTCATAGCTCTCAGCACCGGATGCTGATATCAAGGCATTTTCACCAAAACAGATAGTTTGAGTATTGTTTGCGACAACCACTGGCAGAGGAACGACTGTAATTAAAACAGAATCTGTAGCTGGCGCACAACTTCCAGCAGGGTCATCTGTCTCGATAAATATAATGATGGATCCTGTGAAATTTAATGGTGGAGTGTAAATGGCATTCGGATTATTTACATCTGAAAAGGCTCCCACCCCATTGCTAGACCAAGTAATTTGGCTGGCAGCCCCTCCAAAAAAACCATTTAAGTTTAAAGTAGAATTTATACAAACAGGGGGGTAATTACCCGCATCAACAATGGCATCTTGTTCAAATTCAAGCGTTATTGATGCCGAGTCGGGCAAACATGGTCCAGCAGGAGTATTAGAGGTTAAAGTTATGGTAATAGAACCGATATAATTAAGTGGTGGCGTGTAAAAAGTATTCAGGTTTGTGGTTGAACTAAAAGACCCGCCGGGAATGGATGCTGACCATGTTCCGGTATTGACAGAACCAGTAATTGTTCCTTGAAGATTAATGGGTTCATTAACACAAGACCCCGAGTTGCCATTAATGCTTACGTTAACAAGGGAATCAATGGTTATGATTTGATTTAATGTCGTAGTTCCACACTCATTGCTTAATTCAAGGCTGTAATTGTATGTTCCTACCTCAGGAAATGTAACAATTGGATTGGCAGACCAATTATCGTTTACATCAATAGCTCCCGGAAAAACCCAATTGTACACAATGGCGCTATCTGCATAGCAATCAATTAAATTATTTGCTGCTACTGTTATAGTTTCATCCTGACATTCAAGAATTGGGAGGATGGATGCAAATGGAAGGTCTTTCACGAGGATAATCTCTGTTTGTGAAGTATCACTACAACCAAAAACTTGCTGATCCAAGGAAATAGATAAGGTTATTTCGTATAAGCCAGGAGAAGTAAATGAAAATGATGGCTCAAAAGAACTTGAACTACCTGTGTTATATATAAATCCTGGTGTGGTATAACTAGGACAATTTTCTGGATTGGTGCTAGAGATAGACCATTGATAAAGATTATTGATGCCGCAATCAGGAACAGTTGAGTTATTGGTTACATCTATAGGCAAAGCGACACAACCTGTGGTGTCTGAAAGCAAGAAGTTTGCTTCGATTTGCGGTAGTACGCAGATGGTTTGGGAAAAGGAGGTTATGCCACAATTATTTGAGCCCGTGTAAAGCGCGATTGTATATGTTCCGGGTGTATTGAATGTAACAGCGATTTCGTTTGTTGCGTTGTTCGACCAAAATAGAGAGTTATTGAGCTGATTGTTATTGTAGCCTAAATTACCCAAAACAGAAACAAAAGGATTTGGTTGAACAGTCCCCGCACTACCTGAAGGATTGGTTACAATTGAAACTAACCCATTTGGCCCTTGAATAGTCCAATATTTCTTGTAGGTGTTGTTGCAGTTAAAATTTGGTGAAGGCCCTAGTATATTAGTGCCAGCAATCGAAGCGTCTGTGAAGGTAATTGTGCTGTTAACACAAATAACAGTATCACTTGGAGATGCATTAAATGAGGCTTGTGGGCCTGCCTGAATAATATATGGTCCGTTTGCGTTTGATGACTGACCACAAGGATTATTTACTGTCACCGAGGCTTGTATAGCATTGGGATATAAAGTCCCATTAATATCGGAATTAATTCCACATGAGACATTGTTGAAAATATGTGTAAAGGCAAACACCCATGAGTTTATTTGTGTGTTAAACACTCCGCCAAGAGCTATTAGCTGCTCATGAGTGAATATTTGAGGTGGTGAACCATCGTTTATCTGAAAAGTGTAGATAGTCCCATTCGCGTTTTGAGCGCCGGCAAAAACATTAAACACGGCACTTCCTGAGTTACACAAAATGGGAATCCCCTGGGTGGATACAGTTGCACTAGGCGAAGCACCGATAAACACATTATAATTCTGTGTATAACTGCATCCATTTTCTAATATCACGGTATAACTAATAACATAAGTACCTGTTTCAGTGTATATGTGGTTGTCACCGGAAATATTTAAACCTGTAAAACTAGTAGGAGGAGAATTATCTCCCCAATCAATAATGTGCTGAGTATTAGAGTTGGTATTGGAGGTTGAGGTTGAGAAATCTAATAGTTCACCAAACCCACTAGGACTACATACTGTAAAATATTGCTCATTATTAAAGTTAGAAATACCCCAACCAAAGCCATTTGTCGAATCAATTTCTAGATTTGGCGCGCTTCCTATTACAGAAATCACATCGCTTTCTTCTATTCCATTTATAGACAACTCTGCAACATAATTTCCCGCCGTATTATATACCACTGAATGTGGGCCCGACCCTGTAGCGCTTGAAGGTGTTCCTCCCGGAAACGACCAATTATAACTAGTCCCCGCTGGTACATTTTGAGAGTTGTCGGTGAATGTAACAGTGTTTCCTTCACAAATCGTAACTGTGCCATTTTGAGGCGCAGGGTCAGTTGTAAATTGAACATTTTGACTCAAAACGCTGAAACACGATAGTAGTACGAAAAAACTTACAACAATGCTTTTGATATTGAATTCTTTCAACAATGAAAACTTAGAGGGTGTCATAATTATTTTGCATAAGAGTTGCCAAATATAAAGATATTTTCCCTTAAACAACCACATTCACAATCCTCCCCACAACCACAATCATCTTCTTCGGAACACTGCCGTCTAAATATTTCTGTGTCTGCTCGTGGTTCATCACGGCTTGCTCCACATCTTCTTTGCTCATATCAGCAGGCAGTGTGATTTTGAAACGTACTTTGCCATTAAACGAAACCGGATATTCAAAGCTGTTTTCTACCAAAAAGTCAGGGTTGAAAACGGGCCATTCTGCTTGTGCAATAGATTCGTTATGACCCAATTCTTTCCAAATTTGTTCGGCGAAATGCGGCGCAAATGGCTCCAACAAAATCACCAAAGACTCGATGATTGCTCGGTTGTTGCACTTCATGTCGGTGAGTTCGTTTACGGCAATCATGAAGGCTGAAACTGGCGTATTGAACGAGTAACGCTCCAAATCTTCTGTGATTTTCTTGTTGGTTTTGTGCAAAGTTTTTAAGGCTTCTGCACTGGGTTCGCCATCGGAAACAGACAAATTATTCTGCTCATCATGCGTCAAACGCCACAACTTGCGCAAGAAATTATGCACCCCATTGATGCCCTTCGTATCCCAAGGTTTGGCTTGCTCCAAAGGACCCAAAAACATTTCATACATGCGCAAAGTGTCCGCGCCGTATTTTTCCACAAGCTCGTCGGGGGTTTGAACGTTGTATTTGGATTTGGACATTTTTTCGACTTCGCTGCCGCAGAGGTAAGTGCCATCATCTTCAAAAATGAACTCGGCATTGGCATATTCTGGACGTGACTTTTTGAAAGCTTCAATGTCTAATTTGTCGTTGTCCACGAGGTTGATGTCAACGTGAGCAGGATAAATCAAATTGTTAAAAATTATTTTCGCATTTAGCTCCTTTTCAAGTTTTGATAACAAGTCTGATAATTTTTTTGATTTATAATCCGATTTAGATACACTGCTATTGAAGTTGTCGTATTCTGTTTTAGTGATTAAAATCGTTCTTGAATCAGGCATATTAAAATCCGCAGATTTAATGCTGTAATGGACATCATAGGACACCACATACACAAAACTACTTCTCCCCAAAATCATCCCCTGGTTAATCAACTTTTTAAATGGTTCATCAAACGAAATATAGCCCATGTCGAACAAGAATTTGGTCCAGAAGCGGGCGTAGAGTAGGTGACCAGTGGCGTGCTCTGAACCTCCGATGTAGAGGTCCACGTTTTGCCAGTAGTCGGCTTTGTTTTTGGCTACAAATTCGCCATCGTTTTGTGGGTCCATGTAGCGCAAGAAATACCAGCTCGAACCTGCCCAGCCTGGCATGGTGTTGAATTCCATACGGTCGCCTTCAAATACGTCCCAAGCTTCTTTTTTCGCACGGGCTAATGGTGGTTCGCCATCGGCAGTAGGCAAATAGGCATCCACTTCTGGGAGTTCCACAGGCAATTGTGCGTCTTCAATTACATGGGGAATGTCGTTTTTGTAGTAAATCGGAAAGGGCTCTCCCCAATAGCGTTGGCGGGAGAAAACAGCATCGCGCAAACGGTAATTCGTTTTGCCTTGACCTAGGCCTTTGGCTTCAATCTCGTGAATGGCGTGTTTGATGGCGTCTTTCACTTCCAATCCAGAAAGGAAACCGGAATTGGCAATTTTTCCTGATTTTTCAGTGTAAGCGGCCTCAGAAACATCCACATTTTCAAAAATATTGATGATTGGAATGTTGAAATGCGTGGCAAAATCCCAGTCGCGTTGGTCGCCACAGGGCACAGCCATCACGGCACCAGTTCCATAAGAAGCCAGTACGTAGTCGCCAATCCAAATGTCCACTTTTTCTCCCGTAAATGGATGAATGGCATAGCCGCCGGTTTTTTGTCCAGTGATATTTTTGGTATCCGCTTGTCGGTCGCGCTCGTTTTTCAAAGACGCTGCTTTTTTGTAGGCCTCTACGGCTTCTCGGTATTCGTCGGTAGTCAGTGCATCAACCAAAGGATGTTCGGGAGCCAGCACGAGGAAATTTACGCCGAAAATGGTGTCGGGGCGGGTTGTGAAAACTTCAATCTGATTTAAGATTGTTTGATTTTCGATTTTCGATTGTGGTGCTTCAATCTCAAATCGTACAGAGCACCCTTCCGATTTCCCGATCCAGTTGCGTTGTTGCTCTTTGATGGCGTCTGACCAATCGATTTTGTCTAATCCTTGCAACAATCTTTCGGCGTAGGCCTTGATGCGCATCGACCATTGACGCATGAGTTTTTGTTCTACAGGATGACCGCCGCGCTCTGAAACGCCGTTGACCACTTCATCGTTGGCCAAAACAGTTCCCAAAGCGGGACACCAATTCACCCAAGAATCTGCCAAATAAGTCAAGCGGTAAGACATCAAAATATCGTTTTGTTCTTTTTCTGAAAAAGCTTTCCATTGCTCGGCAGAAAAAGTAGAATCACAATCGTGGGCGGCATTGACGTTCGCATTTCCTGCTGTTTCAAAACGTTCAACTAAGGTAGAAATGCGTTCGGCTTTGTTGGAATCGTTGTTGTACCAAGCGTCGAACAATTGCTTGAAAATCCACTGCGTCCATTTGTAATAATCTGGATTTGAGGTGCGTACTTCTCTGTCCCAATCGAAAGAAAAGCCAATTTTATCCAGTTGCTCGCGGTAACGCGTAATATTTTGTTCTGTTGTAATTGCAGGATGTTGCCCCGTTTGAATGGCGTATTGTTCTGCTGGCAAACCAAAAGAATCGTAGCCCATCGGATGCAATACATTAAATCCTTGGTGGCGTTTGTAGCGCGCGTAAATATCGGAAGCGATGTAGCCCAGCGGGTGACCCACATGCAAGCCAGCTCCCGAAGGATAAGGAAACATATCGAGTACGTAATATTTGGGTTTTGTAGAAAAATCTTCTGCACGGAAAGTTTTATTTTCCGCCCAATATTTGCGCCAGTTGGCTTCTATTTCGTTGAATTTGTATTCCATCGCCGTCGTATCGTTTTTACAAGCCGCAAAGATAGGAGATTATAGGTATTGGTCTATATCTCTCCAACTAACTATGGTTTCATTGCTGCGTTTTTGTGATTCATCCATGCTGTTTACCAAAAAATGGGTCAACTCCAAGTCACCTTTGATTTTATCCAAATAATGAAGTGACTTGATAAATTCTTGCTTCACGGTTTGTGAATACTTCATTTCAACGCAAGCCACTTGTTTCCCCTTTTCTATAAGCAGGTCTATTTCATTTTGATTGCTGTCGCGCCAAAACGAGTAATTGCGGTGAATGCCTTGGGCGTAGTGGTTTTTCATCATTTCCAACAACACAAAATTTTCAAAGATGGCTCCTTTATATTTTGATATGAGCAATTCTTCTTCATTTTCAATGCCCAACATAAATGCGGCTAATCCAACATCGTAGAAATACAATTTTGGAGTTTTGATGATGCGCTTGGATAAATTGTTGTGGTATGGATTTAAGGTGAACGCGATATAACTCGTCTCTAAGATTGACAGCCAATTTTTCACTGTTTTTAGATCCACACCGAGTTGTTTTGCAATATTATTCGCTACGAAGAGTTGTCCAACGTGATGCGCACAAAGTGTCATGAATTTTCGAAACAGGGCAAGATTCTGAACATTTGCAATGGGCCGGACATCCCTTTCAATGTAGGTTTTTATATAAGAAGGAAAGAAATCATTGGCCGAAATTTGTTTGTCGTAAATTCTGGGATAACCACCTTGCAGCAATAGGGTTGGCAAGTCAGTCTTTTGGACTTGCGATAATTCTGCATAAGACAAGGGAAGCAGTTCTATTATATATACGCGCCCAGCCAAACTTTGGGTAATCTTCTCGAGAAGCAGGAAATTTTGTGAACCACTCAAGATATATTGGCCAGGCTCGTTTTTGTCATCCACAATTTGTTGAATGTAGGAAAACAACTCGGGTACGTTTTGCGCCTCATCAATAATCACCTTTTTATAAATTGCCAAAAATCCACGGGGGTCTGATTGGGCAAATTCGCGATTGTCAGGATTTTCTAGATTGACATATTGATGTTCAGGAAATAGGACTTTACTGAGCGTTGTCTTACCGGATTGACGCGGGCCAGTGAATAGCAACACGGGATATTTCGTTGCCATTTCCAATATTTTGTCCTTTGCCATTCTAGGTACCATAGTGCAAAGGTACATAGTTTTATGCAATATCGGAATATTTTTTATGCAATATCGGAATTTTATTTATGCAATATCGGAATTTATCTTTCCTTAAGGCACACAAATCAAGGTGTCGTAGCGCGGCGAAAATCCTGCCCAACAGCCAATGGCACCACCTTCAATGTTGGTTGGGATATAGGTTGGACTTGCAAAGGGACTGGCACCGCTCGACATCTGTGTATATTTCAACTCATGGAATTTGAAGGTCGGATAATCCAGCGAAGAGAATTTGATTACTACGGTGTCATTGGTTTTAAAATAGCCTCTGAATTCGTCGGGGGTATCATCGCGGCGGCTACCAATGTTGGAGAAGCCAAACTTAAAGGTCAAACCGTTGAAGAAGGTATCGTCGAAAGCACTGCTCATTGAACTCTGAAAGAAGGCATCAGCGGGCTCTCCTTCTTCATTCAGATGGATGCGTCGCATTTGGAAAAAGTAGCCGTTGTACGTGTTTGCATTGTCATTCAACACACACCAACCAAAGCCATGTTCTGTGAAGTTGGGTTCAATTTCATAGTACAAGGAATCTATGTTTGGAACAGGATTTAAAGTCGTTTGGCTGGTAAAAGTTTCGTCGCCCAAGGCAATATTTAAGGAATAAGTTTTACCCACTTCACCCACAAAATCTGGATCAAGCCCCACATATGCACAAAAATTGAGGGCCAAGATTACATCAGGTTCAATACCCAAAATTTCCGAAATAACAGGCAATAGTTCTGGGTCGATGGAATTGGCGCAAATTTCTGTCAGAACCAAAGAGTTTGTGCCATCTGACACGGTAATTACGGCACCGTTCACAAAGGATACTGCCAAAGCACCGAAGTCTGTGGGACCATATAAATCCTGCGTTTTGGTTAGTATAACCAGGGGAGGCATTCCGGTTTCTATTCGGCCGTCAACAACAATTTTTGGTTCAAATTCAGGGATTTCTAAAATCACTTCTTTGGTGCAGGCTTGTGTGAGAAGCAAAACAATAAATGCGGGTATATAAATGATATTCTTCATGTTCTTAAAAGCTAAAATTCCATGTAATACTGGGGATAATTGGAAAAAGTGCCACTTGTTTCAAGCTGATTTGCAAGTCGCCGGCATTGGGCGAACCATCGGTGCTCACATAAATGAAATAAGGATTTTGGCGGTTGTAAGCATTGTAAACGGAAAAGTTGACGTTGCTTCTGAATCGCTTTTTCTTTTGAATCAATTCTTGTGTAGCTGGGTCAAGTACTTCTTTCGTAGGACTGTCATACCAAGTCATAGAAAGGTCTAAACGGTGGTAAGCGGGCATGCGTGTGCCATTTCTATCGCCATATTCGAAAACGATATCGCCTTGATGCAGATACCAACCAATAGGAAGTGTCATGGTGTTTCCGGTGGCGTAAACGAACACAGCTCCAGCGGTCCATTTGTCAGAAATTTTGTAATTGAAAGCGATGGAAAGGTCGTGTGTTCTGTCGTATCTAGCTGGGAACCAAGTAGTTTGTAAGTTCTCGAAATAACGTTCTGTTTTGGCAAGGGTATAACCAATCCAACCCGTAAGTTTACCTGTGTTTTTGCGTAGAAAGAATTCTGCGCCATACGAGCGTCCAACACCAAAAACCAATAAGTTGTCGGGATTGGTGGTCACATTATCTGCAGGTTGCGCCCCTTGTCGGTATTCAATCAAATTGCGCATACCTTTGTAATACACCTCTACTGATGTTTCGTATTTGTTTTGGAATAAATTTCTAAAATAACCGATAGACGCTTGCCATCCGCGTTGTGGTTGTGCAATATCTGTGCTCGGGAACCAAATATCTGTAGGCAAAGAGGTAGGACTGATGGTCGCCAAATGCACATATTGATTTACCTGATTGAAGCCCGCCTTGATGGAGGATTTGTCGGGCAATAAATAACGCAAGTTGGCTCGAGGCTCTAAACCATGATAGAATTTGATAGACTCGTTGGGTTGGAAAACAATAGAATCTTGGTTTACCTGTCCTGGCACTGTAATGAATCTGGTAAAAGGACCCACGTGGTTGTAGCCAGATAAACGCAAGCCAACATTCACGCGTAGCACATCAGTGATGTCAAACTCGTCTTGGATATAAATGGCGCCTTCATGACCAAAAATTCTACTGATGTCGCCCGTGTTGAACACAACTTCATCGTCTTCTGCGGTAACACTCGTTGGCGTGAAAATGTGGTAGGTATATTGACCACCAAATTTGATTTCGTGTCGCGGATTCGGATACCAAGTAAAATCGACCTTCCCACTGAAATCACGGATACCAGAATAAAGTCCAAAACGAAAATCGCTTATTTCTGAATTGAATTGAAAATTGTAATCCGTGAAAATAGCAGAAACGTTCATGAACAACTTTTCATTTATTATCCTATTCCAACGCACCGTCGCAGTGGCATTCCCCCAGGGCATATTTACATTAAAATCATCCACATTGTTGTTAAAATTAAAGACATCTTTTCCGAAATAGGCACTCACAAAAATGCGGTCTTTGGGAGAAATTTTGTAGTTCAATTTGGCCGTAAAATCGTGGAAGAAATAGCTCGTTCCGAAGAAATCAGAAGTGGGTGGCACAAATGCTTTGAACAGTAAGTCAATATACGTTCTCCTTGCACTCACAATAAAAGAACCTTTGTCTTTCACAATGGGGCCTTGCAGGGTCAGGCGAGAAGCCAACAATCCTATTCCACCATCAACTTGAAAACGTTGGTTGTTGCCGTCGTTCATTTTCACTTCTAAAACAGAAGCCAATCGTCCTCCAAATTCAGCGGGCATACCGCCTTTAATGATGTTTACGCTTTTGATGGCATCTGCATTGAAAACAGAGAAAAAACCGAATAAATGCGAAGCGTTGTAAACCGTAGCCTCATCCAAAAGCACTAAGTTTTGATCTGGACCTCCACCGCGCACATAAAATCCTTGTGCGCCTTCATTGGCTGATGACACGCCGGGCAGAAGTTGAATGGTTTTTAATATATCTACTTCACCTAAAAATGCTGGTAAGGTGCGCATCATTTCAACATCCAACTCTATTGTGCCCATTGAGGTGCTCTCGGTGTTGGCGTTTTCATTTTTACCTGTAATCACTACTTCGTTGGTTTGCAGTGTTTTAGGTTTAATTTTGAAGTCTTTGGTGATGTTAGACGTGAGTACTATGGAATCGCGAATTGTTTCATAGCCTGCGAAACTTACGGTTATCTCATAGGTGCCCGCTGGCATGCTGATGGAATAAAAACCGTAGGCGTTAGACATCACACCTTTGCTTTCTGTTGGAAAAGCAATTCGGGCGCCAATGACCGTTTCTCCTGTTTCAAAATCGTAAACTGAGCCGCTTAGTGTGAATTTTTGCTGTCCCCATGCTTCTAAAGAAACCAAGGTTAAGAAAAGGAGGAGTAAATTTTTCGGAAAATTTGCAAATTGTTTGTTCATTGCGTTGATCATTGAGCGTCTTAAAGTTGGAAAACTCCAGTTCAAAATTAGCGGGTTCAAAGCTCTTCTCCGATTGCGCTACATGAATGGGTGTATCATGGGATGGAAGGCTGAATCACTTTAGTTTAACACGTTGTTTTCTTTCTCAAACTGCTTATATGAAATGAAAACCGCCGCTGCTGCAATCAAACACATCACCACCGCACTTAATAACAAGTGCATGTAGTTTAATGTTCCAGCAATCAGCTCTTTTGTTGCCAAAACGATATTTACAATAGGAATCAAAGCCGTTGTAGCGTTCAATTCAATTTGCGGCAAAAATCCAATCATCGCGGGTAAAATCACCACAAAATTCAATGGCGTGATGATACTTTGGGCTTCTTTGAACGACTTCGCGTGAATGGCAATGGGAATCAGCAAGCCTGCGAAGAAGATAGTCAAAGGCACTTGCAATAAGAAAAGCACGGTGATAAACTTGAAGCTCAGAATGCTATTGATTATGCCAAGAAGGGCGGGGTCTTCGATGAGATTTAAACCGCGAATGGAAATGTAAAGTCCCAAAAGCGATAAGGAAGCTGCTAGCAAGCCTGAAATAACCACCACACTCATTTTACCGACAAGAATTTTCCAACGGGCAATGGGTGCTGTGAGCAAAGTTTCAATAGTGCCGCGTTCTTTTTCGCCTGTAAACAAATCGATGGCGGGATACATACATCCCAAAAAGCCAAAGACGATGAAGATGTAGGGCAGCAGTCCACCCGCCAATTTCCCAACGGTTTCTTGCGTTGAAGCGGTACTCATCATTTGATATTCGAAACCTGATATGGTTGAAGGCTCAATGTTTTGTGCCTGCATTTGTTCGTCAATCACAATTTGTTTTATGCTTTCAATCTGTTCGGTAATGCGCCCCAAGATGTCTATTTTGGTGCCATCGTGCCACACGACAATTGGCGCTTTTGCATCTGCATCAATGTAAATAGCCGCCTGAATGCTGTCTTGTTGAATCAACGCTTTGGTTTTGTTGAATTCTGAAATAGGAAGCAAAACAATCAAGCTATCTGCTTCGGCTAGCGTTTGAAGTTTGTTTATGATGGGATGATTGGTGTAAGCTTCATCAAAGGCAATGGTGATTTTTTTGTTACTGGCCTCTTCAGAAAAGTGTTGCTGTGTTCTTACGATAAGCGAGAGCAACACGGGAAATAACAAAATCGGAATCACAATCATGGTCATCAAGGTGCGTTTATCGCGCAGTGTTTCCGTCAGTTCTTTTTTGATGATGTGATATATGGCACTCATGACGCTTCTGAATTTTTGATGATTTCAATAAATCGCTCGGTTAAACTTTTGTTGGGCTCTTGATTTTTGAATTGCTCAAAAGAACTTTGCTCGATAATTTTTCCTTTGTGTATGATGGCCAGCTCGTCGCAAAGCAGTTCTACTTCCGACATGATATGGCTGGAGAAAATCACCGTTTTGTTGTTCTGTTTGCAATCGCGGATGAGGTTGATGATGGCTTCGGCGCTGATTACGTCCAAACCACTTGTAGGCTCATCAAACACCAAAACCGCTGGGTCGTGAATCATAGTTCTGCAAATGGAAACCTTTTGTTTCATGCCGGTACTCAATTTCCCGATTTGTTTGCTTGCAAAATGATGCATGTCGAGCATGTCGTAAAGCTTGTTTTTGCGCTGTTCGATTGTCGCTTTATCAACGCCATAAAGTCCCCCGAAATAGTGAATCATTTCGTTAGGTGTGAGTCGCCCATAAAGTCCGGTAGAACCTGTCAAAAAACCAATTTGTTTTCTGGCTTCATTGGGATTTTGTGCCATGTCGATGCCATTGATAAGCACGCTTCCTGAGCTTGGTTTGATGATGCCTCCAATGGTGCGCAGCGTAGTTGTTTTACCAGCTCCGTTTGGACCTAAAAGGGAAAAAACCTTTCCTGGTTGGCATGAAAACGAAACATCTTTCAAGGCTTGAAATTGCGTTTCGGACGTGTTTAATTCTTTCCGCTGCTTTTTGGATAATTCAAAAGTTTTGGAAATGTTTTTTACTTCAATCATTGTAATTTAAAGTTCAGATTTACCTAACCAATTCATAACGTTACGATGCCAAATGTTATTGTAATCGTTTTGATTTATAATATTCATTTCGAGCGCTTGGTCAATCACTTTTCCGGGGTAGCAGCCGGGCACGGTTTCCATTTCACCCAAAGGGTAGGGGTCGTCTAATCCTGCTAGCACCTGATTGGCTCCAGCGCGATTAATCAAAAGACGAAAGGTTTCTGGGTCGTGCACCAAGCTATCAAAGTAGATATTGGCATGTCCGTTGGCTTCGGCTGGATTTTCGGTGTTTTCAAAAAGATCAGGTCTGCCGAGATAGCCTTGCATTCTTCTACCAAAATTGGCTTGCCCAAGCATATTGGCATGCGCAAAACAGGTTCTGATGTTTGGAAACTTATTGTGGATGCCCATCAAAGTGAATAAATGATGCGTGTCGGCTGTTTGTGCGCACATCCAAACCAAATGGAAGCGCCAATATTTATCAGCCAAATTCACCATTTCATTGCCATCATAGGGATGGATTTCGATGGCGAGTTTGTAGTAATTTGCTAATTCATAAATAGGAAAAACATCTTCATCGGCTACCGAGGTCCATTTGTCGTCGTTGCCTACATAATGTGTTGGCAAACAAAGTAATTTTAGCTTGTTCTTGGTCACATTTCGCTCAATTTCAAGTAGCGCTTGTTCGGTGAATCTTGGCTGAACTACGAATCCGCAAGTAAACTTATCTTCGTGTTTGTATTGAATTTCGGCGTGATAATCATTTTGAAACTGCAATACATCTTTGGTGTCGTATTCGTTGAGGTTGTTGCAGTAGAGTTGAGATAAGGTCAACAAAACAGCATGTGACAGATCGTTTTGCTCCATCCAAGACAATTTCTCATTCAAGAAAAAGCTGGCGTCTGTAACGGGTCTCGACCATTCGCCTTGCCGCATGAATTTTCTGTCTTGATCTACCCAAAATAGCTTTTTATCTTTCATGAATCTCGGAATTTCCTCCGGATAGGGGAGTAAATGACCGTGACCGTTGATTTTTTTGATGGAACTCATTGGGGGCTATTTCTTTTTCCAGAACATGAGTTTATGATACCAAGGCGCGGTTTTTTCATCTTCATAATAGCCGCCATAACCGTATCCATATCCATATCCATAGCCGTAGCCGTATCCATAACCGTATCCATAGCCGTTATTGCTAGATTGAGCACCGTTGAGCAATACTGTTAGTCCTTTTATTTTGTCGCTGTTGTATAAATCACGTACCCGGTAGGCAAAGGTGTGCTTGGAATAACCTGCTTTGAACACATAAATAGAGCAGTCGGCTTTAGAGAATAAGTTCATGCCGTCGGTTACAATACCAATGGGTGGGTTGTCTATCACTACAATATCGTATAATCCTTTAAGCTCTTCAAGGATATCGTTCATTTTATCTGACAAAATGAGTTCAGAAGGATTTGGGGGGTTCGGCCCGGCAGGTATGAAATCCAAATTTTCAAGCGGACTTTTTTGAATACACTCTTCCAATGTGTGTTGGCTCGACAGCAAAGTGCTCATTCCTTTTTCGTTAGAGCTGTTTAATCCGAGGTGAATTTTCGGCTTTCTTAAGTCCAAATCGAGCAGCACGGTTCTTTTTCCTGTCATGGCCTTAATTCCAGCAAAATTCAGGCAGATAAAAGTTTTTCCTTCACCAGAAATTGAGGATGAAATTGCAAAAACACGCGCATCTGGATTGATGAAATTCAGATTGGAGCGAATGCCTCTAAATGCCTCAGCAATGGTGGATTTGGGTCGCTCGTGAACCACCAATTGTGAATAGGGATTTGGGTTTTTAATCTGCGGAATATTACCCAAGAAACTAACGTTGGGAATAATAGTTTTGATGTCCAATTCGGAATTTACTTCATCGTGGGTGAGGTATTTTAAAGCAAGAATGGCAATGCTGACAAACAAACCTAGAATTCCTGCAATTACATAAATCAACCTACCCATTGGATATACAGGGGCATTGGCAATAACAGATTCTTGTAAAACAACATTTTTTGAGGCATAACCTGCAGTAGAAATTGCATAAGACGATCTTTTGTCCATCAAAAGCAAATAATATTTCTCGTTCAATTCTTTGATACTCGACAGCCTCGACAAGGCCATGGATTGTTCGGGAAGCGTCAGATATGAAGCGTTGGATTCATTGAGGCGCTTTTTTAGCAAGAGGATTTTTTGAGCCAAACGTTCTTTGACCATGGTAATCGATTGCAGAATTCCCGAAACTCTTTGTTGAATTTTTTGTTGATTACTCTTGTATTCACTACTTTCTGTGGTAACCGAATAAGACAGAGACTCTTTTCTTTCTAACAAGCTGTGCAAATCGGCAACTTGTGCATACAAGGTGCTTTGATAAGAACTGCCCAAAAGGTCGGGCAAGATTTTGTAAATTTCTAAGCGGTTTGGATTTGAAGTGACTTTCGACTCCAGGTTTTGCAACAATTGGAAGTCGAGTTCCAATCTAAATATTTCATCATTGAGTTGATTGATTTGGTCATTCAACCTATTAGAAGACACTTCTAAGTCTGGCGTGTTGGTTTTATATTGAAACTTGAGAATACTGTCTTGCGAGTTTTGCAGCGTTTTTCCAACAGAATCCAATTGCGTATTGATAAAGTTGAGTACATTTTGACTCGATTGATTTTCCAATTCGCGGTCGTAAATGAAAAATTGATCGACGTGATTTCTGACGATATCTCTGCTTAATGTTGCGTTTCTGCTTCTAAAAGAAATTTCAATCGTTTTTGCAGAAGGGCTCAAAGCCGTAACATTGAGGTCTTTTCTAAAGCGCTCGGCAAGTTTTTTGGGATTATTGAAGGTGAAATACACCTTATTGCTCTTGAGTTCATTCAAAAGTAGCGACTCGTTCACAAAGGAAAAAACCAACTCAAAATCCTTGTTCTTTGTGGATCCGTTTTTATTAACCTTGGCTCTGATTTTATGCCCTGGTTTTTTTTCATATTCCAAGAAGTAAGTTCCTTTTTCATGAATCAAGTAAATGGGCACATCGCAAAGCGTAGAGTCGTTGAGCTCATAAGGAATAATAGCATAACTGGATTGTAAGTACTTTTCTTCGGTGAGTAAAGACCCCTTCACAAAGTAAGATACATAAAAGCTCATTGAGTTGATGGTGCGTTCAAATAAGAACTGAGAATGCAACAATTCTGTTGTTTTACTCAAATCCTTTTTTTCTGAAAAAGATTTAATATCCAAGATTTCCTGACCTTGGTCTTTATCACCGAGTTGAACAATCGATTTTGATTCGTAAACAGGAGGGGTATAGCGCAAGTAAAGAAACGCCATACTTAAGAAAAGAGCCAAAATAATTGGTGCGAAATACCAATTTCTGCGCAATACCAAAAAGAAAATATTGGGCTTGAAATCTTTATTGACAATAAATCCTACTCTTTCCAAAATGTTTAATTAAATCTTGTAAGTACTGTAACTACTACGATGGCACTAGAAATGAGCGACACCACGGGGGCCACTTCTTTTAAAACCTCTCTTGTGTATTGCGTAACCGGCTCAATGTAAATAATGTCGTTGGCTTGAATAATCATATCGGCATAATAGAGACCATCCATGGTGGATAAATCAATTAAATATACCTCTCGACCTTTTGGTGTTTGACGCATTACTTTAATTTTTTTGGCTTTCCCCCTTGGGTGAATACCCCCGGCCTTTGCGATCACCTCTAATAGCGTCGTATTGTAGTTTTCGATGTCAACCACTACTGAGCTTCCAGCGTCACCATTAAAAACAATTGCTCTTTGGTTAATCACCTCCAGAATTACAAAAGGGTCAACATAATGACTGCTGTATATCTCCCTGAGCATTTTTTGAGCCTCTGGAAGCGTAAATCCAGCAATATTAATTTCACCAATAATTGGCAAGTCCACTATACCAGTTTGTCTTACCAAATACGTTATGGTGTTTGATCTTGTCAAAAGTCGTCCAATATTTTGCCCCGAACCATTTTGAGCGAAGGTGGCTCCTGTTAAGATATCGAATATTTTTTCGCCATCATTGGTATAAACTATCAAACTTAATTGATCGTTTGGAGAAATGCGGTATTCGTATTTTGGGGTCATGGGGATGGAATCATATCCTTTAAAATCTTTGCCCTCTTTAAACATGATGCTCGAATTGATTCCGCAACTTGTAATGGCAAAAAAAGAAAATACACTTAACCCAATTAATAACAATCTATTATTCATCTATCTCGAATAGTTTGAGCAAAGTTAAACTTTTTGAAGCAACCGCATATAGTAGTCTTCAATATTTCGGACGAGTTGGGTGTAGTGGTATTTTTCGCCAACATGTTTCCATCCATTTTCTGCCATGTTTTTCCTCAACAATTCATTTTCAATCAATTCCAAAAGTTTGCGCGAATATGCCTCTAAATCATTGGGTTCAACCACAAAGCCTGTTTTGCCTTGTTCCACAATATCCAAAACACCCCCAACATTGGTTGAAATCACGGGTACGCCGGCGGCTTGAGCCTCGATAAGAGAAACGGGTGTTCCTTCGTTTTTTGATGTCAAACAAATAATGTCCATCGCATGATTGAACGGTGCTATGTCTTCAATCCACGAGGTGAACGTGATTAATCCTTGAAATGTAGCGTTTATCTGATTCGCTTGATTTTCAATAGCTTCTCTTTCACTGCCGTCTCCAACGATGAATACTTTTATGTTTTTCTCCGTTTTTTTCGCCACTTCGCTGATTACGTCGAGGAAAAACCCGTGGTCTTTCACAGGCGCTAATCTGCCAATGATTGCAATGGCGATTTCGTGGTCAGACAAATGCAATTCGGCGCGCAATTTGGCTCGATTTTCCGCTTTGTTGGTGTTGAATTTGGTCAAATCCAAACCCAAGGGAATCACTTCAATTTTATTGGCCGGACATATTTTATGAATTTCAGCAAGTTCCTTTTTTTGCTGCTCGCTGATGGCTATTATTCCAGTTGATTTTTTGGCTAGCGAACGTTCAATTCGCTTGAAAATCTCGGTTTTGATTCTGCCAAAATAAGAATGAAAAACATGGCCATGAAAAGTGTGAATAATAACAGGAACACCACATTTATGGGCGGCTCTTCTGCCTAAAGCACCAGCCTTCGCGGCGTGGGTATGCACAATGTCGGGCTTGTATTGCTCAATGATTTGTTTGATTTTTTTATATGCTTTTCGGTCAGATGAAAAGTTGGGGTCGCGCTGCAATTCTTCTAAAACCACAGGTTCGATTTGATATTCTCGGAGCACATGCAATGAATCGCTCTCCCCAGCATCTGGAACACCACCGATGAGTTTGGTTTCGAATGATTCTCCTAAATATTTGGTCAACAATGTGACGTGAAAAGTGGGTCCGCCTATGTTGAATCTGTTGATGATGCGCAGTACTTTAATCTTCTTCATTCCCCAAATTTGCTGCGAAAGTAGTTTTTTTCAAAGGATAGACTAAAAAAACCACACGAAAAACCGAGACTTTCCTTGGTATGGTTTTGGTATCTGTCTTTCTCATTACTTTTGAGACATGAAAAATCTAATTTTTGTTATCGCTGTTTTTTGGTGTGCGACACCTTTATTTTCGTCCGACAGTGAGCTCCAGAAGGCAGTTGACAATTTTGTAAGCAAACCGGATTTTAAACAGGCCAGCATTGCCTTTATGGCTGTGGATTTGGCTAATAATGAAATATTGGCGCAACATGATGCCAAACGCCTTTTGGCTCCGGCGAGCACCACCAAATTGTGGTCAACAGCCGCGGCTATGGAATTGTTGGGTGCTGAATATCGCCCGAAGACACAGGTTTTATACACAGGAACTATTGTTGGATCAACCCTAAATGGCAGCATTATAATTCGTGGCTTTGGCGATGTTTCTCTTGGAAGTTCGTACTTTACATCCCGCGAAAAAATGCTTGATTTTATCGATTCTTGGGCAGATAGCATCAAAGCATTGGGGGTACAAAACGTGTCGGGAGGTATCCTTGCTGATGCTTCATCTTTTGGTTATTTTGGTCCACCAGACGGTTGGTCGTGGAGCGATATGGGCAATTATTACGGTGCTTTCCCAAGTGGTTTAACTGTTTTTGACAACATGATGGAACTGTTTTTTAGCACCTCATCGAAAATTGGAGGAACCACAAGTATCACCAAAACAAATCCAGTACTGCCAAGTTTAGTAATTCAAAACTATGTGCTCGCTGATAACATTACCTCCGATAACGCCTATGTTTATGGAGCGCCCTATTCCAACTATGCTTTTGTTACGGGCACATTGCCGTTGAATAAAACAGCTTTTGTGGTGAAGTCGGCCATTCAGAATCCAGAATTGGTTTTTGCCTTGGAGTTTCATGCTGCACTGCTTAGAAAAGGGATTCAACTGAATGCCAGCCCTTTGATAAACAACACCATCGACCCCAAAGAAAAGGAACAGGTGAGTGCTTTGCTCAAGGAAAAACAAACCTTGATTTTTACTCATTTGGGGGCCACGCTTTTTCAAGTCGCTGAGTTTATTAACTTCAAGAGCGTTAATCTCTTTGCGGAGCATCTGCCTTGCTGGATTGCCTTGGAGAAAAATGGTCTGGGTTATCACAAAGAAGGCATGAAAATTATACAAGACTTTTGGAGCACCAAATTTGATATTGCGGCAACTCGAATTAATGACGGCAGCGGTTTGTCGCGCACCAACGCCATCAGCGCACAGAATTTCGTTGACTTATTGATCTACATGCACAAAAGCAAAAGCCAAGAATTTGAACTCACTTTGCCTATTGCGGGTGAGTCGGGAACTTTGAGAAACTTGTGCAAAGGTCAAGCAGGTCAAGGCAGAATCATGGCCAAAAGCGGTACCATGTCGAAAGTGAAGTCGTATGCGGGCTATGTGAAAACCAAATCGGGTAAAAAACTGGCTTTTGCTATCATTGTAAACAACCATGCCAACAGCTCTTCAGCGCTCACTACGCAAATGGAATCGGTGCTCAATGCTATGGCTGTGCTGTAGGTTTTCAGGAATTTTCTTTCTTTTTTCATTGCATGGTGGGGCTACATAAAAAATAAGTTTATATTTGCTCCCTCAAAACGGGAGGTGATGTAGCTCAGTTGGTAGAGCAAAGGACTGAAAATCCTTGTGTCGACGGTTCGATTCCGCCCATCACCACAGAAGAAAACCCTTGACAGCGCTGCTGTTGAGGGTTTTTTGATTTTGTTGATGAACCGATGCCATGTCTGACTACGTCTTCAAGCAGGCCTGTCTGCCTGATGCAGTCAGGCAGGCGCCCATCACCACACTAAAAAACAAAAGCCCTTGATTCTTAATGAATTGAGGGCTTTTTGGTTTTAAAGAGCAAAAGCCTCCCCCCACCCCTTAATCCTAACTTAACCTTCATAATTTTCATTTAATCCTAATAATTTGAAATCTTCAAATTCAGGAAACATGATACTGTAAAGAGTGTCTGACCTTTGCAAAAAAATTATTGAAGATGAAAAAAATGTACTTTATTCAATTGTTTGTGGTTTTGTTTGCCCTATTGTCAGGATATTCACAAGCACAAACGGTAATCACAGAATGGGGCTTTGAAGAAAACCCATTATTACCCAACAATGATACCCCTGCGCCAAATGTTGGCAGCGGCTCTGCAAGTGTTTTAGGAAACATGACAAACCTAAGCAGAAGCACTGGCTCAAACACGGGGTGCTCTCAAACTTCTGGCACTGGAAGTTGGGCATTTGGAACAGCTAACCCGGGAACCAATGAATCGAGTGGTGCTCAATTCTTGGTTTCAACAGTGGGTTATCAAGGAATCAAAATAACTTATGACCAGAGAATGTCTAATTCGGCAACGAGAACCGAACGTATTCAATATACTTTGGATGGCGTTAGCTGGATTAATTTTAATGTTGATCCTACCAACTCAACAATTTCATGTAATGGCTCATACGACAATGGTCGATTTGATAGAGGAACAACAGTTGGATTGAACATGTCTGATTCTTGGTCAAGAAAAACAGTAGATTTTACCTCTATTGTTGGCGCCAACGACAATCCAAACTTTGGTGTGCGTATCGTGGCGGCGCATTTTGAATCAACAGGCGAATTTCGTCAAGCCAACAATTCTATTGCCATAGCCACAGCAGGTACTTGGCGCTTCGACAACGT
>JBIIJN010000003.1:0-67682 GCA_044233745.1 Crocinitomicaceae bacterium
CCATTGTTGGGGAACATTACAATCCTATTATTTTGAAAATTCGCAATTTGGAAAAGCCCGTTATTGCAGCTGTAAATGGTGTTGCCGCGGGTGCTGGTGCAAACATCGCATTGGCTTGTGATATTGTTTTTGCCGCTGAATCTGCATCTTTTATTCAAGCATTTTCTAAGATCGGATTGATTCCCGATAGCGGTGGAACTTTCATGTTGCCGCGCTTGGTGGGCATGCAAAAAGCCACAGCATTAATGATGACTGCCGAAAAAGTAATGGCTGCCGATGCCGAAAAAATGAACATGATTTACAAAGCGGTTTCAGATGCTGAAATGATGTCACAAGTGGAGCAATTCGCTGCACAATTGGCTCAAATGCCAACCAAAGGATTAGGATTGACTAAGCGCGCCTTGAATCTCAGTGTGACCAATAATCTTGAACAACAATTGGCCGTTGAAGAAGAATTGCAAACTCAAGCCGGAAATTCTTACGATTTCAAAGAGGGCACAGCGGCGTTTTTGGAAAAGAGAAAGCCAGTTTTTAGAGGGGCGTGATGTCTCAAAATGATTCATACCAAGAAAATTGCTCTTGAGTAATTCTCTCTTTTTCAGTTTTTACAAACTCTAGATACGCCTCCGCAATAGGCGAAAGTTTTTTGTTTTTCAGCCAAATAAGTTTCCATGTATTAACGATTGGTAAACCTTTGCGTTTGATGATATGCAAGGAACCATTTTTGATTTCATTTTTGATTCCGATTATGGGCACCAATGAAATGCCTAATCCAGCTAATATGGCCTGCTTCACAGCCTCGTTTGATGTGAGCTCAAGTTTTTTTCTTTTATTGAATTGCTTGTCCTTGTAAAATGCTTCCATTTCTGCACGTGTTGCCGAACCTTTTTCGCGGTAAATCAATGAAGCCTGGGTTGATGGCGTTTCCGAGTTGCCAATCAAAAAAAGTTTGTTTTCGATTAGCTCTTCTTGATGCACATCGATATCGTCTGTGAGTACCGAAACCAAAGCAAAATCAATTTCGTTTTTCTTCAAACTCTCTATTACTTTCGATTTGTTTGTTACGTCCAAAGTGAGGTCAATGCCTTCATGTTGTTTCAAAAAATCACCCAAAAAATAAGGAATCACATACTTTCCCGTTGATGCAGCAGCAATTTTTAATTTACCAGTTAATAGCCCCTGATAATCTTTTGATTTGAATTGTATTTCGTCCAAATTTTCCAGTGCGCGTTCTGCTATTTCAGCAATTTCATAACCGAAATCTGTTACATAAAGTTGTCTGCCATGTATCTCTGTAAGGGGTATTTTGAACTGGTCTTGAAAATTTTTAAGCTGAATGGAAATAGCGGGTTGTGTCATGTGTAATTCCTCTGCGGTCTTGGTTATACTCTTCGTTTCCAATACTTTGAGGAATATTTTCAGTTGATGAATGGTATAATTCATAAAGTTTTGTTATGTATTTCATTGCAAAGATAAATGAAAATTTATAAATAAAACTATTTTCCTTTGTGCCCAGAAATAAAGATTTGCTTTTTTATCAAACAACTTGAATTATGGCGCTAAACAACTTGATTTTTCTGTTCCTCATTCCAACAGTCCTTTTCTTTTTGGCAGCTTTCTCTTGCACGCAAGCCAATCTCGGTCGTCTCAAAAACACCATTCGTTTAGGCACCATTGCAATTGTATCGAGTATTTTACTCAGTGTGTTTGGTGCGTTTTGGTTGTATCATAATGGACCTACGCATACAGAACTTATAGGATTTTCAAATTTAGGTTTGTCTTTGCGTATCGACAGTTTAAGCATAATTGTTTATAGCATGATTGCGCTCCTGGCTTGGTTTGTTTTTCGGTTTAGTATCAATTATTTGGATGGTGAAAAGAACCACAGTCTGTTTCTTGGACAAATTGCATTGGCGGTGAGTTTTGTGCAGCTTCTTGTTTTATCTGGGAATATTTTAATCTTATTCTTGGCATGGTCGCTGATGTCGTTTGCGCTGCATCGTTTACTCTTGTTTTACTCAGATCGACCCCGAGCACGAGTGGCTGCTAAAAAGAAATTTCTCACTGCGCGTTTGAGTGATGGCTTTCTAATTGCTGGGCTTGTTCTTTTGTTTGCTGAATTTAAAACTGGCGAAATCACAGCGGTCTTCAATCAAATCAATAGTGAGGCATTTGAAAGCACTTGGAAATCTCAATTGGCTGCATTGCTCTTGGTGTTTGCAGCTGCCACCAAATCAGCACAATTCCCAACACATCCTTGGATTATCGAAGTAATGGAAACACCCACACCGGTTTCTGCATTGCTACATGCTGGTTTGTTGAATGCGGGACCTTTTTTAATGATTCGTATGTCGCCTCTTTTAGATTCGGCACCTTGGGTTTCCTATGTTTTGATTATCATGGGATTCATCACTGCTTTGTTTGGAACAATTGTGTATACTACTCAAACGTCTATTAAAATTGCTTTGAGTTATTCCAGTGTGGCGCACATGGGCTTCACGATGATGCTTTGTGGTTTCGGAGTGTATTCGGCAGCCCTGTTGCATTTGATTTCACACTCTTTCTATAAGGCCCATGCTTTTCTTTCGTCGGGTAGTGTGGTCGAACGAACGCGAATTCTCAACATTACAGGGTTGGTGCAGCGTTCAAGTTTTGGACTCAGTTTGTTTTCGTTTTTGGTGGCCGCTGGCATTTTTCTGCTTTTGGCTGCGCTTTGGGGAATTGACTTCAAAGAGCAAATGATGCTGCTTGTTGTAGGAATGGTCTTTGTGCTTGGTTTGACATCGCTTTTGGGTCAAACCATCATCTCAAAAATTGATACCCAAACTGTGCTCGCCGTGCTGGGAAGAGCCTTCTTGGTCTCATTGTCCTTTTTGAGTTTGGAAGAAGGAATTCGTTATTTGATTCAAGACCAAATTCCAGTACTAGGAGCTCCAGAAATGCTGATGTTGGTTCTTTTAGCCATCGTATTCTCTGTGTTTTTTGTCGTCAATTTGTCAATGATTAATAAAAAAGTGTTGCATGAAAACTCTTTTTGGTCGCGCAATGCAGTCCACTTTCGAAACGGACTTTATGTAAATCAATACCTCGATAGTTGGTTGCAGGCGGCTGTAATCAGAAAAAATCGAAACAATAAATAAACGCCTTAACTCAAACAACAATGCATATGAACAATTCAAGTTTGAAAGGAGTGGCACTGCAAGCCAAACAAAACGTGGCATGGCTCCAAGTAGCCGATCAGGTTTTGAAACGTATTCCTCCGATGTGGTCGCTTGAAAATTTTGTAGCTGTCAATCCTTTTTTAGGGATGTCAGACACAAGTTTCAATGAAGTTTCTTCCAAACTCCATTCCTTGTGTGGTGCAGAAATCAATATGCCCGTTGATTTTTATCGTCGAGCATATCGCCTTGGGCTTATCCAAACTGCAGATATTCTTGAGGCCATAGCACTTTCGAAACAGGACACTTTCAATATCGAAATGGTACTTGAAGTGCTTGAAAATGAGGTGAATAAATTTGATTCCAAAATTCCAAAATTCCAATTGGCAGTTGACTTGTTTTCTGATCAATCAGATTTCCCTTGGGATGAATTTGTAAAGGATAGGATTTCTGGTTTTATTTCAACCTACCTCGACAAAGGACAAACGCTTTGGAACACCACAGATAGAGATTTAACGCTTTATGCATCTTGGCTCAAAGACGCCAGATTAGATTTAGCCCCAAGTATTCGTGGGTTGAAGAAATATAAAACGGATGTGGCTGCTTTGCCTAGTAACCCGTCAGACGCTTTGATATTTTGTTTGCAAGCCATGCAGATTTCGGATGAGCACATTGAAAATTACCTACATGCGTTATTGCTTCGCTATGGCGGTTGGGGTGCATACATTGCTGGATTGGATTGGGATGCCCGCCTGTATGGAGGTAATGATGACATCTTATTCAATTACCTCAGTGTTTTGGTAGCGTGGGAATGGTTGATGCTCAGCTCTTCTCAAGTTTCTGGAATTTCTGAATCTATAAATTTGAGCCTCGAGGCCATACATCTAAAAGAAAGCGCAAGTGATTTTGATTTGAGAATTTTGTTGCAAAATGCTTTTGATATCGGTTCTCAGCGACAATTGAAGGAGATGTTTGCTCAAACGAAATCAAAAACACAAATAGCTTCCCGACCGAAAGCTCAAGGCGTTTTTTGCATTGATGTGCGCTCCGAGGTGTTTAGACGAAACTTAGAACGCATTTCACCTGATTTCGAAACACTTGGTTTTGCCGGATTCTTTGGTTTTCCGGTGCGCTTCAAGTCTTTGAGTCACGACCATAGCAGCAACCAATGTCCAGTGTTGATTCCCTCAGGACCTGAAGTGCACGAGTCGTTTGCTAATCCAATCCTCAACAAAAGCATTGCTCAAAGAAGGAAAGTTTTGGTACACAGCTCGAAAATTTGGAAGCAGTTTAAAATTGGTTCGGTATCGAGCTTCAGCTTTGTGAGTTCACTCGGTTTGTGGTTTTTGCCCAAGTTGATAACAGATTCCTTGGGTATTACCAGGCCAATTGACGCACCCGGCACTTTTGGTTTGAACAAGAAAGAAGTAGCCGAGCGTACGGTTGATTTATCTGATATTGCACTCGAACAAAGAATAGACATGGCTCAATCTGCTTTAACGGCGATGGGGTTGAAAGAAAATTTGGCGCGTTTGATTCTCATCACGGGGCATGGCTCGAGCACAGTAAATAATCCTCATGCTACTGGTTTAGATTGTGGTGCATGCGGCGGAAATTCGGGCGAGGCTAATGCCATGGTTGCCGCAAAAATATTAAACGATTCACAAGTGCGAACAGCTTTAGTTGAACGCGGTTTGGCTATTCCAAGCGACACATTTTTCTTGGCTTGTTTACACGATACCACAACAGACGATTTACGTTTCTTGAATACACGTGAATTGCCAGAAACGCATCGCCATGATTTTGAAGAAGTACAGCGATGGACACAAAAAGCTTCGCGCTCAGTTCGATTGGAACGTTCGCTCCGCATGAGGATTTCCAGTACTCAAGACGTCAATACAGCTGTTTTGAAGCGTTCGAAAGATTGGTCGCAGGTGAGACCCGAATGGGGTCTGGCGGGTTGCCATGTGTTTGTTGTGGCTCCTCGTGAACGAACGAAAAATGTTAATTTCTTTGGACAAAGCTTTATGCACTCCTACAAATGGCAACACGATGAAGGCTTCAACGTATTAGAAACCATAATGACGGCTCCGATGGTGGTAACCAGTTGGATCAATCTGCAGTATTTTGCCAGTACCGTTGACCAGAAAAATTTTGGGGCAGGCAATAAAACCCTTCACAATATTACTTCGGGTATTGGGGTGCTAGAAGGCGCTGGTGGTGATTTAAAAGTGGGATTACCCTTTCAATCCGTGCACGATGGCGACCAATTGCAGCACCAACCTTTGCGATTGAAGGTTGTAATTGAAGCGCCTATTGAGGCCATGAATAAAATCATCGAAAAGCACCAAAGTGTACGAAATCTGCTTGATAACCACTGGATATTCCTTTTCGCTATGAATGAACATGGTGAGTTAACACACCGCTACAATGGTCAAATGGCATGGAGATCTCTCAATCAGCTAGAAGAAAAAAGTGAATTATCGCCTGTTGAATCTTATTAATTGTAATCTTATGAAATCAGTAGTTGAAGTAGAAAATTTGTCTTTGCCGACAATTGAATTGAACCACAGAAACGCCCTCAGCTTATTGAGTGGCATTTTGGATGAACAAATCAACACCCTAAAAATTCAGAGTATTTCCAATTGGGAGCGCAACCACGATTATGACTTGAATGGCAACGAAGCAGTGATTGACGATTTGGTTGGGAAAAAGGAAGCCATAAAGGCTTTTCTAAAACAGTTTAGCGCTGTTGATACCAAGTTTGATATCCAATTCAATTTCACCATCTGTGCTAAGTAGCTCTTGAAAAAAATGGGATTGGAGATGTTTCTAAATAGGAATTTGGTAATCGCCACAATGCACGAAAAAGAGCAGGTGATTGCCCCGATATTAGAATCGGAACTAGGCGTTCAGTGTTCAATTTTCTCCGACTTGAATACAGATGTACTAGGAACCTTTACTGGTGAGACCGAGCGCATTTCCGATCCCATATCTACTGCTCGAGCTAAATGCATGCTGGTTTTTGAGCAAAGCAACGCCGACTTAGCTGTTGCGAGCGAAGGTTCCTTTGGTGCTCATCCCGACATTTTTTTTGCTAAGGCCAACGAAGAAATCGTGATGTTTATAGATAGAAAATTGGGTTTAGAAATTGTGGGTAAAGTGTTGTCTACGGATACCAATTTCGATGGCAAAGAAATTCAATCAATTAAAGAATTGCGCGATTTTGCCGATACTGCACTCTTCCCTTCACATGGTTTAATCATGCGTCCTTTTCAGAATTCTAAAGAAAATATTACCAAAGGTATTCGCAACTATGAGACCTTAGAAAGGACTTTTGAAACCTATATCTCACAGCACGGTACAGCTTGGGTTGAAACAGACATGAGGGCAATGCATAATCCAACACGTATGGAAGTCATCCGCAAAGCAACAATAAATTTGATTGAGCATATTGAATCTCTTTGTCCGGTATGCGAAACACCCGGTTTTGTAGCGCGTCAAACGAATTTAGGTTTGCCGTGCTCGCTATGCAGCAGACCGTCTAAGTCTGTATTGAGCATTCATTTCGCTTGTTCGGCATGCTCTTATTCGGAAAATAGACCACGACCCGACGATAAGAGCCATGAAGACCCCATGTATTGTGATTTTTGTAACCCTTAACAAGCAATTTTTATGCGTAAGAAGTATGCTTACAACGCGGATTTAGCCAAAGCTGTTCGACAATTGAAGGCAGGTGCTTTGGTGGTCATGCCCACGGAAACAGTTTATGGATTAGCAGCCAATGCTTACGACGATTCGGCTGTTCAAGCTATTTTTCGAACTAAAAACAGACCAGCAAACAATCCCTTGATTTTGCATATTAAAAATGCAGAGGAGTTGTACACGGTTGCACAAAATATTCCAGACCTAGCTTGGGACCTGGCTAAGAAATTTTGGCCTGGACCGCTAACATTAATTTTAGAGAAACAAAAGCATATTTCAGACCTGGTTTCTGCCAACCACCCAACAATTGCTGTTCGGGTACCCAATCATGAACTCACTTTAAAATTACTCAAGAAACTTGATTTTCCTTTGGTGGCACCAAGCGCTAATCTGTCCAATCACATCAGTCCTACTTCACCTGCACATGTGCGAAACTCACTAGGCGTAAAAGCACCTTTTATCATAGATGGTGGATCTTGCGCGGAAGGATTGGAGTCAACCATTGTAGGTTTTGATGGTGATCAGGTTGTGCTATATCGTCATGGCGCTTTGCCATTGGAAGAAATTGAAGCTTTTATTGGAAAACCTGTCCTCCTCAAGGAAGATAACAAAACACAAGGCATCAGTCCGGGATCTTCCAAAAAGCACTATTCGCCAAACACGGCTTTTTCTATTTGCAGCTTACCGAAAAGAGATTTTGAACAGCTTTTCACCCGAGTAGGCTATTTGGTATTTCAGAAAACTTTCAATGTACAATCGCCTCATGTGATTCATGAATTGAGTCCAACTGGTTCATTATCAGAGGCTGCTGCAAATTTGTATGATGCTTTACATATGATGGATGCCATGCAATTGGATATTATTGTGGCCCAGCGTTTTCCAGATGTTGGTGTTGGGAAAGCAATTAACGATCGCTTGAGTAGAGCAGCGGCGGAGTAATTGAATTCTGAAGTTCTAGGGGTGTAAAGTTCAGTACTTATTGTCCAATCCTTGTGTTTTCTGGGAATGGAGTTTTCCTTTTGGGTTTGAACATAGGCAAATTCAAAATGCTTGGATTTGATATACGACGTTTGATGACAGGCCTTTGTTTTCTGTGGTTTTGGAGATAAGAATTTATCTTTACACCTCTAGTGATACCATATAATAAACGGAACTATACCCCCCTCACGGCGTACTCAAACTCACTGGCACCACTTTCCCCCTGATAAACCGATGCGCATTCAAACTGAAATCTACGATGAAACTCGCCATTTCTGCCGCTGTAACTGGTGCCTGGTAACCAGGAAATGCCGCTTCTAACATTTCGGTTTGCGCCGCACCCAATGCCAAACAATTAAAAGCCCAATCGGTGTCTTTGAATTCTTCTGCCAACAATTCTGTTAATGAAACTAGAGCAGCTTTTGGGGTGGAGTAGGAGCTCAATCCTGCAAATTTTACTGTGCCTTGAAAGCCTCCCATACTCGAAATGCTCACGATGTGTGCCTTTGCTGAAAATTTGGGCATCGAAGCTTGGAAAATCTCAAAAGCACTCATCACGTTGATTTGGTAACTCGTTTGGATATCCGCGCGGGTCAAGTCCATAAAGGGTTTGTTGACCAAAAATCCAGCGTTGTAAATCAGGATATCGATGTGAGTGATGGCTTCAATTTGACGAGAAAAAGTGGATTTCACTTCTGCTGATGCCACATCTAGAGCAAAAGCTGTCACATTTTCTAAACCCTTGAATTTTTCTTGCATTCCAGCCAAATCGCGAGAAAATGCCCAAACATGATGACTTGCGTTTTGGGCAAATTGATGCACCAATTCAACGCCAATGCCTCTGCTGGCACCAATCACAACAATGTTTTTAAGCATCATAACTCACTTTCAAAACTGCACTTGTTGGGTGCGATTGACAGGTCAAAATGTAGCCTTCTTCAACTTCTTTATCCGTAAGCGTCAAATTGTTGTTCATTTTCACAGAACCTTCAGATACTTTGGCTCGACAAGTAGAACAAACGCCACCTCGGCAAGAGTAAGGAGCATCTAAGCCGATATTTAGCGCCGCATCTAAAATGGTTTGCCCTTTGGTGCTCAATGAGAAATCTGTTTGCATGCCGTCTAAAATTAAACTCACATTGCTCACCCCATCGAATGAAGAAGTCGCCGTATTGCTTTCTTTCTTCAATAATTTGGCTTCCGTAAACAACTCGAAATGAATTTTATCTTCAGCCACTCCATAGAATTTCAATGCATCGATGGCTCCTTTAATCATGGGTTCAGGACCGCAAATGTAAAATCCATCTGCACGCAATAAAGGCAAATTTTCTTTAAACAATTGCTTCAATGTTTCAAAATCCAAGCGACCTGTTTTATGTCCTTCTTTGGCTTCCTTGGATAAAAAATAATGTCTTTCAACCGCTTTTAATTGGTCAATCTCAGCTTTAAACATGATTTGTTCTTCGCTGCGATTTCCATAAAATAAAACAGATGATTTTCCATCATTCTCTTGGCGTTTCAACATGGAAAGCACCGGTGTTATACCACTACCCGCAGCAATGAACACGACCTGACCGTCTGTTTTTTGCAACATAAAATTGCCTTCGGGTTTCGATACAAGTAATTTGTCTTCTTGCCCAAGCGCATCAGTGAGGTAAGTAGAGACCAAACCGTTTGGTACGCGTTTCACACCAATAGCCAAACCTTCGCTGGGTTCAGAGCAAATGGAATAGGAACGGCGCTCCTCGGTGCCATTTAAATTTACACAAACTGTAATGTATTGTCCGGGTATAAAATTTTTAAATTCCGCAGGCAATCCATTGGTGTCTAATTCGATTTTGACACTGTCTTTTGTTAGCGGAGAAATAGCTTTAATGGTAGCTGAGAAAAAACCTTTTGGTACTTTTTCAACGTTTTCTTTTTTGCTAAAAATTTTGCTTAATAATCCCATGAGAAATTTTTAATCGTCAAAAGAAACAACCACTTTTTCAGAGGTTGGATGCGATTGACAGGTGAGTATGTATCCGTTTGCCACTTCGTCGGGTTCTAAGGCATAATTAACATCCATCTTTACGGAGCCTTCCAAAACTTTGGCCTTGCAAGTACAGCAAACGCCTCCTTTACAAGCGAATGGTACATCCAATCCAGATTTATACGCGGCATCTAAAATGCTTTCACCATCCGAATCGATGTGCAGTTCTTGCTCTATGCCGTCCATGATGATTTTCACATTGGCCTCGATTTTTGGTTCGTTTGTAGCACTTATCGGTTTGGCAGGCGTCTGTGAACTAAATAGCTCCACGTGAACTGCTTTTTCAGACATCCCATAAGCCAAAAGTTTTTCCTGTATGGCCAATATCATCGGTTGAGGTCCACAAATAAAGGCTTCGTCAATTTTTTCTTGCTTCAAGAAAAATTCATTGAGTTGGTCCGTTTTCGCTTTGTCCATCAGACCATATTGAACATCGTTGCCCAAATATTCTTCCGACAAAATGTGAACCACTGCGAAACGAGTCAAATAAAGATTTTTTAAATAGTCAATTTCTTCTTTAAAAATAATAGAGTTTATTTTTCGATTACCATAAATCAAGGTCACTTTACTTTTAGGCTCATCCACTAAAACTGTTTTAATCAAAGACAAAATCGGCGTAATTCCTGATCCACCTGCAAATAATACGTAGGTTTTTTCTTGATTTTTGTGAATTTCAGTGGTGAAATTGCCCATCGGGGTCATCACATCGATGGTGTTTCCAGCATGCAGGTTTTCATTGGCATAGTTCGAGAAAATTCCGCCTTTCACCCTTTTGATGGCTACACGCAGCTCGTTTTCATAAGGTGCCGAACAAATAGAATATGATCGACGCACTTCTTGGCCATTGATTTGAGTACGCATCGTAAGATACTGTCCTGGTTTGAAATGATATTCTGCTTTCAATTCTTCAGGCACTTCAAAGGCTATAGACACAGCATCTTCAATTTCTTGGCGCACATCAGCAATTTTGAGCGCGTGGAATTTGGGTGTTGACATTTTTATTTGTTTTTTTAGGCTTGATTTTTCGGGCGTAAAATTAGCGATTTGAACCGAAAGAAAATCAGTTTTTCTTCTGAACAAATCTGATTTTTGACAGTTATTAGATTTGGTGGAAAAATAACACCGAAAATCTATTATTTTTGTGGAATCAAAATTGAACAACATGTCGAATAAGACCATCGAACAATTAGAACAAGAATTTCAGGCTAAAATTGATGCTGAAATCAAAATTGAACCGAAAGATTGGATGCCTGATGCTTACCGAAAAACATTGGTGCGCCAGATTTCTCAACATGCCCATTCAGAAGTTGTAGGGATGTTGCCAGAAGGTAATTGGATTACACGTGCCCCAAGTTTACGTCGAAAAGCTGTTCTATTGGCCAAAGTGCAGGATGAAGCTGGACATGGTTTGTATTTATATTCAGCTGTTGAAACATTGGGCACCAGCCGCGATGAAACTATCGAAGATTTGTTGAGCGGAAAAGCCAAATATTCTAGTATATTCAACTATCCTGCGCTGTCTTGGGCAGATATGGGAGCTGTTGGTTGGTTGGTTGATGGTGCTGCAATCATGAATCAAGTGGCGCTTTGCAGAGCTTCTTATGGTCCTTATGCTCGTGCAATGGTGAGAATCTGTAAAGAAGAATCTTTTCACCAGCGTCAAGGCTATGAAATCATTTGTACCCTGATGAAAGGCTCTGAAGAACAACGCAAAATGGCACAAGATGCAGTCAATCGTTTTTGGTGGCCAGCTTTGATGATGTTCGGACCAAGTGATGCCGATTCGCCAAATTCAGCGCAGTCCATGAAATGGAAAATCAAGCGTTTTTCAAATGATGATTTGCGTCAGAAATTTGTGAATGCAACGGTTCCTCAAGCACATTTGATTGGTTTAACTTTGCCTGATAAAGATTTGAGATTCAACGAATCAACAGGGAATTGGGAATTCGGTGAAATGCCTTGGGATGAATTTTTCAATGTGGTAAAAGGCAACGGTCCATGCAACAAAAAACGTTTACGCGATAGAAATAATGCCCACGACAATGGCGCCTGGGTGCGAGAAGCGGCATTGGCCCACGCAGAAAAAAGAGCAGAAAGACAACGCAAGGCGTCTTAGAAATATACCTTAAAAACCGAGAAATTATGAGTAGTTCAGAATGGCCTCTTTGGGAGGTTTTTATTAGAAGTAAACAAGGTTTGGATCACAAACATGCGGGTAGCCTGCGCGCTGCCGATGCCGAAATGGCCATCGAAAATGCAAGAGATGTCTATACACGCCGCTCTGAAGGTGTGAGCATTTGGGTAGTTGAATCGAAACATGTTGTTGCCAGCTCACCAGAAGACAATGCATCGTTTTTTGAACCTTCGGATAGCAAAATATACCGTCACCCAACTTTTTATGAAGTGCCAGACGGAATTGAACACATGTAATATTGAATAAAATGACACAAAACGAAGCTTTATTCCAATATGTTACGCGCATTGGCGACAACAGCCTCATTCTAGGTCAGCGTCTTTCTGAATGGTGTGGACATGGTCCTATATTAGAAGAAGATATTGCACTCACCAACACAGCGCTTGATTTAATTGGTCAAGCCACCAGTTTGTTGAAATATGCCGGAGAAATTGAAGGTAAAGGTCGCAATGAAGACCAAATGGCATTTTTGCGCTACGAACACGAATATTTAAACTGCTTGTTGCTTGAATTGCCTAACACGGATTATGCCTATACCTTGGCACGTCAATTTTTGTTCGACCATTTCAACTATTTGATGTACGAAGAATTGTTGAATAGCGAAGACCGTCAGTTGGCAGCCATTGCAGAAAAGTCCTTGAAAGAAGTGACTTATCATCGCCGCAGAAGTTCAGAATGGTTGATCCGCTTAGGCGATGGCACACAAGAATCGCATGAACGCATCCAGTTCGCCATCAACGATATTTGGGAATATACAGGTGAACTTTTCGAAGCTGATGAGGTCGACCAAATGATATTTGAGGCTGGAATTGGTGTCAATTTAGCCAAAATCAAAACAGCATGGCATAAAAATGTTTCGGAAGTAATGGATGCTGCAACGCTCACTAAACCACAAGAAGACTTCATGCAACTGGGTGGAAAAAAAGGTGTGCATACGGAATATATGGGCTACATTTTAGCCGAAATGCAATACATGCAAAGATCTTATCCAAACTGTGAATGGTAATGAAATCTTGGACAGAAAACGAAATTTGGGCGCTTTTGGAAGAAGTAAAAGATCCAGAAGTACCTGTTCTGTCCGTTGTTGATTTAGGTATTGTTCGGAAAATTGAACCTGTAGGCGCATCTTGGCAAATTACCATTACACCGACCTATTCGGGCTGCCCTGCTATGCGTACCATCGAACAAGAAATAGAAAAGATGTGTGATGAAAACAATATATCAGTTCTACCAATTAAAACTGTTTTATCACCAGCTTGGACCACCGATTGGATTTCAGAAAAGGGCAGAAATAACCTGCGCGAATATGGTATTGCTCCGCCAGAAAACGAAGTCGACAAAAGTGCTTTGTTTGCCAAACCAACAATTATTCCCTGTCCAAAGTGTGGTTCTAAAAACACAAAAATGGTAAGCGAATTTGGCTCCACGGCCTGTAAAGCCCACTATCAATGCCACGATTGTTTGGAGCCTTTTGACTACTTTAAGTGTTTAAAATAATGATGCTTTAACATTGAGGTAAAAAGAATTTGCAATTGTAATAAATACGTTTAATTTTGGTCTCTATTTTTAACACCATTAAACACAATTTATTATGAAAAAATTGATACTACTTTGTTTATTTTTTATGTCTTTTCTGAGCAATCTCCATTCCCAAACCTCTGTGGCTCATCAATGGACAGAAGAGATTTTATTTTGTATTCGAAATAGTTTTGCTCGACCTCCGGTTCATGCCAGAAATCTATTCCACCTTTCTGTTGTCATGCACGACGCTTTTTCTGCCTATAAAGTAGGAAGTAAAACCGTCTTGCTTGATAATGAATGGCATGGGTTTTATACACCTTTTTATGGGGTCGAAATTCCTTCGACACCGGGTGGAATTGAGGAAGCTCAAGAAGAAGCAATTTCTTACGGGGCATACAGATTCCTTCGTTGGCGATTTCAAAACGCACCTGGAGTAGCAGCTATATATATAGCATTGGACGCGCGTATGGCGCTTCTAGGCTATGATATATCAATTACATCTGTTGACTATGTGAATGATGGTCCAGCGGCATTAGGTAATTATATTGCCCAACAAATTATTGCTTTTGGTTTGCAAGACGGTTCTAATGAAGCAGCAAACTTTGCCAGTCAGTACTATACAGATGGTAATCCGTTTTTATTTCCTGCACAACCAGGTAATCCTAATATGGTTGACCCAAATCGTTTTCAAAGATTAAGCATAGAAAACGCCATTGATCAAGCTGGAAATCCAATTAATGGTACACCTCCGCATTTGGCACCTGAATGGGGAAATGTTTTGCCTTTTGCTTTAAAAGATGAAGACAGTGAGATCATCGTAAGAGATGGTGATGAATACAAAGTTTATCACAACCCAGGTGCTCCAGTTTATCTCGACACCAACATCCAAACGGGTATAGAAGATTTCTTTAAATGGAATTTTTTGTTGGTTAGTGTTTGGCAATCTCACTTAGATACAACGGATAATGTAATGTGGGATATTTCTCCAGCTTCTGGTGGAAATATACCTTTTGAGAATTTACCCGATACATGGTCAGATTATTTAACGTTTTATGATTTTTTCAATGGTGGGGACCCTGGTGTCGGTTACAATGTTAATCCAATTACTGGTTTACCATATGAACCACAAATCGTACGAAGAGGTGATTACGCTAGAGTCCTTGCAGAATTTTGGGCAGATGGATTAGACTCTGAAACACCTCCAGGTCACTGGTTCAATATCTATAATGAAATCAGTCAACATCCTTTATATGTAAATCAATGGAAAGGAGAGGGTCCAATTCTCTCAGATTTGGAATATGATATTGATGCTTATTTTCTTTTGGGAGGTGCTATGCATGATGCCGCTATTGGTGCATGGGGAGTTAAGGGCGCATATGACTATGTAAGACCAATTTCAGCCATTAGATACATGGGCGACAGAGGTCAAAGTTCTGATCCCTTGCTACCAAATTATCATCCAGCAGGGATGCCTTTGATTCCAGGATATGTTGAATTGGTGATGCCGGGCGATACTTTAGTTGGTGACAACAACGAGCATTTACACAAAATTAAGCTTTATACTTGGAGAGGTCATGACTACATAGAAGATGAGGATATCGACATGGCAGGTGTGGGTTGGATTTTGGCGGAAAATTGGTGGCCTTATCAAAGACCGTCTTTTGTGACTCCACCTTTTGCTGGATATGTGTCTGGTCATTCAACTTACTCCAGAGCTGCTGCAGCCGTAATGGATTACATGACTGGAACACCTTATTTTCCCGGGGGTATGAGTAACTTTGAGGCGGAACAAAACGAATTCCTCGAGTTTGAACAAGGTCCTTCTCAAACAATCACGCTGCAATGGGCAACCTATTATGACGCTTCAGACCAATGCTCATTATCTCGTATTTGGGGTGGAATTCATCCACCAATGGACGACATTGCAGGAAGAAAAATCGGTCAACGTATTGGCGACGACGCTGGCGATTTTGCAGATTCTTTGCTTACTATGGAGATTCCATTTGTGGTAAATGTGGATATCAACACAGGTTTAATTAATGTGAGCCAGATTGGTTCTCAGATGCAAATTAACATTACCTATAATAGCAATATGAACACCTCTGTGAATCCAGTTGTTCTGTTTCCTGGTTTTGTCAACGCCAATAGTTTGTTCACAGTTCAATCACAATCTTGGTTAAGTGCTACAGAATTTCAAATCATTTACAATGTGGAAGATTTTGAGATCGAACAAGGTAGTGTAGCTATATCGATGTACAATGCTGAAAGTGCTTCTAACATCAAGCAAAATCCATTTCTGCTACTCAATGAACTGTATGTTGATACAAAAGCGCCAATCTTGTCGTCTTACGAAGCCTCTACTTCTGTGCTCAATTCACAGTCCACTGCCGTTTGTGTTACGATGACATTTGATGAGCCATGCGAGGTATCATTCATTCCATTTATAGAATGGACGGGTGCCGCTGGCATCGAAGCTGCTTTGACCCTCGATGCTGCCAATTCATCTTGGACAACGAGTAATGTTTACACCGCATGTTTTAATTTTGATGGTCAATTACCTTTGGATCCTGGATTTTTAACTTTTGAGGTGACCAACGTTTACGATATGGCAGATAATGTGATTGATGAAACATTGGTTCAAGATGTTTTATTTTTAGATGTAGATCAGCCCAGTATTTCTTTAGTTGCTAATCAACCACTTTTGAACATTTCTAATATTGGAAACAATGCAATCACGTTAACAATAACATCAAATAAGCCGATGTCCACGGATAATTTACCGATTATTAATATTACTGAAAACTCTGTTTCTGTAGCGGAATTAACTGTTAATACTTTCCTTTCCTCATGGGTTGATGATTTTACTTGTAACATGGTTTATAATTTAGGTTCAAATCCTATTGCATACGCAAACTTGGATATTGAAATTCAAAGTATAATGGATGTATCGGGTAATTTGCCCTTACTCAATAGCTTTGAGGATGTCTTTATTCTCGATACTGAACGCCCTGAATCTGAACTTTTGATTTCTAATTATGAAATGATTAATGATGCTACTGTTGCAGGTGCAGACTTCCATATCGAGGTGACCTTTAGCGAAGATATGAATCAAGTGTCATTCACTCCATTGGTTGCGATTAAGGATGAAAATGGAATTTCTATTGCGGGTGTAAGCTACAACGTGTTTCAAAGTCTTTGGATTGCGCCAAACATTTTTAGAGCAAGATTTAACGTAACTGACTTGAACTATGAAATGGAAAATTTGCAAGTTGAAGTTTCTTTGGCACGTGACATATCGAACAACCCGATGCTTCTGTCTGCTGCGAGTGCTTCATTTGCGCTTGACACTAGAAATCCTGAAATGATAGCATTCGACATTTCTGAAACAGTATTGAATCAAAATTCCACGACAGTTGTCATCACTTCTACTTTTGATGAAATGATGATTGCAGCAAATGTGCCTAATTTTGTTGCAGTAACGAGCGAAGGCGATCTTCCGATGTTCACGCCAATACTTGAAGAGGGTGAATGGCTTGATGAATATACCTATTCAGGCAAATATCTTATCAACCATATTTATTATGCTGGTAACGCTGGAATGAGAGTAATCACAGCTACTGATTTGGCTTCAAATCCAGTTAAAGATACTGTTGTAGAAGATATCCTAACGATTGACTTTCTTTATTTAGGTTTGAATCAACAAGTGGCTAATTCGATTGTGGCTTATCCAAATCCTGTTACTTCTGGTGGTGTTTTGAATTTCCGAACCAATGAATCTAACGAAGTAATCAATGAAATTGAGCTTTATGACTTGTTGGGTAATTTGGTTAACACCATTACCACAGATGAGGGAAATCCTGAACTTGTTTCTATAAAAGTTCCAGAGCTATCCTCGGGAACTTACATTATCAGAATAAAATCTGATTTCGCAGAGTATACTTTAAGAATTAATATCATCAATTAAAAATGAGAATAAAAAATATCATTCTGAGCTTCCTAGTGGGGGCTCAGATTTTTTCCTGTAACAATTTTACTTTGGCGCAAACATTCGTAAACATTGCTCCTCAGTTAGGCATTAATCACACGGTTAATACTCAATTGCAGTTTGGCGGACATGGTTGTGCATTTTTCGATTTTGATAATGATGGCTGGGACGATATTACCTTTATTCAGGAGACTGATAGTGTAGTTTTGTACCGAAACAATGAGGGTGTCTTTGAGTCGATACCATCCGTGGCTTTTCAAATTGGACAGATTCGCCAGGCTTTGTGGGTAGATTATGATAACGACAGTGATTATGACTTGTTCATGACTTCAACTAATGGAAATTCTCGCTTGTACAACAATGATGGCAATTTCAATTTCACGGATGTCACCGTATTTGCCGGTATTTCAACGGCGATTGCCAACAATTTTGGAGTAACTTTTGGCGACTATGACCTTGACGGTTATTTGGATTTTTATTTGGCACGTTATCAAATGTCGGGCGACTTAAACAATCCGGCTCATTTAAATGCGCTTTATAGAAACAATGGTAATGGTACTTTCACAGATATGACTGTATTAGCTGGTGTTGCAGATAGTATACAACCAAGCTTTATGGGTGCATGGATTGATATTGATAGAAATGGACTGCCAGATCTTTATGTAATCAATGATCGTACGTTATGGGGTAATTCTATGTACCTCAATAATGGAGATGGCACATTTACAGATATAACGTCGATTTGTGGCGCAGAAATGTTTGGCCAAGACCCAATGGGAATCACGTATGGTGACTATGATAACGATGGAGATTTGGACATGCTACTATCAAATGGAGGTCCGCCCACAAAACCTCCACGATTGTACACCAATAATGGAAACTCTTATTTTGTTGAAAATGCAGGCCCAATGGGTATTAGTGTGCCAGTAACATTTATGTGTACTTGGGGTGGCACATGGATTGATATAGACAACAATTCCTTTCAGGATTTGTATTTGACAACAGGATTGCTCATGCCAGCCAATGGAGAAGTTAGAAATTACTTGTTTAGGAGTAATAGCGCCCAAAGTTTTACCGATTCACCGCAGCTTTTCACGGGCAACCACATTGCTGCTAGTTATTCAGTTGCCCGCGGTGATATCGACAATGATGGCTGTGCTGATATGATCGTACAAAATGCTAAAAATTACAATTCATTTATTTGGAAAAATGAATATGGTCCAACCTTGGGTAACAATTACATCAAAATTACTTTAGAAGGTACTTTGTCAAACACAATGGCAATTGGTTCTTGGATTACAGTTTATTGCCAAGGAAATACTTATACCCATTATACAAGGTGTGGAGAAAGTTTTATTAGTCAAGATTCGCAACACCATATCTTTGGATTAGGCAATTTTCTGGTGGTTGACTCAATTGTTGTCGATTACCCCTCCGGGGTCTCAGATGTTTACTATAATTTACCTGTTAATCAACATATTTACCTTACAGAAGCTGAAACGTCAAATTTTGCATTAATAAATCCAGCAAACTCCTTTTTTATTTGTAGCTCTAGCAATGTTTCACTCACAGCTCCGTCGTTTTCTACTTATTTATGGAGCACAGGGGAAACAACTCAAAGTATTAATATAACTCAATCTGGATCCTACTATGTTACCGCATGGGATTCTAATGGCTTCCCTCATACGAGTGATACTTTGACTTTTACTGTGCTGCCGAGTCCTTATGTTTTGCATCAAGTACAGCATAATTTGTGCTTCGGTGATGAAAATGGTGCCGTTCAATTGACAGTTTTCAATGCCAACCCGAATTATGAGATTTCATGGTCGAATGGCGCCACTGGACTTGCACAATCCAACTTGGTTTCAGGGGTCTATTCTTACAGTTATTTAGATGAATTTGGCTGTACTTATTCAGATGAATTCACTTTGAATTCTGGTGATGAAATACTTTTGTTTTCAGAAACAAGCAATCAAACAACTTTTGAATCGGGATCACTACAGCTCATGGTTATTGGCGGAACTCCTCCAATTCAAATTTTGGTAAATGGTATCTCTATGCCGACTAATCCGATGGATGTGGATTCTGGTGTTTATTTGGTAACTGTTTCTGATGCCAACGGCTGTATTTATGAAGAGGTAATCACGATTGGCTTTGTTGATATGAGTTCTGTATTTGAATTTGACCTGAACAATCCATTTTTTTACCCGAATCCTTTATCTGATAGAGTGCTCCACTTAAAAGGAATTACCAGTGAGCATGTTGTGGATGTTAGAGATGCTTTGGGCAGACAAGTACAATATTCAAATTGTGTTTCAAATTCTTGTTTGGAATTTTTAAATATCAGCGCTGGAGCGATTTTTATAACAGTTCAAGTGGAAGATTACATTTATGTATTTAAAGTTATTGTTTTGGAATAAACCTGACAAATGAGAGCCCTTGTTCTATCGATTTTCTTTATCGTTTTTACGCAATCGGCATTGAGCCAAATGTTTGTAAACAATGCTTCTGAATTGGGCATCAATCATACCTTGAATTCTGTTGTGCACTGGGGGGCAGGTGTTTCGTTTTTTGATTTTGACAATGATGGATGGGATGATATCACGCTCATTCAACAAGGAGACAGTGCTTATTTTTATAAGAATATGGGTGGGTATTTTGAATTGCTCCCATCTTTGGTGCATGTGCCTGGCAGAGCAACTCAAATTATTTGGGTGGATTATGACAACGACGGGGATAACGATTTTTTTCTCAGCACATTCGACGCGGGTCAGTGCCGACTTTATCAAAATAATGGCTCGTTTGAGTTTACCGATTTCACCTTGACCGCTGGTCTGATAGGTTTAACCACAGCCAATTATGGAGCAAGCTTCGCAGACTATGACAAAGACGGTGATTTAGATTTGTATTTGTGCAGATACTATATGGAGGGAGACCCTCTAAATCCTTTGAATACCAATGCCTTGTATAGGAATAATGGCAATGGCACTTTCACCAATGTTACCATCGCTGCTGGGGTTGGCAATGGTATTCGGCCATCATTCATGGCGGTTTGGTTGGATTACAACAGTGATTCTTATCCAGACCTTTATGTAATCAACGACCGCGGCCTTTGGATAAATACCATGTATAGAAACAACGGCGATGGCACTTTTTCAGATGCAACGCAAGGCACAAATACAGCTATGCAATACGGTCCAACTGCTGATGACCCCATGAGCGCTACATTCGCGGATTTTGATAATGATGGCGATAATGATATATATGCGTCAAACACAGGTGGCACTACAACGCCAGCTCGGTTTTTAGTAGCCAACAATGGCGCTTTCACTGAGCAAGCAGCAATTCGAAATGTGAATTTGTTTCAATGGGCTTGGGGTGCTACATTTATTGATGCTGATAATGATTCTTGGCAGGATTTATATGTCACTACTGGAAAAATCATCGAACAATCGTCTAGTGAAGTGCGTAGTTATTTGTATATAAGTAATGCTGGAGTTAACTTCACTGATTCGCCACAAAATTTCTCAAATGCCAATCATATTGCTGCCAGTTACGGTGTTGCGAAAGGAGATGTAAATAACGATGGTTTTGCAGACCTCATGGTGCTCAATGCCAAAGGATTCAATAGCTTTTTGTGGTTGAATTCGGCAACTTCTGAAAATAATTACATTAAAGTTACGCTCGAGGGTACATTGTCTAATCGCATGGCCATTGGCTCTTGGATTAGAGTTTATTCTGGAGGAAACACCTATTCTTATTATACCCGATGCGGTGAAAACTATTGCAGCCAAAATTCCCAACATCATATTTTTGGTTTGGGAACAAATACTTCAGTAGATTCAATTACCGTTACTTATCTGAGTGGCATTACCGATGTTTATTATGATGTGCAGGTAAATGAACATCATTTCTTCACAGAAGGTGAAACCTTGGTTTTTCAACTGAGTGATTTTGTTGATACTACAATATGTGAGAACAACACATTTGAATTATTAGCACCTGAGTTTTCTTCCTATTTGTGGAGTAATGGTGCCACAACCCAGAGTATTGTTGTGAGCGAATCGGGAAGCTATAGTTTAACTGCTTTGAATGAGTTCGGTCATGTTTACAACAGCGATACCATAGAAATTGTGGTCATGAATCCTGTTTATATTAGCCAAACCACAAGTGATTTGACCTGTTTTGGTGCCAACAATGGCTCAGCGCTTTTGGAAATCACCAACCAAACCGATAACTACGAAATTGTTTGGTCAAATGGTTCCAATTCTTTGACGCAGAATGATTTACCAGCTGGTTCATACACTTATATTTATTCCGATGAATTTGGATGCAGCTTTGAAGGCTCTTTGTTTATTGATCAGCCAAGTGAAATACTCATTTTTTCTGAAACAACTCATCAAACCTCGCTTGATGTCGGTTCGATACAGATACTGGCTATAGGTGGTGTGCCGCCCTACACATATTTTGTGAACGGGAGCCCAATGAATGCAAATCCATTGGATACTTTGGCTGGCACGTATGATGTTTTAGTGGTTGATGCCAATGGTTGCGAAAGTTCGGTGATTGTGGTTGTTTCCTATGAGGATTTATCAGGCATCACACAGTTTGATAATGAAGATTTCGGCATTTTTCCAAATCCAACAAAAAATAAAGAAGTTCAATTTTTCGGTTTTAGAGAAGCAGACATCGTGGGATTGTTTGATATTCAAGGAAGGGCTATTGGCTATAGCATTCGTGATAATACCTTCAGCATTCATGCAGAATTTACCGGAGTAGCCCAACTTGTTTTCGACCGTGAAGGCGTGAAATACACCATTCGTATAGTTGTTTTCTAATTTTTAGTGCTTCTTGATTACCTTTACCGAAAAGATTTCCATTGAATTTTCAAAAGATTGTATATTGGCTTTTTCAAATTTCGGGTTGGTTTGGCGTTGCGTTATTTTTGTTTATCATCAATAAAGCCAACAATGTTGCCATAACCCCGGCCACGCTCATCGTTTTGTTTTATTTCGCTCTTTTGGGTATTACAATCTCTCATTTTTTGAGATTTTTTTTCATTCGCTTTCATTTGCTCGATGGACTCTCTTTGAAAGTTTTCTCAGTTGTTTTAGCGCTATGTTTGTTTGCCGCTATAATCTTTCAGGTCTTTTATGATGTTCTTGTTTATTCTATTCTCCAGTTGAATGGTGGTTTCAATTGGTCAAAGTTTTTGGGGCAAGTTGTGGTCATGTCAACACTTTTTGGCACTTGGTCGTTGGTTTATTTTTTGAATCATTTCATTCGAAAAAACCGAATGAGTGAAGTTGAAAATTTAAAATTGCTGGCCCAAAAACAGACCGCTGAGTTGGCCCTGATGCGCGCTCAATTGAACCCACATTTTCTTTTTAATAGCCTCAATAGTATCCGCGCATTGATATCAGAAAATCAAAATGAGGCTAAAAATGGAATCTCTAGACTTTCAAATATTTTAAGGAGTATTTTGATTTACAGCAGAAGGGATACTGTTAGTGTTGAAGAAGAAATGCAGTTTGTTCGTGATTATTTGGAACTCGAAAAAATTCGTTTTGAAGAGCGCTTGAATTTTGATTTGCAAGTAGATCAAAGTTTATTGTCTTTTCAAGTCCCACCGATGTGTGTCCAAAGCCTTGTTGAAAACGCCGTAAAACATGGCATTGGGCAGCTTAGGGCAGGTGGGCTGATTGTTGTGCAACTCTATAAAACTACTGACGGCATCGAAATTTTGGTAATCAACGATGGTGTTTTGGTGGGTCACGGTGATACACGGGTAGGTTTAGAAAACACAATTATGCGCTTGAAAACGATTTTTGAAGAACGAGTTTCATTAGATTTGTTTGAAATTGACCAAAAAGTGCATGCTAAAATTAAAATTGAATTATGAAAGCATTGATTGTAGATGATGAGAGATTGGCTCGAAAGGAGCTCATAGATTTGCTTAAGGATTTCGAAGATATTGAGGTGGTTGCCGAGGCTCAAAATGTGGATGAGGCGCTTAAAATTACCGAAAGTTTTACGCCCGATGTGGTGTTCCTGGATATCCAAATGCCAGAAAAAGATGGCTTTCAGTTCTTGGATGCTCTGGATTCTTGTCCTTTCGAAGTGGTTTTTGTAACAGCCTACGATGAGTTTGCCCTGCGTGCTTTCGATGTTAACGCCTTAGATTATTTGTTGAAACCTATTGACAAACAAAGGCTTGAGCGCGTTGTAGATCGCCTACGGAAATTGACCAAATCCAAATCTTCAAGTTCCCATGACCAATTAAACAACATCGATGATACTTTATCAACCAACGATAGAATTTTTATCAGAGATGGTGAAAAGTGCTGGTTTGTTCAATTGGCTGATATTGAGGTTTTTGAGTCATATGGCAATTATGTTAGGGTCTATTTTAAAGAGTTTAAACCACTGATTTTGAAATCTCTCAACTTGATTGAGGATCGTCTCGATGAAAAAAAGTTTTTCCGGGCCAATCGCAAGCACATTGTGAATATGGATTACATCGTGAAAGTGGAATCTTGGTTCAATGGCGGCTTTATGCTATATCTCAAAAATGGCCAAGAAATTGAAGTTTCTCGCCGCCAAGCCATCAAGTTCAAGCAGTTGATGAGTTTGTGATTTTTAATCGTTTCTGAAATGCACAATATACACGCACAAATACCGTTGAATTAATATGAAAAGATTGTTTGTATTATCGATTTTTGCTTCAACAATTGCTTTTTTAGGTTGCCGAAGAAATCTGCACCCCGTTCCCGATATTCCTTTCAACATCAATATCAATGTGAATCTCCCGAGCTATTCTGGTTTACAAAGCATTGGCGGATTTGCGTATGTAGAAAATGCGGGTGTGAAAGGTTTGGTGATTTATCGCAGATCGATGGATGAATTTGTAGCTTTCGACCGCATGTCAACGGCTATGGGTGGAGATACTTGTGCACCGCTGTATGTTGATCCGGACAACCTGCTAATACTTCTTGACCCATGCACGGAATCAAAATTTTCTCTATTTGATGGTTCCCTAATTCAAGGTCCCGCGGAATGGGGCTTGAGGGGCTATCGCACCATATGGAATGGTGCCAATATTCTCAATGTTCAGAATTAATTTTCCACTTTCTTTTTGAGCAGAATAAAAGTAGGGAAGTGGTCGGAATATCCTGCTAAATAGGACCCGCCAGCAAAACTCCTCCAGGGATATCCTTTGAATCGTCCGTCTTTTTGTGTCAAAAATGCTTTGTTGAAAACAAAAGCTTTGTGAAAATAAAAACCACTTTGACTCAGCACAAATGCCGGCGTCATCAAAATTTGATCGAACAAGTTCCAGGTATCTTGCCAAGCCAATGAACCAATTCCTTTTTTGTACAATTCTTCAAATGGATTAAACATGCTACCAGTCATAACTTGTGCAGTGTTACCCTTCGAATTCATGTTCAGGCGTACGCTTTTGTTCACCGGGTCGTCGTTTAAATCGCCCATAAAAATCACTTTTGCATTTTCTCCCTCAGCTAAAGTAATGGAATCAATGATTGACTTTGCTAGGAGTCCAGCAGCTTCTCTAAGTGGTGATGAACGTTTTTCTCCGCCACGTCTCGAAGGCCAATGTGCAACAATGAAATGTGTGCGCTCGCCCATAAATTTACCAGAAACAAGCAGCATGTCGCGCGTAAAAAAATCATCTTTTCCTGGTATTGTTAGGGTATGCGTGCTGCTGCTTTCTACCTTGAAGTATTTGGGTTGATAAATCAGCGCAACATCAATGCCACGTTTGTCTGGCGAATCATAGTGCACAATTTGGTAGCCTCTCGATTTGATGCGGGCGTGTTGGGTCAAGTCGTAAACTACGTTTTTGTTCTCAACTTCTGCCAAACCTAAAACGGCTGGTCCATCGGGAGTGTGGTCAATACCAATAAGTGAAATCACTTCTGCCAAACGATCCAGTTTTTCGATATATTTTTTGGAATCCCATTTATTTAAACCTTTCGGAGTGAAATCCTCATCATTCACATCGGTTGTGTTGATGGTATCGAATAGATTTTCAACATTGTAGAAACCAATACAGGTAACTTGATAACTGTTGGAATTGTTGTTCTGAGCACAGCTTATGGCTGAAAAAAGAAAAACAAGAGATAAAATAATATGTTTCATACGTTGCATTAATCGTGGCAAAAGTAAAAACAATAACTGTGCCTAAGGTTGTGCTGATGTTAAATTTCACCATATGCTCAGTTTCACAGTCGTTTTACGCGTTGAAAAACCTAACTTTGCCAAAAATTGATTTCATGAAGCGTTTCAGTAAATGGTTGCTCAAAACTCTGGGTTGGAAAATGGACTACAATGTGCCAGAAGGCGTTGAACGCTCGGTGTTGGTGAGTGTTCCCCATACCAGTAATTGGGATTTTTTCTATGGGCGTTTGGCCATGTGGAGCTATGGCATAAATGTTAAAATGTTAATTAAAAAAGAGGCGTTTTTCTTTCCATTGGGTTGGTTTTTGAAGAAAATGGGCGGTATTCCTGTGAATCGCAAAGGCGGACCAAAAAATGTGACGGAAACCATTGCAGATTTGTTTGCCAAAAATGAAAAGCTATGCGTTATGTTTACCCCCGAAGGCACGCGAGCATATGCGCCCAATTGGAAACGCGGTTTTTATTATCTCGCTCATAAAGCTGATGTTCCGATTTATTTGGGGTATTTGGATTATGAACGTAAAATTGGCGGTATTTCACATGCTTTTCACCCCACTGGAGATGTCGAAAAAGACATTGAAGAAATCAAAAAGTTTTACCGACAGTTTAAAGGGAAATATCCAGAGCAAGGTGTCCGTTAGTTCTATTTTTTGAATGAACCCGTTTTTTTGTCATAGCCATAAGGACAGTGTTTACAGCCACTTTTACAACAATAACCGCGCTTTAAATGATATTTTTCAGTGAACACCACAAAACCATCAGGCGACAAATAATAGTCGTCTTTATCCAAATTTTTTCTTCTGGAAAATCCAGTTAAATCATCACTCATGGGCGGCAAAAATAGTGAAATTCAGTTATTTGATTCAAGTTGTTCGGTGCTTCAACAACTGCGAGATGAAAATTGTTTACTTCGCGGCGTACAAGTTTACGTAAAACGCGATGATTTAATCGATGATTTGGTTTCTGGCAATAAATGGCGCAAGTTGAAATACAACATTTTGGCAGCTAAAAATGGTCAATTTCCACGAATTTTGACATTCGGTGGGGCTTATTCCAATCATTTGGTGGCAACGGCGAAAGCTTGTCATGTAGCTGGATTTGAGTCTATTGGAATTGTGCGCGGCGATGAGCTAACATCGGAATCTAATGGAACCTTGAAGCAATGTGCTGCTTTTGGCATGCAACTCCATTTCGTGACTCGTGAAGATTATTTACTCCGTGACGATAAAAGCTACATCGAGCAATTACACATCGATTTTCCGAACACCTATATCATCCCTGAAGGCGGTTCCAATTTTTATGGACTTTCGGGCTGCCAAGAAATTTGGAAAGAAATCCCAAAAGATTTTACAGATGTTTTTGTGGCTGCGGGAACGGGCACAACTGCCGCTGGAATTTTATCGGCTATGCCAGAAAATGCACATCTCCACGTTTGCTCAGCGCTCAAAGGTGATTTTCTGAAAACTGAGATTGAGCGCAAATTGGAATATGGTTTCCACAATACTGAGTTCACCGAATTTTGCATGCAGCGCATGACCCTCTGCAGCGAAGACACATTCGGAGGCTACGGAAAATACACACCAGAACTGTTTGATTTTATGCAATTTGTCGACAAAGAATTCAATTTGCCCCTCGACCAAGTTTACACAGCCAAAGCTTTTTATCGCTTATATCAGATGATTCAAAATGGAGAATTTGGTTCTTCAAGTAAAATCTTATTCATCCACACGGGTGGCTTGCAGGGGAATTCGGGATTGTAGGATTTCAGATTGTGTGATTTCAGATTGTATGATTCCTAAATCAACAATCAACAATCCCCAAATCAACAATCAACAATCCCCAAATCAACAATCCGCAAATCATCTCACCAAAACATACGTCATCCAAGAGGCAAAATAAGCCAAAGCAGTGAAGGAAACAAATTGAATAAAGGGCCACTTCCATCCACCCGTTTCTTGGCGAACAATAGCAACTGTGCTCATGCATTGCAAGGCGAAAACGTAGAAAATCAGCAAAGAAAAAGCAACGGGATAGCTAAAGGTAATGGCTTTCAATCCGCGCGGACTCTCGGGGTCGTCTTCAACGGCGTAAATCGTAGCCATTGTGCCAACAAAAACTTCACGGGCGGCGAAACTGGCAGCAATGGCAATTCCAATTTTCCAATCGAAGCCCAGGGGGCGAATGGCAGGTTCAATCGTTTTGCCAATACTTCCCAAGTAGGAATATTCCAACATTTCCGCGTTTTTTTGGGCTTCCAAATCGCTTGTGTCGTCAATGGTTTGCGCCAACTCAGCATATTTGGATTCGATGCGGTCTTTTTGCGAACTCGGTACAATATTGCCCAATGCCCAAATCACAATAGCAGCAATCACTATGATTTTTCCCGCTTCTTTTACAAAGGTCATCCCCTTGTTAATCATGGAGTTGTAGGCATTTTGAATAGACGGAACCTTGTAATTCGGTAGTTCCAATAAAAATGTACCCTCTGCTTGTTTGCGCAAGAAAAAATTGATGATTAATGCAACTAGAAAACTAACCGCTAATCCCAATAAATACATGGCCATCATCATCAAACCTTGCAGATTTATAAACCCCCAAACATTTTCGTCGGGCACCAAAAAAGCCACCAGAAACACATAAACCGGAAGTCGTGCCGAACAACTCATCAGCGGAGTTATAAAAATAGTAATTAGTCGCTCTTTTCTGTTCTCAATTGTCCGTGCTGCCATGATGGCTGGAATAGCACAAGCAAAACCTGAAACCAGCGGAATCACCGATTTTCCGTTCATCCCAAAGCGCCGCAGCATCCCATCCGACATATGACTCACACGCGCCAAATAACCCGTGTCCTCGAGAAGAGTTACCATACCAAATAGCAACATGATTTGTGGTAGAAACACCAAAACACCACCAATGCCAGCGATGAGTCCGTTTACGATGAAATCAGTAAAAAGTCCTGCGGGTAAAGCGCTTGCCACTTGATCGCCCAACCAAGCCATGCCCATATCAATCCAATCCATGGGGTAGGAAGCAAAGGTGAAAATGACTTGGAAAATGACAAAAAAGGTGAGCAAAAACACAAATAAGCCCCAAACAGGATGTGTAACAATGCGGTCAATTTTATCTGTTAGCGCAGCTGAAGAATTGATTTTTTTATCTTTTTTTACTTGGTCCACTAACTTGTGAATAGCGGCATATCGGGCATTGATTTCGTGGAGCTCCAAGGCATATCCCGAAGTTCTTTTTTGAAGCAACTGTTCAAGCTCCAATTGTTTCGGCAACCAGTTAATTTTGTGAATTTGATTGCATATTTTAAATCGCTGATAATCATTTTGAGACGCAAGATGAATTGCAGTGCCTTCAGGTAATTGAAGAAAATCGTGCAAGTCGATGAAAGGTTGACGCAGATTTTCTACTGGTTTAAAGTTATCTATGGTGTGTTGTAAAACTTCAATGCCGCGTTTCTTTTTAGCGCTAACGGGAACAATTGGGCAATCAAAAAAATGCCCCAATGCCACCAAATCCAATTCTATTTGATCGCGCTCCAACACATCTACCATGTTCACTACCAATATCATGGGAATGTTCAAGTCATAAATTTGTGAAGCCAGAAATAGATTGCGTTCCAAATTGGTGGCGTCAACAACCATGAGTATTAAATCTGGATAATCTTCATTTTCGGGATTCAATAAAATTCTTTGAACCACCTCTTCGTCCAAACTGTTCGACGACAAACTGTATGTACCTGGCAAATCTAATAGCGAAATATTCGCGCCACCCGGCGTTGTGAAGCGCCCAGAGCGTTTATCCACAGTAACTCCAGGATAGTTCCCAACCTTCTGATTGAGACCTGTGAGTACATTGAATAAACTCGTTTTCCCACAATTGGGATTACCAACCAACGCTACTTTTTTCACTTAATCAAATTTGAAGCGCGAATTTACGTATATTTCCATGTAGCGAGGATTGCCAATGTATCTAATTCTCGAAAAAGTTCAAACCCCGCATGGTGTTCGCACAACTAGTATCCCGGATAGAAAAAGGGATTTTGCATTTTGGTGTTTATCCAACGATTCATGTAGAAGCTCAAAATTGCTGCACCTGAACCAATTAGTGCTCCCGCCAAAACATCACTAGGATAGTGAACGCCAAGGTGCATACGGGAATATCCAACCGCTCCGGCCCACAAATAAGCGGGTAGGGCAACATACCATTTCGGGAAGGCTAAAGTCATAGAAGTGGCTGTTGCAAAAGCTGTTGACGTATGTCCAGAAGGGAAGGAAGGACTTGAGGCAGAAGTAAGTTGTTGGATATCAGGGTATGAAACAAAAGGGCGTTCTCGTTTGATGCCATATTTCATGCCTATCGTGAAAACAGTTGAAACGACCAATACTTCGCCAAGGAAAAATCCTTTTTTGCGCAAATCCATGTTTTTTGCCAATAAACCAATGGCCAACACAGCTACAGGTGCTGCAATGCTCATCGGGGAAGCACTGTGCGTAATGTACAAATAAGGCTTATCGAGCTTGGTATTTCGTTCCAAATGAATATTTCGCAAAAGCTCGATGTCTGCGTTTTGCGCCCAACTTGTGGTAAACAGACAAATCATAATCAGTGTTAAAGTAGTTTGCTTCATAGCTCATTTTTGTGAATGGTAAATGTATTATAAAATCAGGAAGTGTTTCGCAAAGTTGGCTCAATGCATGGAGAAAAAGGTGTTGTGGCGCGATTGATTCCAAATAATTTGGATTGTTATTTAATGATTTATTTTTTTTTCTAGCCCCGACAGTAGCGGAAAACCCGGAAATTGAAAAATGCATTTTTTTGTTGCCAATAGAAGAGCGACCCAAGAAGCTACTTTTATGGCTTACAAAAAACATTTTTCAATTGAGGATTTGAAGTGAATGGCGGGAATTGGCTCCGAAAAACAACAATTTACTTGAGATTGAAATATTTGAAGTTTTGGTTTAACATTTCTTAAGACCTTATCTGGCGCAGTAAAACAAGTTTTGGCACGTACTTGGTAATAGATTGCTAAAATGAATATTATGTTAGCACAAATCAAAAAAGAAAGCCGCATCGCGATAGTGGTGCTTTTCGCAGGATTCATGAGTTTCGGCCGAGTAATGGCAAATGCTAACCTCACTGTTCAAACTTCTGAAATGGGATTCTACTCCTTGGAAATGAATGGGCAGTTTATCGACTTCAACCAAAATGTTTATACGCTACCCAATGTAATGCCAGGTGTGCACAACGTGCGTTTGCATAAATGGGTTCAAGGGTTTGGTAATCAAGGCAATTGGAATGTTGTTTTTCAAAGTTTAGTTCACGTTTTGCCGATGCACAACACCGTGATTTTATATAATGCTTGGGGTGGAACAACAGTGCAGCATCACCCAATGGCGGGCATACCAAACATGCCTTTTCCAAACCCAGGCGGTCCAGGCGGAGTAGGCGCTCCGGGTATGCCAGGTGGTGGATTTGCAATGGGCATGGCACCTATGGTATTTGATCAGTTCATAGCGCAAATGGACAACATGAGCTTTGATAGTAACAAAGTAGAATATGCCAAATTCGCCATTCGCCAAAATGGTATAACGGTGGCACAATTGAAAATTGCACTTGGTCGCTTATCTTTTGATAGCAACCGATTAGATTTGGCGAAATATGCCTATCCATTTACCATAGACCGTCAAAACTACTTTTTGCTACAAGATGCCTTTTCTTTCCAAAGCAATTTCAGGGCGCTGATGAGCAGTATTTAAAAGAAAAATCCCGGGTGCAAACGCTTGGGATTTTTAGTTTTATTGGATTCAAAACATCAGTTTTACAATCTCGTCAACAGCATCGGAGTAGGCCTTTGCTATAAGACTTTTGTTGTTTACTACTTTTTCTGTCTCTTTATCATTACTCAAAAAGAAGGGCTCTGTGAGCACCGCCGGAGCGTTGGTGTATTGCAAAAGTGCACCTCCTCGGTCAGAACCTTTTCTGGGTAATATTTTTCGGTCTTTGAATTTTAATGCCGCCAGTACATGTTTTTGATATATCTCAGCCATTTGCTTGCTTTTGGCCGATGTGTGATAATATAGCATTTCAGTGCCTTCTGCTGCAGGTGAAGCTGAATTGGCGTGCAAACTCAATACGAAATCGGGTTTCAGGGCATTTATTTTTGCTGCCAATGCCGATTGTCCGTCGCTGTTTGGATCGCGAGAGGTAATTACAACTTCAGCATTTTTGATCATCGTTTTCATCAAGTTGGCAATTTCTGTGTTCAATTGAAACTCACAAATGCTGAACTTTTTGCTACATGCTCCGGGTGCTTTTGCTCGGTGACCAATGTCTATAACAAGTTTTGGTTTTTTGATTGGTGTAGTTGGTACTATTTCATCTTTAATCTCGCCAATCACGATGTTTCTAGCCTCAGCAATTGTTTTTTCGAATTGTGTCCAAGTCAATGATTTATTGTCGATAGCCAACTTCACCATGGTCGAAATCAATAGCGGTGTGCTTTCAATCATCTTGGTGTCATAAAGCACTTTTTTTTCTAGCTCGCCTTGAACCAAAACCAATTGTCCCACGCGCTCAATAGCCGTTGAAAAAAGGAAATCCGTGCTGCCTTTTTTTGATTCAAGCAGCGTAATTTTACCACCTTTTGTGATTAACGTGGCATTGTCGCCAATGAATCCAATTAAATGCTTCATTTTATGAATTTTAAAGTTGTGTGTAAAAATAATAGAATTTTTGACAAAGCGCTTAGTGATTTGGCTCAAACAAAATGATCAATTTTGGCTTAGTCCCATTTGCTCCATAAGTTGACCAGGATTATCGAATTCTTCGGGTTTCACCCATAGGGCATCGGCGTTTCTCTTGAACCAGGTGATTTGTCGTTTTGCATAGCGCCTTGAGTTTTGTTTGATTAATGCTACAGCTCGGTTGATATCAATTTGTCCATCCAAAAACGCGAATATTTCTTGATAACCCACGGTTTGAAGGGCGTTTTTTTCACGATAGTGCAGCAGGGTTTTTACTTCTTCCACCAATCCAGATGCCATCATCAAATCGACGCGTGCATTGATGCGCTCATACAATTTTTCGCGTGGCCAATCCATAATGAGGTGATGACATTGAAAGTTGCGCTCTTTTGGTTTATGCTTATGCTGTTCGCTCATTTTCTTGCCACTCAATTTTATAACTTCTAAGGCTCGAATCAGCCTAACGGGATTCTGGTTGTCGCAGATTTCGAAATACTCAGGGTCGAGCTTGTGCAATTCTTTTTGGAGTGAATCGAGTCCTTCTTTTTCAAATTTGATGTTGTACAATTCTCGAACATTTTTGTCTTTAGGCAGTTCATCCATGCCATTGCAAAGCGCGTCTATGTACAGACCACTGCCGCCCACAAGAATTGCGAATTGCTGCGCGACAAAAATTTCGTCCAGTAACTCCAGCGCTTCTTTCTCAAATACACCAGCTGAATAATCTTCGGTAATTGATTTGTTGTTAATGAAAAAATGCTGTGCTTTTGCCAATTCCTCATGGCTTGGTTTGGCTGTGCCAATATTCATTTCTTCAAAAAATTGACGGGAATCTGCCGAGAGAATGGGGCAATTCAAATAGTTGGCCAGTTGAATGGCGGCTGAGGTTTTTCCGCTGGCTGTTGGGCCTCCAATAACAATCAAATGTCGCATCAATCTGGATAAGTTGCGGTATATTCGATATATCGATTTACCACTGTTTGCACATATTTCAGTGAATGACCAGCATTGTAAGCGCCTGATCGAACTACTTCGTGGTTGTAGAATTCTGGCTCTTTCAGCTTTTCCATATATTTGGATACTACATTGTCCCAATCGGTGTGGTCTTCCTCGAAATGTTTGGCCAGTCGCTTGGCATCCAACACGTGAGCAGGACCTCCGTTATAGGAAGCCAAAACAAATTTACATCGTTGCACGGGGTCTAAAACATCCGCATACATGTTTTGCAAGAACGCCAAATACTTTGCACCGCCCTCCACCTGTGCCTCTGGAGTGGAATTGGGGTAAACACCATATTTTGCTCCTGTTCTGGGCATGAATTGCATCAAACCAAAGGTGCCCTGACTGGATGTAATATAGGCTTCAAAACGAGATTCTTGCATAATCAAGGAACTCAACAGGCGCCAATCCCATCCTAATTTTTGGGCTTCTTGCCTTATTTTGTCATCTAATTTAGAAATTTGACTGCCATTCAACAAAAGCAAATTCATGCGTCTGTGGAAATATTTGGTTTCGTTGGCGATATATTTGGAATAGAGTGCAGTGTATTTTTTAGAAATCAAATAATCACCGAGTAGACTGTTGATGGTGTCGCGCAATTCTGTGGCATCGTGTCGCAAGGTAAACGCAATTCGGTAGGCAAAACTCAATTGAAGCGAATATTCTAAGTTGTCGTAAAGTTGTTTGTTTGCGGCAATTATTTCCTGCTCCACAACGGTAAATTCTATTTCTCCTTTCGACACTTGTTCAATCAATTCTTCTCGCGTTTGATCAACGGCCACAATGCCCATTTCTATGGCGTATTCATCAGCGAAATATTTGAGCTTTTTATGTGCGATTGAATTGTGCTGCACATGAATTGTTTTGCCTTCCAATTCGTAAATGTTTTCCACTACAGACACTGTTTTTTTATCTTTTTTACTCGGCTTGCGTTGCACCAAACTCAAGTGACTCCAAGTGTGTGGTACTGTGTAAATAAAATCTGAACCGTGACTGCTAGAAATAGCGCGGAAGTCAGCAATCAGATGCCCCTTACCTGCAAGCAGCGCCTTATTCATTTCTTTCCTATACTCGAAACCGAGCACTTCGAGTTTTAGGTTCAATTTTTTGGCAATTTCTTTAAGCATTTCATATTCATAGCCCAAGGAAATGTTTTTGTTTTTGAAATGACTCAAGGTCGAGTTTTCAAAAATGACAGTTAATTTACCTTGTTGCAGAACAGAATTCAGGGTTTGAACCTCTCTATTGTCGAGCTTTTCTCTAATTTTTGTTGAATTCAAGAGCAAAAGTAGAAGCACGGTTGAGGTAATAACAATAGCCGAAGCAAGCGCTATTAGTCTTCTTCCTCGTGTATCAAGAAATGCCAAAATTTTCTCGAGCATCTGTTATGTATTCTTCGAAAACGCTTCGAATCTTTGTTTCAAATGTATAGAAAATAATTGGTGAGATGTCAATTTCAGTTTTAAATTTCAATTTTCTGTGCAAGTGCTCGCTAATGGCTACTACGCTTTCAAAGTCATAATAGCGATGTATGTACTTGTTTTCCTGTAAATTACGAATCCATGGGGCATATTCATTTGGCGTTAATGGACTGGGTTCAGCAATTTCAATAAAAAAATGATCAAGAAATGAATCCAAGTCTTGCGCGTGGTATAACGACCAATTGGAAGCCAGTAAGTAATCGAAAAATATATCGAGTGCAATTCCCGATACTTTTGGCAAATGCGTTGATAATTCCAATTTCAATTGTGAAACCAATGGATGATTGTCCATAAAGTGGTCGATATCCCTATGCATGCGTATGCCTTTTTGGGCTTCTTCTGTGAAAGATGAAAATTGATTGCCCTTGAATCTATCGCCCAATAAATTAAACAAACGAGCCTCAGCAGACTCGTTTTGTGAAAGATATAAATGACCTAATAAATTCAAAGTTTATTTTCCTTCTATCCAATTGGTGATTTCTGCATCTAAAGGATTGGTTCGTGGACTAATCACTTTGTCGATTTCACCATTTTCGTTGATGAGGAATTTTTGAAAGTTCCATTCCATCTCGTAGTCATCAGCTCCGTTCAATGATTTTTGTGTCAAAAATTTGTATATCGGATGAATACCATCACCTTTCACGGTTATTTTCTCCATCATTGTGAAAGTGACACCATAGTTTTTTGAGCAAAATTCTCCAATTTCATTGTTGTTCAAAGGCTCTTGACTCATGAAATCGTTTGCAGGAAAACCGATGATTACGAAGTTCTGTCCTTTGTATTTGTTGTGCAAAGTCTGTAAATCTTGGTATTGCGGTGTTAATCCACATTTTGAAGCTGTATTAACGATCATCACTTTTTTGCCTTTGAACTCACGCATGCAAAGTTCCGTTCCTTCGAGGGTATTGGCGCAATAATCATGGATTGACTTTCTCGAGTTGGCAGTTTCTGGACTGTTCATAGGATTTGTGTTTTTTGAATTATTGGTATTCATGCACGACATGAACACAAGCGAAAGTAAGAATATTCGTATCATGTTTTTGTTTTGAATAACGGTCAAAGGTAGGGATTTGTTCGCATTATTCAACAAAAAAGGACAACCCGAAGATTGTCCTTTTCAATATCAAACAATTTTGATTATTTGTTGATCATCACTTTGAAAGTAGAAGTCTTTCCGTTTTCAAAAGCCATAGTGAAGGTATAGATACCAGTCGCCATGTTTTTAACATCAACAGTTAGTGTATTGTTTTGAACGTTCACATTATCTGTAGAAATCAAACGACCGTTAGCATCGAAGATGTTCAACTGCGCAGCACCATTCAAGTTGTTTAATGGAATGTTCAAGAATTCAGTTGTTGGGTTTGGATAAGGTGTTACATCAACAATGTTCTCTTCTCCTGTGCTTACCAAGTTTTTGTCGAAGAATTCAACACCTATTGCAGGCAATCCGTAGAAGTCAGTGAAACGACCCAAGCCATCTGTGTAGATATAATAGTCGGGCTGAGCGTTTCCGTTCACACCTTCGTATTGTCTTCTGTTATCCAAATTACCTCCATCGAACAAGATGAAAATATCTTCATTGTCTGTACCTACACAGAATACATAACGTGCATTATCTTCTAAAATAAGGAAATCGTCGTCACCAGTGCGAACAGGAGAGAAAAAGAGGTCACCACTTTCTGCGTCTGCTGGAACATCAAAATCTGCATTCGCAACCAAAGAAACTTCTACAGAATAGTTTGGGTCATTGATGTCTGTAAAAGGCGTGTTCATTCTCCATACTGTTAAGCCCAACAATTCGTTAGCAATTGGAACATCAACTGCTCCAGTTATACCAAAATGCATACCACTCAAGGCCATTCTGCTAGCGTTTGGATGCGTATAAGCCACACAAGCTGAAAATGCAGTGCCGTCAGATGTTCTATAGCCAGGTCCAGCCAAAAGTGTTCCATCGGGATTCACAGAAGACCGCGTAAAGATTTGGTTTTCGCTAATTATTAGATTAATTGAGTAGGAATTATCTCCCTCGTATTCCTCAACTTCATTAAGAACTTCTTCAACAGTCATAATAGCTAAACCATCACCGCCATCAACAAAAATTGAGTCACCTACGTCATAACCAGAACCAATGTTATTAATTGTGTAGCTATTCACTTGACCACCTGTGTTTACCGCATTAACTAAAATGCTACTAGTACTATCGCCAGCGAAGATAGTAATCGAGTCACCAACTGCGTAGCCGCTACCAGCTTGGTTTAAAGTTACGTTATTAACTCCACCGTTGTCTGTTGTTATGTTTACAGTGAGGCCTGTTCCATTATTATTCGTTCCAGTAGAAACATTGGTTGAGTCAACATAATCATTTCCTGCAACTAGCGAAGATAAATCAAAACCAGCAACAGTATTCATGGGTGCTGTAACGATGTTAAGTGTAAGTCCTGCTCCTGAGCCATTTGTTGTTGTTGATACGTTCGTGCCCGAAGAATAGCCACTACCGACTGTGGAAGATGATAATTCGAGAAGTGAAACGTAATTCTGAGTAGCTAAATCTGGGTCATAAGAAGCCGAAAGCGTAATCTCGTACAAACCTGGCGTCCAAGATGCTGGAGCAAAAGCGGGAGTAGATACATACATGTTTTCTCCTGAGTTTAGGGTAATGCCAGTAACAGTTTGTGTGTATACTGGGTTACCGTTGAAAGTAATTGTAGCAGTAAATTTGGCTGCTGTTGTAGTTTCTTGTCCATAGTTGTGCAACCAAGCAGCTGGTGTATAACTGTATTCTGAACCATTCTGAGCAACTAAAGATGGAATAGAGTTACCATTTGGAAGGTAGATGTCTTCAGAAAAGAATCCTAAATCATGGTCAAAAAGCCCAAGTTTGTTGCCAATAAATGCTTCAACTTCTCCATTTTCAATCGCTGTTCGTAATAAAGCTCCTGTTTCTTGAGAAATCATGACGACAGGTATCGTTACCTGTCCTCCATCATCGCCTTCTGCCATGCCTACAGGTGAACCTGGCGCATTATTGATGATAACTACTGCAATAGCTCCTGCTAAATTCGCATTTAAGGCCTTAGTTCCAAACTGACAGGATCCACGATATATTACAGCAATTTTACCAGCAATATCAGCGCCATTCGTTAAAGCCAAACAACACAATGAATCTGCAGCTGAACCATCACTAGCGAAAGCGAGTTCACCAGTTACAGCGTTAGCAGGATCTGCCAAATCTGGGGTTAATGCCCAATCACTTGCATGGGTCATTTCATAGTTGCCTTCAAACTGAGCAGGCGCCAAAACATTGAAGATAATTTGTGCCTGAAGCATCATTGTTGCACCAAACACCGATAAGGTTAGTAACGTTTTTTTCATGATATCATTATTTTTTGTTAGCACAAATATAAGCAATCCTTCAAAAAAGAAAGCCTACTATTCGATTTTTTATGGTTTTTATATGAATCTTGGGTCAACTTCCATCACGTGACCGCAAGATTTGCAAGTGCGGTGGTCTTCCGAACCATAGAATTCTCTAAATCGAGGTAAAAAGTCGCGCTCAATATTATCCAAAGGAAAACGATATTCGTGAAGCTTGTTATTACAATTATCGCAAAACCACATCAAACCGTCTTGTAAATCAGTGCCTTTACGCACACGCTCAATTACCAAACCAACGGTATTGGGTCCACGCATAGGCGAGTGAGGTATATTGGAAGGCAATAAAAACATATCACCTTCTTTGATCTGAATGTCTTTGGCCTTACCCTCGTGCTGAATGCGAACCGTGATGTCACCTTCGATTTGATAAAACAATTCTTCCGACTCATTGAAGTGGTAGTCTTTTCTCGCATTGGGTCCGCCAACGATCATTACAATAAAATCTCCAGCTTCAACATACAGATTTTTATTGCTTACTGGTGGTTTTAACAAGTCTCTATTCTCGTCTATCCATTTTTGAAGGTTGAAAGGTGCTATCATTTTTTTATTTTTTAGTCTGTTGGCTGTTGGCTACTAGTTGCTAGCGGCTAGAAGCCCATCTAATGATCATGTTCGCAAACACGTCCTTTGGCTTTTTTCTTATTGTATTCCTCGTTTAATTCTTCTTTTTCTTGTTCCAATTGCGCTGATGGCTTGGTGTTAATTAATGCATTGAGGTCTGGTTGACCAGCGTTTACCCAGGCGGTGTACCACATAGACCCAACACCCAAAATGGATGCTTTTAATCTTCGTTCTACCATTTGATTCAAGCGCAGGTGATACATTTTGGAGAATTCTTTTGAATAATTCCGCATCGTTGCTGTGCCGCGTGTTTCATAAACGTATTTCGCGTCTTCAGGCATTTCCTCCGTAAGCTCTTTCTCAATAAGCAAAACTGAATCCACACACATATGAGAGGCATAAACCACATCCCAAGCATAGTCAATCACATTCTTCACATAGCTTGCCTTACCCACGAAATAATCGTAGTTTTCAGCAAATAATTCGGGTAAGCGCGATTCCCATAAACCGTGAATTCCATATTGATTGGTCAGTTGACCGTTGTAATTTTTAGTGGTGTGAAGCGGCACGTGCGCATCACCAACATAATGTCCCAAATCGGCAGAATATTTAAGAATCAAATCGACATTCTTGGTTTTGAAGGCATTGGTCAATTTGGCCATCATTACATCCAAATACCAAGGTACTATTCCATAGGCCTGTAGCGTGTCTTCCGAATATTTTTCAACTGCTTTAAACCACTGGCGCGGCACCAATTCAAACGGACTAGCATCATTCACAGCATAGTGGTCGATATCGATGTAGTGACGAGGTGCTTCACCATCAACGGCATATCGGCGTTTGTCGGGGTCAACAGCGTGTTCGGTAATATACTCGATGTGGTACTTGTAAAACCCAACCATTTCGGGTGGCAAAGTGAAAACGGCCATACGATTGATGCGTTTGTGACCGAAAAAACCCCAAGCATGTGCACAACTCTGGTTGTGTTCAGCTGATGCAACGTGGTGTTTTTGGGTCGATGAACCCAAGAAAAATAGCAGACTTAGTACAAAGCTACTGCTGATCGCGTATGTCAACCAATTTGCCTTCATGGAGTACAGGTATTGCTTTTGAAATATTAGGTGTTAAACAAAATTTAATATCTTCATTCAAATTCAAATTGCGCAGTCTGCGGCGATGCGAACTTGATTTGAGGTATCCAAGATAATTATCTTTTGCCGATAAATATAGATATTTTGCTGCAATCGATGAGTCTTCATCTGAAACAAACTTACCCGTATTGATGAGGTGCTCTGAAATTGCGCCTGCACAAATGGTGTCTTCTAGATTAAACTTGTTTTGCCAACCAGAGCAGAGGCATAGCGTGTTTTTGTGCTGTTTTTCAAGCCACTGACACAAAGCATCTAAGTTCAACAACGAACCAATAACCACTTGATCGGCATCTTTGGCCAAGTGAATTGCTTTTGTGCCATTTGTTGTCGTCAAAACAACGTCTTTTCCTCGGATTTCATCTTTCATGTAACTAAAAGGTGAATTCCCAAAGTCAAAACCTTCTACTATTTTTCCTTGACGCTCTGCACCAACGAGGTAACCCTTTTTTTGATATTCACGTGCAATTTCTATGCTATCTACAGGGATGATGGATTTAACACCATAGTCAAATGCGGTGCAAATGGCAGAAGTGGCGCGCAACACGTCAATAACCACTATAATTTCGTAATCGTCTTTATGAAGTTCGTATAAAAAAGGTGAAAAACAAACTTCTATGTGTTTTCTTTCTTCCAAGATTCTTGTGTTTTAGACAAAGGTAAAAAAGTTTGTGAAAGCGCAATTATTTTGCTCATCTTCAAGAGAATTGGCTACCTACTATTGCTGATGAGGTGCATAAATTCTTTTCTCGTTGAATCATTCTCCAAAAACACACCTGTGAAGGCACTGCTTGTGGTGCTCGAATTTTGTTTTTGGACACCGCGCATTTGCATGCACATGTGGCTACACTCCAATACAACGGCGACCCCAAGCGGATTCAGAGTTTCTTGTACGCAGTCACGTATTTCGAGTGTGAGTCGCTCTTGTACCTGTAAACGACGGGCAAAAGCATCAACAACGCGTGGTATTTTGGATAAACCGACAATTTTTCCGTTGGGAATATAGGCTACATGCGCTTTTCCAAAAAAGGGTAGCATATGGTGTTCACAAAGCGAATAAACCTCAATGTCTCTTACCAAAACCATTTCTGAATAAGATTCATTGAAGAGCGCCGATTCAAGAATTGCTCGGGGATTTAAATCATAGCCGTGCGTTAAAAATTGCATAGCCTTGGCAGCTCGCTCTGGTGTTTTTAGAAGTCCTTCGCGATTAGCGTCTTCACCACACTGCGTGATTACCTCGGTAAACGCTGAGCTCATTTTTACGATTGATGCTTCGTCGTAATTTTCTGTTTTGCTATACTTGGCCATGATAGATTGAACGATTAATTGCTAAAATGGTTCGTGACCACCGTAATAGTCGACAAAATTATTTTCTGTTTCTATAATTCGAATGCGACAAAGTTTACCGCCATGTGCGTTCAAATGAAGCTCCAACTGATCCCAAACCACTATGGCTAGGTTTTCCGTGGAAGGTAAAATTCCTTCAAGAAACGGCACATCTAAATTCAGGTTTTTATGATCCAAGGGTTCAATTACATGTTCTCTGATGATGTCGCTCATCAATTTTAAATCCATGATAAATCCCGTGTCAGGATGCGGAATGCCCTTCACTGTTACGATAATCTCATAATTATGACCGTGCCAATTGGCATTTGCACATTTACCAAAAACCTCGTCGTTTTTTTCCGGCGTCCAATTGTTGTTGTATAGTTTATGAGCGGCATTGAAGCGCTCACGACGTTCTATGTAAACTGTTTTCATCAGAGTAATTTGAGTGCAAATTTAGCGCTTCTTGTACAATGGCGTTCATTTCACTCGGTCAAATCTGTTATAAACACAATGATAAAGTAAAGTCGCATGCATATTTTGTTGCGCCAATGTGACAAAACCACACCCATTCAAGTACATTTCCATTATTTTTGTGAACAAATATTTTTTATGCACATCGGAAAACACCTCTCAGCGCTTCTGTTTTTATGCTCTTTGCAGACTTTTGCACAAACTGAAAAATTTTATCCTTTAACGGCTAAAGGTGACATTCCAGCTGACTTCTCGACATTTACGATTGAAAAAATTGAAGAACGTCAGCACAACCATGAGGAAGAGTTTTCTCAACTGTCGCGTCGCAATCAGAAATTGTTTTTGCGCGCTGTGCACCAAGGTATTGATGAGATTCTACGTTCAGGTACGGTGCTTTTCGGAGATCCGATTACGCAATATGTCAATGATTTGGGTAAAAAAATTATCGGTGATGATGAGTCGCTCAAAGGTATTCGGTTTTACACCCTCAAGACCAATGTGGTGAATGCTTTTTCAACCAATCAAGGTATTATTTTTGTTTCTCAAGGTTTAGTTGCCCAGGTTAAAAACGAAGCTCAATTGGCTTTTGTATTGGCTCATGAAATTGCCCATTACATTGAAAAGCACGTGATTATTGGCTTTAAAGAAAATGTGGAGTTGATGAATTCGCCTAAGAGTATTTCTGAAAAAGTGAAGCGCTACAGTATTTATAGCAAAGACAAAGAATATGAGGCCGATAGAATAGGCATTAAACTCTACAACAAGGCAGGATATAATTTAAACGATTTATTCACCGTGTTTGATTTGCTCACTTTTTCTTATTTACCTTTTGATTCCAAACCTTTGCCTAAAGATTATTTTAACTCTGCAAAGTTGTTTTTACCCGAATCGTTTTTCAAAAAAGATTTGCCCAAAATCAATGCGGAAGAGGAATATGACGATTCTCGCAGCACGCATCCCAATATCAAATCGCGTAAAGACCAATTGACCGGCGAAGTAAACAAATACAACGAATGGGATACATTGGTATTGCTCACCTCACAAGAGCAATTCGAATATGCCAGAAGTTTGGCCCGCATGGAGCAAGTGCGCAATAATTTATACGAGTTCGATTACATCGGCGCCATGTATAATTTGTATCTTTTGGAAGACGATTTTTCAGATAACATTCACTATGTGCGCTACAAGGCACAAACTTGGTTGGGTTTATTGAGTTTTAAAATCAGCGGTCGATTTTCTGATATTTCGATGAGTTTGAATGGGATTCAGGGAGAGCAACATCAAATGCACCATGTGATTCGCGCTTTAAATAGACGCCAATTGGCTACCATGGCCATTCGCAATTTGTACGACATAAAAAATACATATCCTGATGACGAACAAATTGATGCCATTTTCAAAACGGCAGTGCGCATATTGGCAGACGATGAGCGCTTTAAATTGAAAGATTTTTATGATATCACATACCAAGAAGCCATTGAAAAATATGGTCCAGGTGTTATTGTTGACAATGGTGATGAAGACAATCCTAATAAGCTCGATAAGGTTAAATTGGCGCAAGAACGACAGAGATATGGCATGGCTGTGGATGGGAAAATCCCAGATGAAGATTTTTTCAAGTTCGCATTAGCGGATGTTGTTCAGGATAAGGACTTTACGCGTTTGTATGAAAAAGCAGTTCGCGAACGAAAAGAAGAACGTGAGCGCACAGATGCTCGTGCAGAATTAGATAAAAAGCAAAGAAGAAAGCTCAGAAAAGGCGAAGAGGCTGATCTTTTGCGTTCTGATGTACAAAACTTAATTTTGTTAGAACCCAGAGCCTTAGCGATTAGCAAAAACGAATCTGATGTTATTCGTGCTGAGCAACTAGAAATAAAACTCAAAGAAGCCTTTGAAAACTTAGCGGTTGATTTCATGACTGTTCATAAAATTGGTTCCAAAGAATTGAAGGGAGCTACAGCAGATATTTATAATGAAAAGGCGGTTTTGATGAGTACGCTGATGCAGTTGGCTGAATATGAAGATTTGGTCATGTTTCCTGTGGATTATGAAGCCATTCAAGCGCTGAGAAAAAAGTACAAAACAGATAAGGTTGCTTTTATTATTTTAGAGAATTACAGACGTCCGATGTTATTCAATACCGCGGTTATGGCAACATTAACCACTGTTCCACTATTTTCTGTAGCAGCCTACAGATTCATGAATGAAATCAGTTTTACTGTAATTCTGTTTGATTTAAAGAACTATAAAATTGAAGGTATTTCCGGATATGAAGTGAATGGAAATCCAACTAAAACAACTATCGAAGCCTTGGTTTATGACATGCTCAAAACCATCAGTATGCCAAAAGTCAACGCAAATCGCTAAGCTATGAACAAAAGAATTATTATGATATTATTGGCTTTTTTGCCACTATTTGCCAAGTCACAAGATTTTGGTTATTTCGGAAAAAAGAACTTGCTTGGATTTCATGGTACTTGGTTTTTTAGAGCCATGCCTCAGTTTTTTTATGCTGAGAAAATGTATCGATACAATGAAAATTCAAACAATTTAGCCGGTAACGCGCTGCGCAATCATGTTTGGCATGCAGGCTTAAGCTATCGAAGAATTTTGAATAAGTCTCATGCGGTAGGAATTCAAGCAGATTATTCAATACGTCATTTGGGCGACCCATTTCACGACAAAACAGACAAAGTGAATTTCCAAGCGGATTGGACAAATATTAATGTCGATTATGCAAATTTGACGGCTTTTAGCTCTGAATTGGGTAAAGTTGTGCGGATGTCTGACTTGAACATCACACCAACGTCAATATCAGTAATTGATATAAAGGCTATTTGGTCTCGTTCAAGAACAATCTCTGTTTTTCCCTTGGGATTAACAAGTACTTGGGGCTTGGGCTACCAAATGATTAATGTGAATTTTTCTCGTTCTATTTATGCCAGTGGATTTACGTATGACGATGTGGTTGGCGAATTTTCAGCTTCGCGCGAAACATTTCAATTACAAAATGCACCTAATGACATTGTGAATAAATATTGGGGCATCGGATGGATGTGGGACTTGAGCTTGAACTATGCATTAAACAAAAGTTGGATGCTTTCTTTTGGTTCAGATATTCGCGGAACGTTTTTGGTAAAACAAGCTAAGTCAAGTTCTGATATGGCGGACCTATTTTTATCAGATCCAAATCAGAATATTACGGTAGAAGGTTTGGTTTACGGTCGGAATATTAATAAAGAAATCCGAAAGGAATTAATCTTCCAAAACACTTTTAGATTGGGTTTGGTTTTTGCCTTTTAGAGATCGAAAAATACTGGTAAATTAAGCTTCAGGAGCCAATCTAAGAACTATACCATCGATTTCATTGTGCAAATGAATCTGACAACCTAATCTGGAATTGTCCTTCACGTGAAAGGCTTGATCTAACATATCCAACTCTGCATCACTTTGCTCAGGTAGAGCTGTGTTACTTTCTAAATAGCATTGACAGGTTGCGCACATAGCCATTCCTCCGCAGGCGCCTTCAACTGGCAATTCATACGCCTTGCACAACTCCATAATGTTCATATTCATGTCTGTTGGGCCTTCTAGTTCATGACTGTTTCCTTCTCGATCTATAATTATCACTGTGATTGTGTTTTCCATGTGCTTAAATTCTGGCGCAAATTTCCGAATTTCTAGTGATTGAAAGGTGATAAATACCATAAAAATCTGAGTCTTAAATAATTTATCTAACTCAGCTAAAAAAAAACCATACGCCAAATGACGCATGGTTTTATATATATCCGCTCCTTGCTATCCGAATGAAATCGGGAAACAATTCGCGCTAGGGAAAAACAGATTATCTGAGCAGGTTTAAATGCCCTTGAAACTCATAAACATTGTCGTCGTAAGGATTTTTAGTTCTAATCTTCCAAACATAAGTTCCTTGGGGAGCAGGCTGCTCATTGTAAGTACCATCCCATGCAACTTCAACGTTATTTGATTCCCAAACAATTTCTCCCCAACGGTTGAAAATCAATAAGTTGAATTGGTAAATATCAATGCCTTGCATAAATACACGCCATCCTTCGTTGAATAAGTCATCGTCTGGAGTGAAGGTATTTGGAGCAAATATCACAACATCACTAATTACAGGTACAAAAGTGCTAAACGAATCTACACAACCAAAGTCGGTTGTAACGTAAAGTGTTACAAGATATTCGTCAACCTCGCCAAGTGGGAAAGTAGAAATTGGATTTGTTGCGCTTGAAGTCCCTGGTTCACCCGCTTGAAATGTCCAATTCCATTGAGTTACATCAGCAGAGGAAAGATCTAAGAAATTTGCCGTTGGATTAAACATAACAGGTTGGCTCGGGTACCAAGAAAAATTTGCTGTAGGGTAGTCGCCAATTTGAATGTAATTCGGGAAAGATTGCGTGTAAACACAACCATTTATCGTAGTCACAGTCATTTGAGGCGTAAATTCACCTGCGTAAGTGTAGGTGTGTGTAAAGGGTTGCGTCGGACCAACGTTTACAGAGCTACCATCACCAAACTGAAAGAAGATATTCGCAATTAAACTAGATTCTGTTGTGTTTTGGAAAGAGATGGTAGTTGGGTTACATCCTCGAGTAGTGTCTGAAATAAAAGAGGGAATAATATCCTCTGGCCAAGAAACAGTTGTGCAAAGCGTATCTGCTGGTGAACCGCATTGTTCTGTTAACACTACGCAATAGGTCGTTAAATAGCTTGTAGGCGTTGCCACAACATTTTGACCTTGTGCCACTTGAGTATTGTCAACGTACCACGTATAAGTGTACGGCGTACTGCCACCAATGCCTTGTGCGGAAAGATTGGCATCAGCGCCAGGACAAATTTCTTGAGGAATTGAAATTCCAGTAATTTGTAAGGCCGGTGGTTCGCTTAGTGTGAAAGACAACTGCGCTGTACACCCATTGGCATCTGACACATCAACAGTGTGATTACCTACAAACAAATCGTTTGCAAATTCAGTTGTGGATGAGCTACCACTCCAATTGTAAATGAATGGAGCAGTACCATTTGTGATACCCACTGTTGCTGTTCCAGTGTTTGAAGCATGGCAAGTTACATCTGTTTGCGCAACAATAGATGGTTGCATTGGGTTATCTACAGTCACGGTTACAGTTGTGGTTACCGTACAGTTTTGACTAGAAGTGATTGTACATGTGTAGGTTCCCGCAGTTAAACCAACCGCAGTTTGGGTTGTTTGTTGCAACGGGTCGTTCCATAAGTAAGTTAAAGTACCAACTTCAGGAACCATTTGGGCGGTTGCAGTACCGTTGGATGAACCAACACAAGATTCGAGCGTAGCCGTTGAACTAGCCGTTGGTTGGTTGTTGGGCACGTTCATATTGTAAACTCTTGTGCAGCCCAAGTCATCAGTGATGGTAACAGAATGAATACCTGTTACAACGTTCGAGGCCGTTTGTGTCGTTTGTCCAGATGGTGCCCATGAATAGGTAAACGGAGGATAAGTTCCAGTTACGTTATTGATGGATGCTGATCCCACACCTCCGGCACAAAAGTCGGTTGTGGTTGCCATGGTTCCGCTGATTTGACTAAAGCTCAGCCAAGTTGTGTCTGATATTGCAAAGCTATTGCCAGCGCCACAACCGCCTGTAAGCCAATAGCCTACTGTACCACCTGCGGGAGGAGCTGTAACATTCAAAACGCCGCTGTTGTAAGGAAAAGTTTGGCCTAAAGTATTCACCCACTGCACACCAGGCGTAAATCGATATCCTTCGTTTGTGGTTGTCCACTGTGTCGAGTTTCTACCAGGAATTATAACGGCTTGTGTTCCAGTTGCGTTGTGTAATCCATGTGTAGCTGTACCTCCAGCCCATTGCAAGCAGTTTGGTTTGTTGGCAATATGGGTCTCAACAACATTCGTGGTTTCATAAACTCTAATTTGAAATGTGCCATAAGTAGTTGTACAACTAAACATGGGTATTTGGTTGTAGGATATAACCAAGCGTCTGTTCGGTGCAGTTCCATACACTTGATATCTAATGTATTGACCCACGTTTGGACCAACACCAGGGTGCCAATCTTGCCAAGGACCCATAACACAGTTTTTTGGTACATTAGCGGCTGTGCTTGGGATTACCGCTGAGGTAAAAGTATTGGGTTGTGGTGTTGAAAATGCCACCCAACCATTACTACCGATAACGAAGTTCGTATATGTAGTTCCGAAAAAACAAAAATTGAATCCGATTGGGAATAAGGCACTTTGAGAGTCATCGCTCAAGTTTACAGCTGTACCCGCATTGAATGGGTCTGGGGCAAAGGCGATGTTTTCCACCTGATATGAACCTATCGACATTCCTCCTCCAGCGCTGGCGCCAATACCCAAACAATCATTGATTTGAGCAGTCTGGGGCGTGCAAATTGTGGCGTCGTTGCCCAGACAAACTGGTATTTGCTGCGCCACTGAATAGGAGTAACCAAAGAAAGAAATGATCAGAATAGATATAATGCGAAAAAAGTCTGTGTGTTTCATAACTGCAAATTTACTTCAAAATTTTGATAGTGTTATCAAAACGTAAAATGACTCAATTCGTTGCTTTATTTTTTTTTTGGCAACCAAGAACAACTTCGCTCGTTAGTGTTGCATAATGAAATCGTATTTATGAAGATTAAGAGTACTATTTTTTTAGTTGCAAGTATCTATCTTGTTCAAGCTCAGGAGGAAACGTCTTTTGAGCCGGTGGATGAAACATTTAATACCACACGGGTTATCAATGGACACTCTAACGAAACTTTAGAAAAAGGTGTTTTAGAATTCCGAGTTGAACACAAATTTGGAGATGTAGCAGGAACAAACGGTGGTGTTTCAACCTTTTTTGGTTTAGACAATTCGGCGGATATTAGAATTGCTTTTGAGTATGGAATTTCAGATAGATTGATGATAGGTTTGGGCAGAAGCAAAGGATATGGGCCCTACAGAGGACTATTGGATGGCTTTGTGAAATATCAGGTTTTACGTCAAACGGAAGATAATAAAGTGCCTTTATCGATGAGTGTTTTGGCTTCATCAACATTGGTTTATACTAAGGCTTTGAGCGATCCAACTTTGGTAGCCAATTATCCTGAATTTGCCCATAGAATGGCCTATGCTTCTCAATTCATAGTAACTAGAAAGTTTGGAGAAATAGGAAGCTTGGCACTCATGCCAACTTATACGCATAGAAATTATGTTGCTTTTTCTGATCAAAATGGTTTGTTTTCAATGGGTGTAGGTGGTCGAATAGGTTTTTTGAAGAAGTTTGCCATCATTGCTGAGTATTACCACAATTTCAATCAACAAGATTTGCGACAGGAATTCAACAATAGTCTTGCTTTTGCATTTGAATGGGTCACTTTTGGCCACGTTTTTAGTATTTATGCTGCCAATGCAGGCGGATTTGGAGAGCAGCAATTTATACCCTACACCGCAGGCAAATGGCTTGAAGGGCAATACAGAATCGGATTTGCCATAACCAGAAAATTTGAATTATAATATGAATAACACATTGTCTTACACCGTTTTATGTTTTTTCATGTTTTTGATTTCTTGTAAAAAAGACAAAACATCGGAAATACAATGCACTGGAACAGTTAGTTTTTCTAATGACGTTCAACCAATTATTATGAATTCCTGTGCCGTTTCTGGTTGTCATGCTGGAGCCAACCCAGCAAACAACATGAATTTTACAAGTTACGAAAATATATATTTGCACCGGATTTTGATTGGTAGGAGCATAAGACACGAGTCAGGGGTGGACCCTATGCCTGTTGGTCCACAATTGAATGCAGATCAAATTTCAAAAATAAGTTGTTGGATTGAGCAAGGTGCTCCCAATAATTGACTTTAAACAAATACAAAACAACTATGAAGAAAACAAAACAAATCTTGACTTTAGCGCTTCCTTTGGTAGCAGGTATTATGGTATCTATGAATGTTGAGCAACAGGGTGTTTACCAATCTTTTAATACTCAAACGTTTCACCAGTTAAATTCTGGAGGAGCATCAGCGGGCAACACTGGCGCTCCTGGCGAAAACAACTGTACGGCTTGCCATGCCGGATCTACTGCCAGCGGTGCGGGTTTCAATGTTTTAGAATGGGCCGATGGTATAAATTTCTATACACCAGGAGAAACCTATACGATTCAGCTATCTATGATGGATGCTTCAAATAAAAATGGTTTCCAGTTGGTTGCTTTGAAAGCTTCGGATAATACTCAGGCTGGATCTATTGTTGTAACGGATGATTTAAGAACGCAACTCCTTAATGGAGCCGGAGGCAAACAGTATTTGGGTCACAGAGCAGCTGGAAATACTTTAACTCAATGGTCTTTTGATTGGACAGCACCCGCCACCAATGTGGGAAATGTTGTGTTTTATGTAGCAACCAACAAAACTAATAGTAACGGGCAGACCTCTGGCGATTTGATTCGTTTGTCACAGCACACTTTTGCAGCGCCACAATCAGGAGTTTCATTAACTGCCTATGAACAAATTCAGGCCTCATTGAATATTTATTTGAATCAGTCTGAGGGTAAAATTGCGATTAACTTCACAACAGATGAATCTGAACCTTTGCATGTAAATGTGATGAATGCGCAAGGTCAGAGTGTAATTTCTCATTCTTTGGGTATGTCGTACCCGGGAGAGAACAGTAAAGAAGTGCGATTGACTCAATCATTGAGCTCGGGTATTTATTTTGTGAATTTCTTTGTTGGCAATAAAGCATATAGCGAGAAGCTACTTATTGACTAATGATATCGAAAAAATTTGAAATGGCTTTTCATTAATGGGAAGCCATTTTTTTTGTGCATTTGTGTAATTTTTTGGCCTTTCATCGGATGCATATTAAAAAAAAAGAATTTCTAAGTTTCTTTTCTTAGCCGCTGTCTAAGATTTAGGATAAAATTTCACTTTGAATTCTCTGTCTAATTTTATTTTTGATTTGTTTTATTTCATTCATTCTCAAAATATTAGCGAATTCAATTATATGATACATTAAATTGATGGCATTTTTTTTTAGGAATTTCTTGCCAGCGTTTAAAGTATTAGTACTTTTGCGGCGGAGAAATGGCAGAGCGGTCGAATGCGGCGGTCTTGAAAACCGTTGTACCGTGAGGTACCGGGGGTTCGAATCCCTCTTTCTCCGCAAGAAAAATCTCTCGAGTTTACTCGGGAGATTTTTTTGTTTTAAGCGTCGAAAACTATCAGTTTTCGTAAGAGAAAAAACAAAAAAATCTCAGCTTGCGACTAAGCAAGCATGGAGATTTAACTTGCAAGGCTCCCCCATTGGGATCACGTTCGTAATCCCTCAACTCTTCAAAATGAAAACAAAAAAATCTCCGCTTGCGACTAAGCAAGCTAGGAGATTGACGTGTTCAACGGCTTATAATGTGTCATGCTCGTGATTCACAAAACCATTTACCAACAGAATCCCAATCTATTACTTTCATCTTCAAACATCCTCTTTGCCAATTAATTTTCTATTTTCGTGCAACCAACTTAAAACATAAAATCAACCCAGATGAGACAGTTTTTTCTTTTATTCATTTTGCTGCTATTTTTTGGTTAGGCTCACGCTGAGTTCAAGCCGCCTTCCGACAAAAAATGGATGCCTTGCTCAAAAAAGCGCAAGAAATCAAAGTGCTTAAACCGGATAGTGCACTGATTTACGCGCAAGAAGTGGTGGCTTGGGCCAAGAAGAAAAACGAAGTACATACACTCATTCAAAGCACTTTGGTGGTGGCAGACATCTATTATTACAAAAACGAGCGCGAAAAAGGTTTCGAAAATCTCACAATTGCGCTTGATTTGTGCGACAAACACAAAATGGATTTTGAAAAAATTGAGATTTATTATTCCATGGGTTTGCATTATTCTAGAAATGCCAAACGACCTGATGGCTCAGTAGATGATTCGAAAATTTATAAAGCCTTAGAATACCACAAAAAAGCCATTAATCTTGCCAAAAAATTTGATGATGGTTTTCTTCTTTCAAAAGGCTATAATTTATCTGGTGTGTGTTATTCTAGTCTGGGGCAAAACGATAAAGCCTTGACCAATTATGAGATTTCTGAGAAATATTCCAGAGCATCCAATGACTCTGTAGGCTTGGGATATACTTTGGATTATGCTGGTACTTTATTATCTGAATTGGGTCAACTAGACCGCGCTGAAAGCATGCTTTTAGAAGCATTGGAAATTCGTAAAATGCTCAAAGACACTTTCGCTTATGCCATTAATCTCAACAATGTAGGCGAGTTTTATTCCAGAAATGGAAATCCAGAATTGGGAATCTCATATTTGGAACAATCTTTTGATATTTCATATATGATTGGTTTTCAGGATTTAGCTCAACACACGGCAGGTCTTCTGTCGGATTTGTATCAAAAACAAAATCGCTTTGATTTGGCTTTGGATTTGAAGAATCGCGAAATGGCTTTGAAAGACTCGCTCTATAATGTGAATCGAACGCTTATTCAAGAAGAAATGGATGTGCGCTACGAATCAGAATTGCGCGAACGCGAGTTGGTTGAACAAGAATTGAAAATCACCTAGCGCAACAATCAACTTTATATTTCTTTTGCACTTTTGGCATTGGCGCTCATTACATTTTTCGGAATTTATCGTCGCCAAAGGTTAAAACAAGAATTGCTGAGTAAGGAAATGATACTCAAAGAAAAGCAGGCTCAACAAGAAATGCAGGAAAAAATTCAATCTGAACGCTTGCGACTTTCTCGCGATTTGCACGATAGTTTGGGCGCCGAATTAACCCTCATATCATCAACTGCTGATAGCGAGGCCTATGTGCGCCAAGACGAAAGTAAAAAAGGCTACGAACAAATTGGCGAAATCAGTAGGAATGCCTCCAATATTTTGCGCGATACCATTTGGGCCATCCGCAAAGATACTTTAGATGTTGAAGAATTTGTTGGCAAATTGATGCAGTTTATCCATAGAAGACAAGGCACTTTAAATATTCAATTCGACAATCAAATCAAGGAAGAAGTTGAATTAACACCGAGTCAAAGTTTGAATTTGTTCCGGGTTCGCCAAGAATGTATTCACAACACCATCAAACATGCAAAAGCTCAAGTGATGAAAATTGAAATGCGCACCAACAATGGGCAAATTGAGATTGATTTGACCGATGATGGTGTGGGAATGGGAACGAAATATTCGGATGGATATGGTTTGAACAATATGCGTGAACGGATTGCCGAAATAGGGGACACTATAGTTTTTGAATCCGAACCTGGCCACGGGACACGCGTTTCGGTTACAGTTCCAAGAGAAATATAAGATGAATTGCGTATTGCCAGCTTCAGCGTGATGGCATACTTTTGTAAATAATTAAAAACCGTGACTTATGATTCGAGTAGCATTAGCAGAAGATATACCAGCCTTGGCCTCAGCAATGAAGTCTAAATTGGCTTTGAATAGAGATATCAATTTGAAGTTTATGGTTGAAAATGGTCAACAAATGATCAATCGACTTGAGTTTGACCACAACATCGATGTTATTTTGATGGATATTAAAATGCCTGTGATGGATGGTATTGAGGCTACAAAAATCATAAATTCCCGTTGGCCTCAGATCAAAATTGTGATGTGTACTGTTTTTGACGACGAAGACCATATTTTTCAGGCTATTTTGGCAGGAGCATCGGGGTATATGATGAAAGACGAATCGCCAGCCAATTTGTTTCAAGCCATCGACGAATGTTTGGTTGGGGGTGCGCCCATGTCGCCAGCAATTGCTAAAAAATCATTAGACATGTTGCGTAGAGGAGCCCCTCAAACACAATCATTTGATGCAGAACAATACAATTTATCCAAAAGAGAAATAGAAATCCTCGAACAATTAAGTCGCGGATTAACTTACAATCTGATTGCTGATAATTTATTCATCAGTTCAGGAACAGTTCGCAAACACATCGAGAATGTTTACCGAAAACTGCAAGTAAACAACAAGGTAGAAGCCCTCAAAGTGGCAGCGGTTGCTGGGTTGATTTAACTACTTCTTATCCCAAGCCTTCAATGCTGCATCAATCTTCTCTTTATACGCTGGACGATTGTAAAATTTTGCACCGTCTTTGAAGTTAGCTACCTTTTGAGCAAGAGCCAAGGCTTCTTTAAATTCTCCTTTACGTGCCATGATTTTCGCTTTGGTCCACATGATGTGTGCTTCGCAAAAATCTATTGCTTGGTATTTTTCATCCCAAGTTTTTACACCATTGAATAGTTTTTCAGCCTGAGCAATCCATGCTGTTGCCCAATCCAAATTCATGTTGATTTCCTCCAAATACTCAGCACCTTGCAAATAAGGAGCCCACTTGGCATTGTCGGCAGCAGCTTCAGATTTACTTTCTACTTCCATTTTCAATTGATTCAAGAAATCAGTTTCAAAAGGGATTTCAATATCCATGAATTCCCAAGAAATAGTGATTGCACCATGAATAAAACTATATTGACCGATACTCAACGTCAAATCTTCGGCTACAGCACTGCGTTTTTTTGGTAAAATATCAAAACGGAGCACATCTTTGCTTTTGTCGTAATTGTATGAACCCCATTGCTCGTGGTCTGAATTCAATACCAAAGTCCATTTGGCATGTTGGTTCGGTATCAAGAACATTGCATATTTGCCCTTGTTCACTTTTTTATTATCGATGGTTACATCTGTGCTAAATTCAACTGTTGTTGCTGCATTTGCACCTATGCGCCATAGCTCGTTGTAAGGAACCAAATCACCCCAAATTTGTCGTCCGCGAACAGATGGACTGCTCCAATTGAGGTTGACTTGTGTGTAACCAACTTTTTGTGAAACACTTTTTTCTGGGCTGCTTCTTGGTATTAATCCGCGGTAATATTGTGCGAAACTTAAACTAGGTAATAGAGCCAGGAGTACGAATAGATTTTTCATTTTATTTATTTTTTGATTTGCTAAAGTTAATAGATTTCAGTTTATCCAAGTCGAACAAGGATTGTCTATGCCTGAACCTTTTTAAAATATTTGGCATCTGCCCAAAAAGTACCAAAGGGAATCACGGAGGCTAAAAGCGCCCAAAATGTTGTTTTGCCATTCCAATTGAAGCTGAATTTGCCTTGGATTACTGCGATAATATACAAGATGAACAAAACCCCGTGCAACATGCCCACCACTTTGTTGGGTTCTGGCATGTCCATCAAGTATTTCAATGGCATGGTGATGAAAAGGATGAGCAGAAAACTCATTCCTTCAATAAAAGCAATGATTCTGAGGCGACCGATTTCGGTTTTAAGTAAATTCATGGATTATAATTTGTGATTTTTAATTAAGTGTAAACGTAGCATATTCAATGCTGCTAAAACCGACATGTTGATGTTTCTTTCTCTGTTTCCTGGAAAATGAAACAGTTGCGATTCCACGCCATTGGGGTGCGCCAAGGCTATCCAAACAGAGCCAACAGGTTTATCAGGCGTGCCACCATCGGGTCCTGCAATGCCGCTTGTTGCCAAACAGTAATCTGATAACAAACGCTCTTTTCCACCCAAGGCCATAGCTTCCACACACTCCTGACTCACAGCGCCGTGGGATTCGTAAATTTCTGGAGCAACGCCCGCCAAATGGGTTTTCATCGCATAGCTGTAGGTTACCAAACTGCCTTCATAATATTTTGATGCACCGGGAGTTTTAACAATCTCTGAGGCCAAACTGCCTGATGAACAGCTTTCTACGCTAGATAGTGTTTTGCCCAATTGAGTCAAATAGTTGCCTACCACACCCGAAAGCGTTTCGCCTTCTCTACCGTAAAAGTCGTCGCCTAAAATATCAATGAGTTCTGCAATGTAGGTTCTCACTTTTTGCTGATCTTTTTGACCCTGATATGAGCTCACGCGCAAACGCACAATACCGGGCGATGGTAAATAGGCCAAGCTCAAGTTATCATTGCGCATGCGGTTTTCCCAATCTTCAATTTTGTCTGCCAAAAAAGATTCGCCGCGCCCCGTTGTCATAACGCTTTCGTGATAAATATCGGTGATTTCGAATTCATTCAACAAGATTGGAAATATTTGATTTTCCACAAAAGCTTTCATTTCGTAGGGCACCCCGGGCAGCGAAAAAATCAAAGTTTTCCCATGCCTAAACAACATCCCAGGCGCAGTACCATTTTCATTGATCAACACTTCACAGCATTCTGGAACCAAGGCTTGGTCAATATTCACCTGCAACATCGGACGATTGGAACGCGCAAAATAAGCGGTGTTTTTGACCAACATTTCCTCATTTAAAATAAGTGGACTGTTGAAGAAATCCGCGAGTGTTTTTTTGGTGATGTCGTCTTTAGTTGGACCCAAACCACCGGTAATAATGACTACATCAGAGCGGTTTGCAGAAATTTGAATTTGATTCAAAATGTCTTCGTGCTCGTCTGTTATCACAGTCGTTTTGTATATTCTCACACCACGTTCAGCAAAGAAACTACCAAGCCAAGAGGCGTTGGTGTTGATGGTTTGACCGATGAGCAATTCGTCGCCAATGTTGATTAATTCAATTTTCATGTTCTTCAGTGCTGGTACTTTTTCTATTATCTTCGCGGCATAGTTTTTGAAAAACAAGTCAACGAATAATTGGTTTCATTTTAATACAAAATAACATGATAAAAGTAAGAAATTTCCTATTGACAATGATTTTAATATTGCCTTTAGGCGCTTGTGATATTTTGGAACAAGCACTTGTGGTACCAAATCCCTCAGGACCAGCACCTTTAACCAATACAGAAGTAATTGCTGGACTCAGAGAAGCCTTAACTGTTGGCATCAACAACGCTACCAAGTTAACTTCTGTAACAGATGGTTTTTACAAGAACCCTGAAATCTTCATTCCTTTTCCGGAGCAGGCCAAAGTGGTTCAAGAATATGCTAATAATTTAGGTTTAGGTGGTCAGATTGACAATGTAGTTGTTGCCTTGAATCGGGCGGCAGAAGAAGCGTCTAAAGAGGCAGTTCCGATTTTTGTTGATGCCATCAAAGGTATGTCTATTGGAGATGGTTTTGCGATATTGAATGGAGGTGATGGTGCGGCTACGCGCTTTTTGATTGAGCGCACAACTGCACAATTGAAACAAGCATTTATGCCAAAAGTGAAAGCGGCGATTGAAAAGGTTGAATTGACAAAGCTTTGGCAACCAATCGTTTCTAAATACAACATGACCACTACAATTACTGGAAAACCTAAGGTTCAAGAAGATTTGAGCGAATACGTTCTCGACCGTTCTATTTCGGGTCTTTTCCTCATGGTAGAGAAAGAAGAAAATAAAATCCGCAAAGACCCAATCGCGCGTGTGAATGATATTTTGAAAAGGGTGTTTGGAAGCTTGGGTAACTAGAATTTTAGAGAATATTTCTATCAATCCCTTCGTTCATTGAGCGAGGGGATTTTTTTTGATTGCAATGGCTTCTAGAATATGTTTACCTTCGAAGTGATTAAATTGAATGGTTTTGGAAAAATACTGGTTATTTCTTGGGCTTGCTTTTATAGCAGAGATTGTGGGCACCGTTTCTGGTTTCGGGTCGAGCATTCTTTTTGTGCCCATGGCTTCGGTGTTTTTCGATTTTAAGACTGTTTTGGGCATCACAGCTGTTTTTCATGTGTTTAGCAATTTGTCTAAAATTTTTCTTTTCCGAAAGGGCATTGACAAAAAAATCGTTTTGAAATTGGGTATTCCTGCGGTTATTTTTGTAACAATTGGTGCGCTGCTGACCGCTGTGGTGCCGGTTGAACAACTGGAGTTGGGCATGAATATCATTTTGGTGATCTTGGCCATCTACTTGATTATCAATTTCAATAAAAAACTAGAAATGAGCGACAGGAACCTGTACATTGGTGGCTTGTTGTCTGGTTTTTTGGCGGGCTTGGTAGGCACGGGTGGCGCAATTCGAGGAATTACTTTGGCAGCATTCAATTTGTCTAAAGACGTTTTTATTGCCACCTCTGCACTTATTGACTTAGGCGTAGATTTCAGTAGGGCAGTGGTGTATGTGAGTCAGGGTTATTTTCTAAAAGAATTTCTGATTCTCATTCCTTTCCTGATGCTCATTGGTTTTACGGGGAGCTATATTGGCAAAGTAATTTTGCGCTACACCTCAGATTTGGTATTTCGCTATATTGTTTTGATCGTAATTATCGGTACGTCAATCTATCAAGTTGTGAATGCGTTTGTTTAATTGCGAAACATCAGTTCATCCAAAGCACATAACCATTCAGTGAACTGGCAATCACGAGCCAAATGGCGTAGGGTAAAATGAGTATACTCGTCCATTTGAGTGGAGCGCGGTAATACACCATGAACCACCAAACCAACACGGTCAGTAATACAATGATGACCATGCCAAGCGCGGCGTTGTGGTAATAGAAGAACACAGGATTCCACAGCACATTCAAAATAAATTGCAAAGAAAACATGCCCAAAAGCAGATTTTTGTTTTCCGTTTTGGGCCAAAGCAAAGCCAAATAAATCGAAAAGCAAATCATGATGGATGTCCAAGCTGCACCGAAAACCCAACCCGGAGGTGTCCATGGGGCTTTATTTATTGTTGTGTACCATTCAGAACTAGGACCATCGCCCATGAATAAACCACCCAACACCAATGCGCCAAAATTGACGAGCAGGAAAATAATAATCCGGATAATCATAATCTTTCTTTGTTAGACTGTAATGATAAGGATTTTTAACCAGAAACTTTGATTACAACTCTTTTCTCAATCGAGCAACTGGAATATTCAATTGTTCACGGTATTTGGCCACGGTTCTTCTTGCAATATTGTAGCCATTTTCTTTGAGTAATTCGGCCAATCGATCGTCGGTGAGTGGCTTTTTCTTCTTTTCATTTTCGATGGCTTCGGAAAGGATTTTTTTCACTTCTCTTGATGACACTTCCTCACCACTATCTGTTGAAAGCGATTCAGAAAAGAAATATTTTAAAGCAAATACCCCAAAATTGGTCTGCACATATTTGCTGTTGGCCACACGCGAAATGGTAGAAATGTCCATGCCAACTAAATCAGCAATGTCTTTCAAAATCATCGGACGCAACTTGGTTTCATCGCCCGTCAAGAAATATTGACGTTGGTAATCCATGATGGCCGACATGGTAATGAATAGCGTATTTTGCCTTTGTTTGATGGCGTCAATAAACCATTTGGCTGAATCGAGCTTTTGCTTGATGAAGGTGAGCGCCTCTTTATCAGATTTGGATTGATGAGCGCCCTCAGCATAGCCCCGCATCATGTTTTCATAACCTTTGGAAACTTTTAAATCGGGTGCATTGCGCGAATTTAAGGTCAATTCCAATTTGCCTTCGTTTTCGTAAATCACGAAGTCGGGCGTAATGACCGACATGTCTTTTTGCGCCTCCTTCATCGAATTGCCTGGCTTCGGATTCAATTTGATGATTTGGTCTATGGCGTCTTTCAAATCGTCTTCTGTGAGTTCGAGTTTCTGAGCAATTCTGGCGTAATGTTTTTTGGTGAATTCGTCGAAATAATCCTCGAGAATGGTGAGGGCTGTATGTCTTGCCAAGTTGGCTCCAGATTTGCGTTCCAGTTGTAGAATCAAACATTCTTTCAAATCGCGCGCACCAACGCCAGCGGGATCGCAATCTTGAACAATTTCAAGAACTTCTTCAACTTCTTCTTCGGTAACCGAAATGTTCATTGAAAATGCCAAATCATCCACAATGCTAACGAGTGGGCGACTCAAATAGCCATCATCATCAATGTTTCCAACGATAATCTCGGCAATTGTTTTTTGTTTTTCGGAGAGATATCTCAAATGAATTTGCTCAGTTAGGCGCTCATGAAAACTTAATCCTTGTGAAAGTGGCACATGGTATTCATCATCGTCGGCGCCTTTGTTGTTCACCGAAGTTTTATAATCAGAATCATCAGAAAGGTAATCGTCTAGGTCTATTTCTTTTTCAGATTCCGAACGCGAATCTTCGAAATCGTCATAATTATCGTCGTCCTCATATTTCTCCTCTTGGTCCTCATCTAGACCTTCTTCTAATACAGGGTTTTCTTCTAATTCTTGTTTAATTCTTTGATCCAATTCCATAGTAGGAATTTGAATCAACTTCATCAACTGAATTTGTTGAGGGGAGAGTTTTTGTAGTAATTTATGTTCGAGTCGCTGTTTAAGCATATGTACTTTTTTTCTCTTGACCTGAATGGTGCTGCAAAGCTATAAAAATAGTCGAAATTCAATCGTGTTGACTACTTTCAAAGTTAAACAAAAATCGCACCACTGAAAAGTAGTGCGATTCAAAATCTAACTCAGGATAATAATAGAGCGCTTATTTTTTAAGTTTGATTTCTGTTTTAGCAAAATCAGCAGATGCATTGATTACAGCTCTGAAATCTTGGTATTTGCTGGCAGGCAATTCTAGGTCTTCAAACCACTCTTCAATGGTAACCGTCAAGGTGTTTCCATTGAGTGTGTAGCTCGATTTGAATTGAGCAGCTACCTTGCCTTTGTCATTCTTCACTTCAAAATTTTTGTTTAAAGCATCTAGGTTCTCAGCTTTGTAGCCTGTTGGAAGTGTGATTGTTAAAGTGCGGCTGTAGCTTCTAGCAAAGCTATTTTCGATAGGCAGCTGGCGTGTTTCATCTTCGTAGAGATTGGATTGTTCGCCAATCAACATACCAATTTTGAATGTGATTACCTCGTCTTCTACGCTTATGAGTGCTTTGCTGCTTGCAATGGCCTTGGTAATGAATGGTTTTGCGAGAATATCGGCTTTTTCAACGTTCAGATATTCAACCTTGGCAACGTCCATATCTTTGTCCATGAAGCGCACCAAAGCTTCTTCATATTTCACTCTTTGTTCGGCATCGAGTTTGCTGAACTGTGGTTGCCAATTGCTTGCGAAATAGCCTGTCATTGTTCTAGCTAGTTCGATATCAATACTTTTCAAATTGCTTGCAAAAGAAACCGCGATTGAAAAGTCATCTCTCGAAAATTCGCGGTCGGGTGCATCAATGAATTTAATCTTACCCATTCCGGTAGTCACTCCACCTGTGGTTATGCTTCGGATAAACAAGCCATAATTGTGGGTTAAATAACTTGGAATGATGCCCATGCGGTATTCTGTTGAACTGGGGTCCAGGAATTTCTTTTCGTTGTTTACATAAATGATGATGTTGTCGAAGAAGAAATTGGTCGCGAAATCTTTATCAAAGCGATAATCAAATCTGCTGCAGGTTACAACCAATTCATGTTCAATTTTTGATAAAACGAGGGCATTGGCAACCAATTTTGCGGCAGCATCAGAAGATAAAATATTAAATTGATACATGTTGGTTACGCTAAATATATCATTGAGGCCTGGGAAGTTAAAAACCACAAATTGCGTTTTGATATAATTTTCAAAAGCGCGTATTTTTTCTGCATCTGTTTTGCCAGCTTTCATCTTCGACAGTTTCATGGCCTTTTTGATGTTAGCCAATTCTTTCTTGGAATTGGTGTAAACGTTATTGTAAATGTTTTGAGAGAAATCTTCGAAAGTGAATATGTTTCGTTTCTTACCCATTTCGTAGCCATCCAATTTGAATACAAACGAGCGCATATTACCGCTATAATTGCTGAACTTTTCATTCTTGATTCCATCTACCATTTTGTCGGTCAACTTGTAAACAGATCTCACTTTATTGGTTGAGTCTTTAACAAAATTTGGTGCGTTGTTGTAGCTTTTGAATAGAAAAGTGAACTCTTTGTTTGTGTTGAATTCAAAGTCGTATTGTTGAATCGGAATTTTGCTTTGATAGGTGAAAAAGGAGCCGCTTAAATTGGCGCCAGGAATTTTTAAAACCACAAAATATTCAAGTTGATCACCTTTTTGAAGTGAAGACAAATCGTAGTATTCATAGGTTTTTTCTTCATCCTTTTCTTCATCTGTTTTATCGGTTTCCTCATCCTCATCTTCGTCCTCATCTTCATCTTCGTTTTCTTCATCATCACTCGATTTGGGTCGTTGACTCACAGGTTTCTCCTTGGCGTCAGATTTTTTGAATTCGATTACTGTTCCGTCTTTTTTGATGATTCGTGCTTTGAATTCAATCAATTCACGTGAGTCAGACAGCGTTGGAAACTCTAGTTCTCCTCGATCTTTTAAAGCCGCGTCATCGTTTACTTGAATGATGAAGTGGTTCAACTGAAATTTTGTAAATTGATCCTTTTTTTCATCGTAGTTCAGTTCCACCGCGTGTTTTCGTGCCACATAAACTTGACTGGCTGCGGCAAAACGTACATTTTGCTCCAGATATTTGGCATCTCCCCAGTTGTATGATTCAAGGTCTTGTGCGTTTGCCCACCATGGACTCGAAATAGCGACAAGAAGTAAAAAACTTTTAATGAATTGTTTCATTTAGATTCTATTTATAGATGATTAATTTTTCTTTTCTGATATCATTACACCGTTGTAATATTCTCTGGTAAACTTGAGCTTGCCATTTTGGTCATACTCTTTTTCAGTACCATTTTTCAAGCCAAAATGATAGTTGGTTTCCAACATAATTTTTCCATTCAAATGGTAAATTTTCATTTCTCCGTGTCGTTGCCCCATGGCATATGCGGTAGTAGAATATGTTTTTTCTGGCGCACTACTGAAGGTAAGCAATCCGTCTAAATATCCATTCACATAAGTTTTGGTTTCAAACGGTTTTCCTTTTGTGTCGTATATGGTGTATGAGCCATGGTATTCACCATTTACCAATTTGGTTTCCAAAGATTTTGTTCCGTTTTTATAATAACAGATGATGTTGTCGTCTTTTTGTAGCGCTATCATATCTTTCAAGTTGCCATTTTTATCGGTATAAGAATAGCCAACCAATACACTTCTATCGTAATAGAAAACCGCATATGTTTCTCCACTTGGCAATTTCATAACCACTTCGCCATGAGCCTCGTCATCAATGAAATTCATTTTATAGTGCAAGCTGCCATCTGGGTGGAAATAAGTAGCTTCACCATTCAAAACTCCATCTATATAATTCAGCTTTGAAGCCACGTTGCCATTCCAACGATAATCGGTTACCGTGCCAGCAAGTTGACCATGCACATACGTTGCTTCGTCACTTTTTTGTCCGTTTGGATAATAATTGATGAAAACACCATTTTTGCGCCCGTTGAAATATTCGCCAGTAAACGAAACGCGCGTGCCTAAATAGAACGATTGCGAGAGTCCATGACGTACGTCGTTTTTGTAATTTTGCTTGGCCAAAATGTCTTTGCCATTTGGATTAGGTATAATCACTTCACCATGGTAATAGTGAATGGTGTCTAAGGGATTTCCGGAAATATCAAAATGCGCTGTTTTGATTATTTCAGCATCTTGATTGAAATGACGGGTAAAGAGCAAACCTTTAACAGAATAGTCATCCGACCAGCTCACCGCTTCATCGTTTACATAATATTCCTTATCACTTAGTGTACCGTCTGGGTAATAGTAATACCACATACCTGTTCTTTCACCCTTGGCATAATAGCCTTCAGTTTTGATTTCACCATTGGGATGATACACAACTACCAAACCGTCTAGTTCATCGTCAACATAATTTTCTTGCACTTCGAGCTCACCATTTGGGAAGAAGGTTTTCGATTTACCGTTGATTTTTCCTTTTTCGTAATTGTGTTCAGTTTCCTTCACGCCATTATCGTTGTAATAAATCCACATTCCTATTTTTTCATCACTTACAAGTTGACCTTCTGTAATCAAAATGCCTCTTGGATCATAAAACTTGTAGTCGATCTTTTTCCCTGATTTTTTCTCTTGCGCTATAATCTTTCCTTCTTTATTGAAAAATTTATAAGAAAGTAGTTCACCATTTTTATACTCCATTTCATGGTGTATTTTGCCATCGCGGTCGAATGTTTTGGTAATCGAATTTTTCTTTCCATTCTCATCAAACTCAGCTTCTTCTTTGGGCTTACCATCGTAATAAAAGGCCACCCATTTTCCAATTTGGTTATCGTTTTTGTAGCGTCCTTTCGTTGCCAATTGCCCATTGTTGTAATAGGACTCAAAATCATCCACCAATTTATCCAATTTGTAATTGCACTTTTCTGCTACTTTGCCATTTCTGAAGTAAGTAACATAAGAACCATCTTTTTTATCGTCAAGGTAATTTATCTCGGCCGCCAAGACACCATTGGTATGGTATTCTTTTAACAAACCATCCCATTTGTCATCTTTCAAATAACCTTTCATTTTGATGGTGTTGTTTTCATGGAATCGTGTGAAATCACCAGTTCTTTTGCCCATAATGTGGTTGTCAATGAGCATCGTGTCGCCGCTTGGGAAGAATACAATGCGTTGACCATCGCGCTCATCCTTTTTCATATTAACGATGATTTCAGGCTTGCCGTTTTCATAGTAGAAAGTTAAAAGCCCCTCAAGTTCACCGTCAACAAAATTGATTTTACGAGAAAGAATGCCAGTGGCTTCATCGTAAAGAATCCATTCGCCATGACGCTTGCCATCTTTATAGGGTCCAACGCCAATCGATCTGCCGCTGTTGCCATCAAAAAGTTCCCAGTTACCATTTCTGTCATCGTGACTTGTACCAATTCCTCTTGCGATAATATTATCAGAGCCCAAATCAATAAATGTTTCTTGTTTTTTGCCATCAAATTCAATCACCTGACGAGCAATATATTTCCCGACGTTAGGAATCAGCCATTTGTAAAATGCTGCAACGCGTTTTTTCTGCTTGTAGGCTGGCGCCGACAGTGCACCATAGTCGGGACCGAGAATTGTGACATAAGTAAAGGCGTCAAAAAGTTTCGCAGCATAAATTCCGGCATACATAGGCCCATAGTGTTGCATCCAGAAACCATCAGCGCTCGAGTCGTAGGAAAAAGCTTCCATTATCACTTGAAGTTGGCGTGTGTAGCCCAATCCTTTTAATTTAGTCTGCAATTTAAATTTAGTAGACAAGGCAATTTTTGTTTCGATTATTTTATCAATACTCGAAAAATCATCTCCTTCATCAAATTCAATATTTTTAGGTTCGGCTTCAAATTCCAAGGTAGAAATTTTCTCCATGGTGAGGTGAATTTCTGTTTTGTAATTGGGGTCGCTTTCAAACATGGCTGCATAAGAAAGCGATATCAATGCCTGCGCATATCGGCCTTCGTGAGCCGCCATCTCTCCCAACTTCACATGCGAATAAACATGCAATGGATAGGCTTGAATGGCGCGTTGGAAAGCATGCAACGCTTCCTGGTGTCTTTTTAAATCTTGCAAAATTAAGCCTCTTCTATAATAGAGTAAATGGCTCTCTTCGAATTGTTCTAATCCCATGTCCACTACTTCCAATGCTTCCTCGTATTTTTCCATTTTGGCCAATGAATGTGCCCAAGTATTGAATACGCGATGCCCAGATTCAAATGGCAATTTTGACATGCGCGCTCCAATTTCCTGAACTTTAGGATAATTTTCAGAACGACTGTACATAAATTGAAGTCTGTATTGCGATTTGAGATAGAGCGAATCTTGTTCAGGAATTTCTTCTAACAAATCCTGAGCATTCTCAAATTTCTCTTCATCAATGTAGCGCAAGGCTTTTTGGTAATCGTCATAATAATTGCTCTTTACGGCGTTTTTCTGAGCATAAGTTGCTGTAAACAAGCATGCGACTACTAGTGTGAAAATAGACTTCTTCATTTTTTGTTTTTTTATCGGTTGTGAAAATAAGGAGAAATTTAAGAGGTTGGTACGGACAATATTCAATTTTATAGAATTTTAATGAATTTGTCCGTTAATAATATTCTATTCTCAGGTTCAAAAACTTTATACCACTACTTTTGTTACATCTTTCAAAAAAAACAAATGTTAGAATCGTCTGAAGTGCTTGAGGCTATGCGTTGGCGCTATGCTTGTAAAAAATTTGATGCACAGAGAAAAGTTCCTCAGGAGCAAATTGAAGATGTATTAGCCACCCTGAATCTCACGGCCACATCTTTGGGTATGCAGCTCATGAAAATTGTTGTGGTCACCAATCCAGCGTTGAAAGAAGCACTATTCAAACACAGCTACAACCAGCATCAAGTTGTGGATTGTTCGCATGTATTGGTTTTATGTAGATACAATACGGTTGACCAAACGATGGTTGAAGAATATGTGGAACGCTCAGTTAGTACTAGAAATTTTGACCCCAATAGTGCGAAAATACAAGGTTTTAAAAACATGGTTATGAGCACTGTTTCAATGCCAGAAGATCAGAGAAAACATTGGATGGTGAATCAGGTTTACATTGCTCTCGGGAATTTGTTGACCACCTGCGCATTATTGAAAATAGATTCTTGTCCCATGGAGGGATTCAACCCAAGTGGGGTAGATGAAGTGCTTGGGTTATCTGAACGAGGTCTCTCATCTGTGTTGCTTTGTCCTTTAGGTTATAGGCACGAAGAAGATGTTTACGCCGGTCTTCCCAAAGTAAGACGCCCAATCTCAGATTTTGTTTTGGACTTGGAATAATTGATTTTTCTTTGCCTGTCTTTCTCAATTCACATTTTAATCCTACGTAATATTGCGTATTCGTGCATCATTTTTTTTTTAGGTAAATATATTTTACTTACGTTTGCTCAGAATTAGTTGATGACCATGCAAATAATAATCGGTAGAGGAGGAAATGATGACCCGTTCAACTTGGCGGTTCCAGAGCATTTTTCAATGGTGAGTAGAAAACACGCCATTGTGGAATTCACAGAAAACGGAATTGTTTTTGAAGATTCTTCGTCCAATGGATCTTGGGTAAACGGTGTTCCTGTGCGCAAAAAAGTTGTGAAAGACGAAGACATCATTATGTTGGGTGATAAAGACAATGGTTTCAAACTCGATTTGAATGTGTTGAAACAAAAAGTTGAATCACACAAAAATAAAAACAGAATTGATTTTTCGCCGGAATTTGAAGTACTCAAAAAGACCTATTCCAACTACAACAATGCGAGCAATCAAATCAAGAAAAAGTACAAGAGCAAAACATCTTTGCCGCAGATTTTATTTTCTATTGCTGGGATGATTATATTTTTTGCACTTGGTCAGGTTTTTGATATTCCACCGCAAATAGGGATGTTCTTTTATATTGCAGTTCCAACAGTAGCGGTGTTTTTATTCAGCTTGAAGCAAGATTCAAATGCCATGCAGCGGGAATTACTACTCACTAAACACAATTTGGCCAAAGAATATGTTTGTCCAAAATGTAGAAAACCATTGAATATTGATTTGCCTATTGAAATTTTAGAACAAGAAAAAACGTGTCCAAACAAATGTGGCGCCATTTATAAACCATAAAAATTAAGAATTATGTCGGAGAACAATTTAAATTCAGAAAACCGCAACCTAGATCACACTAGAGTAGACGGAGGTAATGATTTCAATTTCGAAACAGAAGTTGTTACAGATGAATCAGGTAAGAAAGCAATTAAGGTTTCTAAACTTAACAAAAAACAAAAAGAGCTTTTACTTTCATCTGGTGTTGGTTTTGCTGGTTTGGCAGCTGGTGCTGGTGCTTTCACCATGTTGTCTTTCAATGATGCTCCTGATGCAGGAGAAAATGCAGAAGTTACTGTAAGTGGTGAGGAAACTGTTGTATTGGAATTAGACACACCTGTGGCAGCTTCTGATGCGGGGTCAATGTCATTCAATCAAGCATTTGC
>JBIIJN010000046.1:0-20951 GCA_044233745.1 Crocinitomicaceae bacterium
CGTTCCACACCGATTTTTTGCAATTCCGCTTGCACAAAGTTTGCGTATGCTTTTATGTTTCGCTGCGATAATAGTTCGTTTTTGTTTTCCCCGTGATAAGGCAAATCCAACAAAACAGAACGCCATGGAGCACGCTTCAAAGTCAGCTTAATCCATTGCGTGCTCGACAACAAATAGCCGTGAAGAAAAACAACAGTTGTGGCGTTTTTAGTTCCAGAAATAATTTGAATCGACATTTTACGAGTTCATCAAGTCCTCAATTTCATCAACTTCAATTGGAATGTTGCCCATCAAGTTAAACGGCGCGCCTGAATCTCTCACCACCAAATCATCCTCCAAACGGATGCCCAAACCTTCTTCAGGAATGTAAATCCCCGGTTCGCAAGTAAACACCATATTCGCCTGAATTGGTTCATTCCATAGACCCACATCATGCGTGTCGAGGCCAATAAAATGGGATGTTCCATGCATGAAATATTTTTTATACGCGGGCCAATCTGCCTTTTGATTTTTGATGTCAGTTTGGTCAATAAGTCCCAATCCGAGCAATTCTTTTTCCATAAAAAGACCCACTTCTTTGTGGTAATCGACCATCATAGTGCCTGGAACAAGCAGGTTTTGCGCAAAATTCTTTACGCGAAGAACAGCGTTATAAACGTCTTTTTGGCGCTGTGTAAATCGACCACTCACCGGAATACAACGGGTTAAATCGGATGCATAATTGGCATATTCGGCACCAACATCAAGCAAAATCACATCGCCTGCTTTACACTGTTGGTTGTTCTCAATATAATGCAACACACAAGCATTTGGACCTGAGGCAATTATTGGCGTGTAAGCAAAACCCTTCGAGCGATTGATCAAAAACTCGTGGGCCAATTCAGCTTCAATTTCATATTCCCAAACACCCGGCTTGATGAAATTCAACAAACGACGAACACCTTTCTCGGTAATGTTACAAGCCAACTGCATCAATTCGATTTCCTCTACTTCTTTAATCGAGCGAATTTTATGCATAATTGGTGCACTTTTCTTCACCTGATGCGCAGGATATTGCTCGCGACATTTTTTAATAAAACGATCTTCACGTGTTTCTACTTCAGTATTGGCGCGCAAGTGTTCGTTGGTGTTGAAATAAATCGTTTCAGCCTCAGCCATTAAATTCTTGAAAATGGTATCAAACTGCGAGAGCCAATACACCGTTTTGATGCCTGATACCTCAAAAGCGCGGTCTTTGGTCAGTTTTTCTCCCTCCCAAACGGCAATGTGTTCATTGGTTTCGCGCAAAAATAAAACTTCACGGTGCTTGGGGTCTTTAGCTGAAGGAAAAAGCACCAAAATGCTCTCTTCCTGGTCTACTCCTGACAAATAAAAAATATCGCGGTGCTGTTGAAAAGGCAGCGTGCCATCTGCACTAACAGGATAAATATCATTGGAATTAAAAACAGCCAAAGCACCACCCACCATGGCTGATGCAAATTTTTCTCTGTTTTTTACAAATAAATGATTCGATAAGCAGTGATATTTCATGGAAATGATTTTTATGTGTAAAAATACAAAGAATATGCGTTTACAGTGAAACTATAGTTCTTGGCCACAAAACTTTATTGGACGTAAATAGTTTACGTTGTGATGAGCACTTCTTTGTGTCGTAAATTAAACAAACGACCTATGAAAGCTTTATTTGACCGCATCGAAATTTTGAAAATCCAATTTGAAAACCACGACAAAGACGTGCGCATTGTATGCAATGTTTGCCAAAATGATGTATGCACAGAAAGCACCTTGATTATTGGCTTTACGGATTTAAATCGTGTATTATCACGCTTATCCATGTATGGCGTTGAGATTGATTTTTCATCATTCGAAATCACGCGCATCAACCATGAGGACTGTGTTTACGAATTCGATGCTCAAAACACATTGGCTTTTGCGCCTACTTTAGAAAACTTCGAAATTTTAGAGCCTTACCGTCAGATTTGCGCATAACGAATGAGTGGGTGGTAAAATTCAATTTCACCAAATCAGATAGGGTTATAATAATGCACAAAACCATTAAAAACCAATGATTTATTGTTTCATAATTCTTGTGTGAACATGGACAACCCCATCATAAATTTCTAAAAAATAGCTGCCAGCCGCCAAAGAAGAAAGTTCAATGCTGTTCTCATTCAGGTTTCCAATCATGATTAATGTACCCGTCACATCATAAATCCTAAACGCGGCATTTGGCGGCACATTTTTGATATAAACTTCTGATTGAAAAGGATTTGGCCATGCAAAAACCGACTCTCCAAAATTCCATATCCCCACATTTGCAGTAGAAATAGTTTCGGCAAGTAACGGACGGTAAACATCTAAAACCGCGCGCATCACATCGGCCTGTCCGATTGTAAAAGAATTCTGGCAAGTACCGGAAGAATAATCCATATAATTCTCAACCATGTTGGGCAAATCGACGCCTTCGATGTTATCTACGCAGGTGTTTGAATTGAGATTACAGCCCCAATTGCTATGGTTATTGGCGTTTGGTGTGTCGGCAATAAAGTCATCCAAATCGCAACCGCCATCACCCCAAATATGTCGCAAACCGAGGTAATGACCAACTTCATGTACCAATACTTTTCCTTTTTTGATTGGGCTGTTCAAGTTTTGATACGGATTTGGAAAACTGTTTGGATTGTTGTCGCCAATAGCCACATAATGCATCAAAACGCCTTGATCGAAGCCAACCAGTGGTTCAAGAATTTCAGCCGGCCAGTTTTCATGATCCATCGGCGGGGTTGCCAATCCAACAAAAACCAGCTCTTCAAAATTATTGATTAATGGCTCTAATATCCTGAGGTCGCCAATCCATATATTTAAATACCGCTCTGTATCCCAAGCATCAATGCCGCCCAAATCCGTATTAGTTAGCCGAAACATATTGTAATACAAACTGTCGTTTACCCACGTTGTAATTTCATTCGTTTGATTTGAACCATATGGTAAAATTCCGCCAAAATGTGTGATGTTTGTTGAGGTTCGCGTAATACCCGTCGTTAGGGAGCCAGAAGGGTCAACTTCAGCCAAGCGGAATTCTATTTTCGTATCGCCCACAAAATCCAGAAAAGCTAGTCTGGTTTGAGAAGCATTTTCATTTTGACGCCGGAAAGCTTGGTTCAAAATTTCCAGTTGATTTAAAATTATGGAGTCCGCCAAATTCTCTTGGTCATTATTATATACAATATGAAACACGACAGGAATTACAAGAAGCTCATCGTAATTTCTGTTATTCTGTTGGTTTTGAACCATTTGAACAACCTGTTGCATGAGCGTGTTGGAAAGTTCCAAGAAATTATATGTTTCGCTGGACATATTTTGCATCATTCTATGGCTGCCACAACTCGGCATTTCATCACAGAGTTGTGCATTATTCAGCCCCTGTATTGCTCCCTGTGTTTTCCCGCAAACTGGCAGCATTAGGAATAGTCCTAAAATTATACGACAATGAGTCTTTTTCATAACAAACATTTTTACGTTAATTGATGCAAAATTCGGATAAGGCATGTTTCAAAAATTGGAGATTTGGGACAACATAAAATCAACTCAATGTCCAAAATGTTCCTTTGTCGCCCAAAATTGACAAGTTATTGAAAAATAATTTTGGATTAAATCCCGTTAATTTTTTAAAGTGTTTGATGAAATCAGATTGGTCATAATACGCCGTGTCAAGCGCCAATTCAGTCAATTTCGTCCTGTCCTTTGAGTTTTGAAAAAGTTCGATCGACCTCCTAAATTGAATCATTTTCATATAGTCTATCACTGAACTGTTTTGGTGTTTATTAAACAAGCGCAATAATGTTTTTCGGCTAATTTCTAGCTCGGCAGCAAGTTCTTCAACAGTGTGTTTGGAATCATGAGCAAACAAAAACCGGGTTGCTTCTTCCATTTTATGCTCCTGAAAACCTTGGTAAACCGATAGAAAATAGTCATCGAGAATTGCTACTTTGTCCACTAAATTGTCTGCTTCGAAAAGCTCATTTAAAATAGGTTCCATCGTTCTTTTGAAGACATTAAAATCGACGTTGATGGGCGCATGAATATATTCGGACAAACTGCCTTCTAGAAAATGATTCAGTCCAAGAGGCTGAAAAACCACTCCAATCTTATTGTATGGCGGAATTATTTGTGTTTGCGCGGCTCGATTGTTCAACTTACTAAATCCAAAAGAGTAACCCACTCCAGTAGGCACAATTGTAGTCGAATAGGCATCATTCAAAACAATCTTGGATTGCTTATAAATTGACATAGCATTTTTGTAGTGCGGGTAATAGATAAAGGTGGTGGGAGCCGCGTGTTCTTCAGATTCATCGAAATAGTAATATGCGATGCATTTTCGAAGCAATGTTGACGTTGGAATCGCTGTTTGAAACTTGTTTTTCACGGGTTTTATATTCATTCAACATCAATAACGGTAAAAAGCACGCTACAATTCCAAAATCAAATTTGGATAATCGGTAATGATGCCATCTACACCCATTTTAAGCATTTCACGCATCTCTTGAATTGTGTTGACTGTCCATGGAATAACACGCATTTTTAGCTTCTGTAATTGCTCTACCTTTGCTTTATCTATGTTCAGGTGATTCGGACTGTATATGTCTGGAAGTTTCTCTAGCACCAGCATCTGTTCGAGTGGATCTCCCTTTTCCTCGGTCAAAAATGCAAATTGAAGTTGTGTATTCATGCGCATAAAAACATTCAAAACACGTGGGTCAAAAGATTGAATAGTGGTCAACTCCACGATGCCTAAGCCCCGAATAGTTTCGTACACGCGCTCTACAAATAATTGGGTTCCTGGCAGATATATCCCGTCCCAATCGGGTTGTGATTTTAGTTCAATATTGAAACGAGGCATTTCAATTCCCTGCGCTTTACAGTGTTTTTTCACGGCTTCCACCACATCAATGAGCGATGGTTTATAGGTGGACAATTGTTGCTGCTCAGGAAAACGTGGATGGGGCTTGTTTCCGCATTTGATTTCCTTGATTTCTGCGTATGTGAGTTGATACAAGTTTTTGTTCTCCAATTCCGCACAATCACAAATTTCCTCAGAAAACCAAGGCTCATGCGATACCAAAACCACATTGTCTTTGGTCAATACCACATCCAATTCCAAAGTACGCACGGGAAACGACAAAGCATAAATAAATCCTTCAATGCTGTTCTCAGGCATCAATCCACGGCAGCCGCGATGTCCTTGCCAATCCAAGTTATTGGGTATTGTGGTTGATTCGGTTTGAACATTTGGAGCCATCGTGCAAGCGCTGAGAAAGATGAGGGAAATCAGGGTGTGCTTCATGCGGGTAAAGTTAAGGGAAAATACATTCACAAAAAAAGCGGTCATTTCTGACCGCTATTAAAATTCATAAGGTTTACAAAAATCAACCGCTACACATTTCGCAGCCATCTGGATCGTCCAAAGAACAAGCAATGGCTGCCATGTTTTCTTCCTCCGTTTTTTGGATGCTTTCTTGCACTGCTGCTTTGTCCACTGTGAACTTGATGGCATCCGTTGCTGCTTTTGTGCGCAGGTAATACATGCCTGTTTTCAAGCCTTTTTCCCAACCGTAGAAGTGCATCGAAGTCAATTTACCAAAGTTGGCATTCTCCATGAAAATATTTAACGACTGTGATTGACAAATAAACGCGCCACGGTCAGCAGCTTGTTCGATAATTACCTTTTGAGAAATCTCCCAAGCCGTTTTGTACAAATCTTTCAAATCCTGTGGAATCTCGTTGATGTTTTGGATAGAACCATTAGACACCATCAATTTCTGACGCATATCCATGTTCCACAAACCAGCTTTCACCAAGTCCTTCAACAAGTGCTTGTTTACGATGATGTATTCACCTGACAATACGCGGCGTGTATAAACATTCGACGTGTAAGGCTCAAAGCACTCATTGTTGCCCAAAATCTGAGCAGTAGAAGCTGTGGGCATTGGCGCCAACAACAAAGAATTTCTAACACCGTGTGTTTTCACTTCTTCACGAAGCACGTCCCATTCCCATCGGTTGGATGGCTGAACGCCCCACATGTCGAATTGGAAAATGCCTTGTGACACTGGTGAACCTTCCCAAGTTTGATAAGGTCCTTCTACAATTGCCAAATCCTTAGATGCGGTCATGGCAGCGTAATATATCGTTTCAAAGATATCCTTGTTCAACTGTGCTGCCTCTGGAGAATCGAATGGATAACGCATCAAAATATAAGCATCAGCCAAACCTTGCACACCCAAACCAATTGGTCGGTGACGCATGTTGGAATTACGCGCTTCCTCAACTGGATAATAATTGTTGTCTATGATTCTGTTCAAGTTGATTGTAGCTTGATACGTTACCTCAAACAATTTGTTGTGGTTGAACACGCCGTCTTCCACATATTTAGGAAGGGCCAATGAAGCCAAATTACAAACCGCAATCTCGTCTGGAGCGGTGTATTCAATAATTTCTGTACACAAGTTAGATGACTTGATTGTACCCAAATTCTTTTGATTCGATTTCATGTTGGCTGCGTCCTTATACAACATATAAGGCGTACCTGTTTCAATTTGCGATTCCAAAACTTTGAACCACAAATCTTGCGCTTTTATCGTTTTTCTTCCTTTTCCTTCGGCTTCATATTTGGTATATAGTGCTTCAAAAGCTGGACCATAAGCGTCAGAAAGACCTGGGCATTCGTTTGGACACATCAAGGTCCAATCGCCATTTTCTTTAACGCGCTGCATAAATAAATCTGGCGTCCACAAAGCGTAGAACAAATCTCTTGCGCGTTGCTCTTCTTTACCGTGGTTTTTCTTCAAGTCCAAGAAATCCATGATGTCTGCATGCCAAGGCTCCACATAAATCGCGAATGATCCTTTGCGTTTTCCACCACCTTGATCCACATAACGAGCTGTGTCGTTAAACACACGCAACATTGGCACAATACCGTTTGACGTTCCGTTAGTGCCTTTGATATAAGAGCCTGTAGCGCGGATGTCGTGGATAGACAAACCAATACCGCCAGCAGCTTGAGAAATCTTAGCGCACGACTTCAATGTTTCGTAAATACCATCAATGCTGTCTTCTTTCATGGTCAACAAGAAACAAGACGACATTTGAGGCTTGGGCGTACCTGAATTGAACAATGTTGGTGTGGCATGGGTAAACCAACCTTCAGACAACAAATCATAGGTTTTCAAAACAGCATCGATATCCTCTTTGTGGATACCCAAAGAAACGCGCATCAACATGTGTTGCGGACGCTCGGCAACCAAGCCGTTGATTCTCAATAAATAAGAGCGCTCCAAAGTTTTGAAACCAAAATAATCGTATTTGAAGTCGCGGTCGTAAATAACACTTGAATCTAATTGGGCTTTGTGTTTTTGAACAACTTCATACACATCGTCGGCAATCAACGAAGCTTTTTTGTTGGTTTTCGGGTCGATGTAATTGTACAAATCATCAACCACCTCCGAGAACACCTTTTTCGTGTTTTTATGCATGTTAGACACGGCAATGCGCGAAGCCAACAAAGCATAATCAGGGTGGTCTAGGGTTTTCGACGCGGCTACCTCAGCGGCCAAATTGTCAAGGTCTGTGGTTTTCACACCATCATACAAACCTTCGATTACCTTCATGGCAATCATTTCAGGCGACACCAAAGGGTCTAGCCCATAACACATCTTCACAATGCGCGCTGTGATTTTATCGAATTTCACAGCTTCTTTTCTTCCATCTCGTTTTACAACATACATAAGCCCAATAAATATTTAAGTTTCAAAATTTTCGGTTATAGTAGGGTCGGTCTTAGTATCTCAGTTAAAAATCATCGTCCAAAGAGAATGAGTGGTTGTCTTTCGTGCTCGACATCACTCCAGCTTTTTGGTACTCAGCAACGCGTTTTTCAAAGAAGTTTGTTTTCCCTTGAATCGAAATCATGTCCATGAAATCGAATGGGTTGGTAACGTTAAATTGCTTCGGACAATTCAACTCAGCCAAAAGTCTATCTGCCACAAATTCAATGTATTGCGACATCAATTCGCTGTTCATGCCAATCAATCTCACGGGCAAAGCATCAAGTATAAATTCCTTCTCGATTTCAACAGCATCCAGAATGATATCGATAACCGTTTGCTGTGAAAGTTTGTTTACCACGTGGTTGTTATACAACAAACAAGCAAAATCGCAATGTAGACCTTCATCTCTAGAAATCAACTCATTACTAAATGAAAGTCCGGGCATCAAACCGCGTTTTTTCAACCAGAAAATAGAGCAAAACGAACCTGAGAAAAAGATGCCTTCTACAGCAGCAAATGCGATTAAGCGCTCTGCAAACGAACCTTGATCAATCCAACGCAAAGCCCAATCTGCTTTTTTACGCACACATTCGATGCTATCAATGGCGCTGAACAAGTAGTTTTTTTCGGCAGTATCTCTGATGTAGGTGTCAATCAACAAAGAATACGTTTCTGAGTGGATATTTTCAATGGCCACTTGAAACCCGTAGAAAAACTTGGCTTCTGTATATTGCACTTCTGCCAAAAAGTTCTCAGCCAAATTCTCATTCACGATACCATCAGACGCTGCAAAAAACGCCAAAACGTGCTTGATGAAGTGTTTTTCATCATCGTTGAGCTTGTTTTCCCAATCGATCAAATCTGGAGAAAGGTCAATTTCTTCAGCGGTCCAAAAACTGGCCTCCGCTTTTTTGTAAAAAGACCAAATATCATCGTGCTGAATGGGAAACAACACGAAGCGGTCTTTATTTTCTGCTAAAATCGGTTCTACTTGCGTATTCATCATATCTATTTTGTCGAACACCAAGGTTCGAGGGTTAATTCGGTAATTTGTCAGGAATCGGAAACAAATCGGGAGATGGTTTCCAAAATCGTGAGCACAAAAATCATAAAAAAAGAACGCTAGTCAACAAAAAGAAATTCACATTTGGTTTGGGTGCATGTTGATAGCTTTCGAACATCAAGCCAACCAAAGCCTTAAGGGATTATTAACATTAAAATTAAATTATCCACACCCGCTTTATGTGTTGTTTGTAAATAAAATCATGGATATGCTTGGATAACACAACGCGCTAAAATTCAAACAGATAAATAAAAAGTGGTGCGATTTAACAATTCCGTAATCTTGAAATTGAAAAATTGTCAAGGTTCTATTACCCTCTCTTGGGACTCTAAAATTAAGTCATAAAAACAGGCGGGATTTTGGAATTGCTTTTTTGTTTTACACATGACCATGTTCACACAAAAAAGTGTTTTTTCTTGCATAAAATTTAGGGCTTGTTTTTGTTGCTTGCTTTGGTATTTAGTTTTCTATATATCTTCGAAAATTGAAAACAATAGACCTGAGGATTGATGAAAATTCTGACGCCGATTACAAAATTATACGAATCCATAACGCACTTTGTGTTCCCCTATACGTGTGTGGCGTGTGACGATTCTTTGCCTGATGGACACACATTGATTTGTACCTTTTGCGAGGGTGATTTTAGCTACACTTATTTTGAGCATTTCGAGGAAGAAACGAGTTTAGACCAATTGTTCTTTGGTCGCGTGCCCCTTGAATTTACCTACGCCCTGCTTTTCTTTGAAAAAGGCAGCAATACCCAAGGTCTCATCCATGCCATTAAATACAAAAACAACAAGCTTTTGACACGTGAAATGGGAAAACGCATCGGAGAAAAACTGCTCCTTAAAAAACTTGACTCAATGCCAGATATGCTAATTTCTGTGCCCCTTCACCCCAAAAAGGAATTCATGCGCGGCTACAACCAAGGTTCGCTGCTGGCGATAGGCATTTCCGAAAGCACCAAAATTCCCTTTTACGGAAAACTTTTAAGTCGACGCGTGTTCACCGAAACGCAAACAAAAAAAGGAAAATATGAACGTTGGAGCAATGTTGAAGCTGTTTTTGAAGTAAAAAATCCAGAAAAATGGAAAGGAAAACATCTCTGCCTCGTGGATGACGTGATTACAACGGGGTCAACTTTAGAAGCGTGTATTCGGGTAATTCAGGAAGCGATTCCGGATGTAAAAGTGAGTGTTGTTTCTTTGGCGGTGGCGAAGTGATGAGAAAGTGTTGAGTGAGGTAGTGTTGGATTTTGAGTGAGAAAATTTTGAGTTTGAAATTTATTAAATCTTATAAAATATGTTGATCAAGGATATGTCTTTCAATTTTGGTTTAAGAATAATCGCTTTAAATCGGGTTCTAAGGGAGCTAAAAGAGTACGAATTGGCCTCTCAAGTTTTTCGTTCTGGCACATCAATCGGTGCGAATGTTAGCGAAGCGGAGGCTGCTCAAACAAAACCAGATTTTGTAACCAAAATGTCAATTGCGTCAAAAGAGGCACGAGAAACACTTTACTGGCTAAGATTAATGAAGGCCTCCGAATATTTCACAATAAATCTAGATGAGGAAGAAAGAGAATGTGAAAGCATCGTGAACATCCTCACAAAAATTGTAAAAACCACACAAGAAAATATTGCCAAAAGCAAAATCAAAAAATAACAACCAAATAACTCATCACCCAAAACCACATAACCCATCACCCAAAACCCAAAACCACATAACCCATCACCCAAAACCTAATAACTCATCACCCAAAACCCAAAACCCAAAACCCAAAACCACATAACCCAAAACCCAAAACCACATAACCCATCACCCAAAACCCAAAACCACATAACCCATCACCCAAAACCCAAAACCACATAACCACATAACCCATCACCCAAAACCACATAACCCATCACCCAAAACCCAAAACCACATAACCCATCACCCAAAACCACATAACCCATCACCCAAAACCCAAAACCACATAACCCATCACCCAAAACCACATAACCCAAATCTTCCCTACCTTCGCAGCAAATAAATTGTATGAAATAGCCATGCAAAAACTTCGCGCAAGCACCTATGAAAATAACATGGCGTATTCCATATGACCTTTAAAAAACAAATAATTTACATATGAAATTCACCATCGTTGGACAAGGGGTTGCGGGCACACTTTTGGCATTTGAATTGGAGCGTCGGGGTGTGGATTTTCGTATCATCGACGCGGGAAAAAACCACAGTTCGTCAGTTGCAGCGGGCATTATGAATCCTGTGGTGTTTCGTCGGTTGACAAAATCTTGGATGGTAGATGATTGCTGGGATTTGGCCATTCATACTTACAAAGAACTTGAAGAAAAACTTGGGACTTCCTTTTTTCACACAAAATCTATGAGACGTTTATATGCCAGTGAACAAGAAGCAGATTTTTGGGAAGAAAAAACAAATAACCCAGACTTTTCCAAGTACATTTCCAAATTTTCTGAAGATGACGTGTCGCCCGATTATGCCAACAACACCCACGGAAATGGTTTGGTGAAACAAGTAAATCACATCGATGTGGTGCCGTTTCTATCTGCATCCCGTAAATATTTTGAATCTTTAGGAAAAATTGTATCAGCCTTTGTGGATTATGAAAAATTGTTTCAAGATGTAAGGGACGGAGAAACCACTGGAGTGATCTTTTGTCAAGGTTATCAGAACTTTGAGAATCCTTTTTTCAAGAATCTACCTGTTCAAACCGCAAAAGGACAAATATTAACCGTTGAAATGCAAGGGCTTAATGAAAATGAATTGCTGAACCGTAAGTGCTTTGTGCTCCCTGTTGGCAACAATTTATTTCGGGTTGGAGCTACTTACGAATGGGAAAATATTTCAGTAGAAATAAGCGAAGATGCCCGCCTCGAAATAAGCGAAAAACTACAAAGTCTGATACAGATTCCATTTAACGTGGTGAATCAAGATGCTGGAATTCGTCCAACAAGTCCCGACCGACGACCCATACTAGGTGCACATCCCGAGCACAAGGGAATGTTCATCTTAAATGGACTTGGAGCAAAAGGCTATCTCTTGGCACCTTGGTGTGTTAAACAGCTGTGTGCCCATATTTTTGAAGGAGAAACCTTGCTTGCAGAAGTAGATTTAAAACGCTTCAACGTGCTTTAGCCGTTTCTGTGCTTGTTTATGCTACATTTGTGAATTCAATTCATCAATAAATATGACACAACAAATCAAAATAGGTATTACACTCGGCGACATCAATGGAATTGGTCCGGAAGTAGTTATCAAAGCCCTACAAGACAATAGAATTCTCACAAACGCTACTGTGGTTATATACGGTTCAACGAAAGTTTTGGCCGCGCACAACAAAACCATTGAGGGCGAATTTGCTTACCAATCCATCAAGGAAAACGAAAAACCCGATCCGAAAAAAATTAATGTTATCAATTGTTGGAACGAAGATGTGCCTGTAGAATTTGGTCAGAAAACACTTCACGGCGGACAATGCGCATTCAAGGCCTTAGAAGAAGCCACAAAGGATTTGGCTGCTGGGAAAATAGATGTTTTGGTTACTGCCCCAATATCCAAAGAGAACATCCAAAACGCGGGCTTTCAGTTTCCAGGTCACACAGAATATTTAGCTGCCATGGCCAATGAAAAAGAAGCCTTGATGATGATGGTAGCGGATAATTTACGTGTTGCATTGGTTTCTGCGCATTTGAGTTTGAAAGACGCTGTAGCTCAATTGACCAAAGAGAAAATCGTAAACAAAGTATTGGCTGTTGATTCCTCTTTGAAAAAAGACTTCAAGATTATCCGTCCAAAAATCGCTGTTTTGGGCTTGAATCCACATGCCGGTGAAAAAGGCACTTTGGGCAAAGAGGAAATAGATATCATCAACCCGGCAATCAGTGAATTGAGTGCGAAAGGCATTTTGGTTTATGGCCCCTACCCTTCTGATGGGTTTTTTGGATCATCTGCAATCAATCAATTTGATGCCGTTGTTGCCATGTACCACGATCAAGGTCTCGGTCCATTCAAAGCTCTGGCTTTTGACACAGGCGTAAACTTCACCGCAGGTTTACCAATTGTGCGCACCTCGCCCGACCATGGCACGGCATTCGATATCGCCGGACAAAACAAAGCCAGTGAACAATCTATGCGCAACGCCATTTATTTAGCCATTGATGTGTTTATGAGCAGACAATTCTTCAAAGAAATCAACGCCAACCCAATGCCAGTGCTTGATAAAAAGAGAGAAGACAGATAATGAAAAAAGAATCATTCGACTTTTTTGTTATTTCTTGAAACAACAGCCCTATTTTATTAGGCAAACAAGGCGCCTCTTCATGGGTATATAAATTACGTAACTAGGTGTTTTGCGCGATTGAAACCCCCGTCAAGACCACGGATTCTTTCATCTCATTAAGAATTACGGGTTTTTTCAACAAAATCTTGTTATTGTTAATAATTGTAGTACTTTTGCACTCCAATTTTTTCAATAGTGGAAAAGCGTTTGCAAGAATACACCTTGATGTTCAGTAGTTTAAAAGATGGAGAACATCAATTTTCTTTCAATTTGGACAAATCGTTCTTTGATTGTTTTGAACATAGTTTAATTGAGTCGGGAGACATTCAGATCGACATGGAGTTGAAAAAAAGCGAAACCATGCTCGTGACGAACTATACCATTCAAGGCACTGTTGACGCTCAATGTTATCGTTGTAATGACCCGCTTGAAATAGAAGTTGAAGGTGATTTTCGCTTGGTTTTCAAATTTGGAAACGAAGAATCGGATAACGAGGAGTTAATTGTTTTGCCACATGAGGCTTATCAGTTGACATTGGCAGACTACTTCTATGAATTTGTGCATGTGTTGTTGCCCAACCGCATCGTTCACGAAGAGGGAGATTGTAATGAAGAAATGGTTGAAATCATGAAGCAATACTTGATCGATTAAATGTTCAAAACCAGAAAAGAACCAAAATTAAATAGTAGAACTTTTTTAAATATACAGTAAAATGGCACATCCTAAACGAAGAACTTCGACCCAGCGCAGAGACAAGAGAAGAACTCACTACAAGTTGACTGCAGCAAACTTGGCTACTTGTCCAACTACAGGTCAAGCACATTTGTACCACCGTGCATTCTGGCACGAAGATAAACTCTACTACAAAGGAAGAGTAATCGCAGAGAAAGAAGTAGCAGTTGCGGAGTAATTCGCATAAAAAATAATTCCTCATGAAGATAGGAATTGATATCATGGGAGGCGATTTTGCTCCAGAAGCAACTGTTTCTGGGGCTTTTTTGGCTTTAGACAAAATGACCATCGAAGACAGTCTTGTGTTTATCGGAGATGAATCACTTTGTTTAGCTGAAATACAAAAACTAGGCCGCACCACAGATCGAATCGAAATAGTGCACGCTCCTGATGTAATAACCATGAGTGATCATCCAACGCGTGCCATTCCTCAGAAACCCAATAGCAGCATCGCCGTTGGATTTGATTTGCTTGCAAAGGGCAAAATCAATGGTTTCGCCTCAGCTGGAAACACAGGCGCTATGCTTGTGGGTGCCATGTACAAAATTCACGCCGTTCCTGGTGTTATTCGCCCTTGTATAACCTCAATTTTGCCCAAACTCAAAGGAGGCGAATCCATACTATTGGATGTGGGCTCCAATGCCGATTGTAAGCCCGATGTTTTATATCAGTTTGCTGTTTTGGGCACACTCTACATGAAGCATGTTTACGGCATTGAAAATCCGCGTGTGGGTCTTTTAAACATTGGTGAAGAACCTGAAAAAGGAAATTTACTGACCATTCACACACACAAGCTTTTGGCGGATTCTGATGAAATTAATTTTGTTGGAAATGTTGAGGGTAGAGACTTGTTTTTTGACGAAGCCGATGTCATTGTTTGTGATGGTTTCACAGGAAATGTGGTGCTCAAAGCAGCCGAAGGATTTTATAAAATGACCAAAATGAGAAAAATAGAAGACACCTATTTTGATCGCTTCAATTATGAAAACTACGGGGGCACACCCATTCTCGGTGTTAATGGTGTGGTTATGATTGGGCATGGTATTTCCAATGATATTGCCATTCATAACATGATTTTACATACTTTAGGCGTCGCAAAATCGAATTTACCTGAGAAAATTAAAACCGCTTTTGAATGATGCAAAAAATTACCGCTGCCATCACTGCTGTTCAAGGCTATTTGCCTGATGAAATAGTTACCAATGAGGATTTGTCTAAAATTGTGGACACAACAGATGAATGGATTACATCGCGCACTGGCATCAAAGAACGTCGTATATTGCGCAATGGTGCTACCTCTGACATGGGTGCCGCTGCGGTTAAACAATTGCTTGAAAAAAAAGGCATTGATCCACTAGAAATTGATTTGTTGATTTGTGGAACCGTAACTCCAGACTTGGTTTTCCCAAGCACGGCCAATATAATTTCTGACAAAGTAGGCTTAAAAAACGCTTGGAGCTTTGATGTGAACGCAGCTTGCTCAGGTTTTTTATACTCTTTGGCTACCGCTTCTCAATTCATTGAAACAGGGAAATACAAAAAAGTTATCGTAGTTGGTGTTGATAAAATGAGTTCTATCATCGACTATCAAGACCGCACAACCTGTGTGATTTTTGGTGACGGCGGAGGCGCTGTTTTACTAGAACCCAACCACGAAGGTCTAGGTGTAATCGACTCTATCTTGCATAGTGATGGGTCTGGCCGACAATTTTTATATCAACCCGCTGGTGGTAGCGCAATGCCCGCATCACACGAAACCATTGACCAACGATTGCATTTTGTGAAACAGGAAGGCAAGCAGGTTTTCAAATTCGCCGTAACCAACATGGCTGAAGTGTCTGCTCAAATCATGGAAAACAACAACCTTACCTCTGATGACGTAGATTGGTTGGTTCCCCATCAGGCCAATTTAAGAATCATTGATGCAACAGCCTCTCGCATGGGACTTTCTCCAGACAAAGTGATGATTAATATTGAAAAATACGGCAACACAACATCAGGTACTTTACCTTTGTGTTTGGCCGATTGGGAGCATAAATTGAAAAAAGGAGACAACGTGATACTCTCTGCTTTTGGTGGCGGGTTTACTTGGGGCGCTATTTATATTAAATGGGCTTACAACTCCTAAAAATAGTTTTTTACTTACTTTAGCATAACATTTAAATCCGACAATATGAAACTAACTGAAATTCAGGAACTAATAAAATTCGTGTCACGCTCAGGTGTTACAGAAGTTGAAATTGAACAAAAAGATTTCAAAATCAAAATCACAACGGAAACTAAAAAGCCACGTAAAGAAGAAACGGTTTATGTTCAAGCGGCGCCTGTTGCGACACCGGTTCAAGCCGCGCCCGTTGCAGCGCCAGCACCAACAGCAGCACCTACTCCAGCCGCACCAGCTGCAGCTGCTGAAGAATCCAGCAATTTGATTACAATCAAGTCGCCTATGATTGGAACATTCTACCGCTCTCCAGGCCCAGACAAAGATTTGTTTGTTAATGTTGGTGACAGCGTACAAAAAGGTTCTGTGCTTTGCATCATCGAAGCCATGAAATTATTCAACGAAATTGAATCTGAGGTTTCAGGTAAAATTGTGAAAGTATTGGTTGACGATGCTTCTCCAGTTGAATACGATCAGCCTTTGTTTTTGGTTGACCCATCATAATCGATAGCAAAGCCCAACTGCCTGGAAACATTTCCAATCCATTTGGGCAACTTGCATTCATGTCTAATAATCTAATTGAAAAAACATGTTTAAAAAAATATTGATTGCCAATAGGGGCGAAATTGCGCTTCGTGTGATTAGAACCTGTAAGGAAATGGGCATTAAAACTGTGGCGGTTTATTCAACTGCCGATAGAGATAGCTTACCCGTTCGCTTTGCCGATGAAGCGGTTTGTATTGGTCCGGCTGTGAGCTCTAAATCGTATTTGAGTATTCCCAATATTATTGCAGCAGCTGAAATCACCAATGCAGATGCCATTCATCCGGGCTATGGTTTTTTGTCTGAAAATGAAAAATTCTCAAAAGTTTGTCAAGACCACGGCATCAAGTTTATTGGCGCCTTGCCTGAACAAATTGCTGGTATGGGAGACAAAGCCACGGCAAAAGCTACAATGCTTGCTGCTGGTGTGCCATGTATTCCAGGGTCAAAAGGACTTCTAAAAGATATGGACGATGCCAAGAAAAACGCCAAAGTCATTGTTTATCCAGTTATCTTGAAAGCGACTGCTGGTGGTGGTGGAAAAGGTATGCGCATCGTTTGGAAAGAGGAAGATCTTCAAGCCGCTTGGGATTCTGCACGTCAGGAAGCTGGAGCAGCATTTGGCAACGATGGCATTTATATGGAAAAATACATCGAAGAGCCACGTCACATTGAAATTCAAATTGCTGGCGACCAATATGGAAATACTTGTCACCTTTCAGAACGCGATTGCTCTATTCAGCGTCGTCACCAGAAATTGGTTGAAGAAACCCCAAGTCCATTCATGACAGACGAACTTCGTGAAAGAATGGGTGAAGCAGCCATCAAAGCTGCAAAAGCCGTGAACTACGAAGGTGTAGGTACTGTTGAGTTTTTGGTGGATAAAAATCGCGACTTCTATTTCATGGAAATGAATACCAGAATTCAGGTTGAACACACCATCACAGAGGAAGTAATTGACTACGACTTGATTAAAGAACAAATCAAAATTGCCTTTGGTGAAAAAATTTCTGGAAAAAATTATTATCCAACCATGCATGCCATTCAGTGCAGAATCAACGCGGAAGACCCTTACAACGACTTCCGACCATCGCCAGGAAAAATCACTTCCTACCATTCTCCAGGTGGTAATGGTGTGCGAATTGATACGCATGTTTATGCTGGCTATACCATTCCGCCGAACTACGATTCAATGATTGCCAAATTGATCACTGTGGCGCAAACCCGTGAAGAAGCCATTTTGAAAATGAAACGCGCCTTGGAAGAATATGTGATTGAGGGTGTTAAAACTACAATTCCTTTCCACCTCAAATTGATGGACAATCCCGATTTCAGAGCGGGCAATTTTACCACCAAATTTATGGAAACGTTTGAATTCTAAAATTCTTTTTAACCCACCTCATTGCGATGGTGGGTTTTTTTGCTAATTTTGTTAGATAAACACCTCCCATTTGCTCCGCTTACAAACCATAGCATTATTAATTGTTTTATTGGCTCCCTTTGCTTATAAGACCTATTTAGTTGCCGATTTCGTGTTGCTACAAGATTATTATGCCACCGAACTATGTGTAAACAAAGACGATGTTTCAAAAAACTGCAATGGTTTGTGTCAGCTGAATCAAGCTTTATCATCAACTCAGCAAGAACAAGATAGTGCTCCTATTAATTTGCAAGAAATCCAACTGCCACCTTTTTTGGTGCCTTCATTTTTTCAACTGACAAAAATTTCTCTCGTAGAAAAAGTAAAACATTGTTACGCTTATTCTTTTGATTACGATCCCAGTTATTTCAATCCGCCTTCACAGCCACCGCAGCACTTCTGTTAGTTCTCTACAACCAAATCTACTTCCTTTTCGTAAATCAAATAAAAACTAACATGAAAACAAAAATTTTTGGTGCTTTAGCACTTATGGCGTTTGCCACGTTTACCTTAAACAGTTGTAAAAAACCACATCCCACAGAACCCCATCCAACTGAGGGAATAGTTGAAATAGAATTCGATCACAAATGGGGCCCTTCGAATGCCGCGTTCGCGTTGAACTCAGCCTTAACACATCCGGCAAGTGGAGAAACAATCACGTTCACAACATTGAAATATTACATCAGCAATGTGAAATTAAGAAAAGAAGACGGCACATGGTGGTCTCAGCCTGAAAGCTATCACCTCATCGTTGTGGGTGACAACACCGCGCCTTCTATAAACTTGGAAAAAGTGCCTGTTGGAACATACACCGCTATTGAATATACGATTGGTGTAGATTCTACCAGAAACGTTTCAGGAGCTCAAACGGGTGCGCTAGCACCTTCTAATGGAATGTTTTGGAGTTGGTTAACTGGTTATATCTTCATCAAGGCAGAAGGCACATCGCCAGAATCAGGCGCAAGCAATGGTGAATTCAAATATCACATTGGTGGTTTCAAAAACGAAAACAATACCAACGCTATTCGTGTAAACACGCAAGATTTTCCAAGCGTAATGAACGTTGATGGCCATGAAGGACACAACTCAAAAATTCATTTTTATGTAAATGCAGCACGTTTTTGGCATGGCGGTATATCATTACAAGATATGCATACCGTTCACATGCCTGGTGCAAATGCACAAACCATTGCCACCAATTTTCAAGGGGCTTTTGTAATTCATCATATCCACTAAATTTTACTTTTCAAAATGGCAAGAGCTTGTTTCACCCGAAGCAAGCTCTTTTTTTGTGATTTTTCGTAAAAAATGAAATCGCTACATTTGTGCATCCTTTAAAATGGCAACATTGTTGCAAAGACATTAAAAACAACCGTTATGAATAAACTATTTGTTAGCTTTTTCGCTTTGTCAGCACTTCATTTTTCCTTTGCACAACGTCAAACAAATACTGAAATTGTTCCGCTCCGCGTATCCAATATTTCTTTTCAAGATATACTGAACAACGAAAGCAATGCCTTGAATTATCACAAAACAGTAAACCAAGCACTCAAAGACATTCTAGACGGATCAGCACTTGAAGGAATAACTGCATTAAAACCTGCACTTTACAGTTCCAGAACCACGATGCCCATTGACTGGTTTGTGGCCGGTTATGCCTATGCCCTGCTCAACGAAAAACAAGGCGTTGATATGATGTTGAATGAGGCTTTATCGCGCGACAAAATTCTAGACTCTTTGGTGAGAACCCCTTTTTGCAGTAATATCTTTGGGGGTTTATTGGGAGAGCATGCTTGGAACGAATTTCTGGATAAAAAACGCGAATTCAAAAACCGCCGTTCAGACTTAATGCTCATAAACACCCTCATCGAACTTGAACAACTCGAAATTGCTGTAGAGCAACTTGAAAAAACATACAAAGATTCCATTTTGGTGCATCACAAAAACGATAAAAAAGTAATAGACAAACACCAAACTCAGATACAAGCAGCCAAAGTAAATAGAGATAAAGGCTATGCACTCATAATCGATTCGGAAGCGTGGCCATTCCATAAAATGAAAAACATAGGTCAAACCGACATCATCGAATACGACGACACGCCCAATTGGTATCAGAAAAATGAAGCACAGCTCATCAATATGCTCTACAACGAAAAGTTGCTGCCTTGGGAATTTGCTTTTATACATGACTGGCACGCCAAGAGACATCGACTGCCTCAAAAATACGCCCTTTTTTATGGGCAGCGTTTGGATGAAAAAATCGTGATGAATTGCGAAGCCATCGGTATGCCTTGGGGCGAAGTGCGCAATTTGCGTTTGTTTTACATCTTCCCAGAAAAGCCATAATTAAGGTGAAAAACATCATTTTTGATTTGGGCGGCGTAATCTTAGACATTGATTACCAACGTACTATAGATGCTTTTCAAGAGCTGGGCTTCGTTGATTTTGATGTGCAATATACACAAGCCAAGCAAGAAGGTGTGTTTGATGATTTTGAAGAAGGCCGAATTTCAGCAAATCACTTTGTCGATTCTCTGAAACAACATTTACCCGACACAATTACCAACGCACAAATCACTGCTGCTTGGAACGCTATGTTGCTCGACTGGTCACTTGAAAAAATCAATTTCATCAAAAGTCTGAAAAGCAAATACAACTTATTCCTCTTCAGCAACACCAATGCTATTCACAAAGCGTATTTCGAAGCAAGTCTGCAAAAACAATTACACATGTCTTCGCTAGACGAATTGTTCATTAGAGCCTATTATTCGCATGAATTTGGTAAACGCAAACCTCATCCAGAGAGTTTTCAAGCTATTTTAGATGAAAACAACCTTTTAGCCAACGAAACCTTGTTTATAGATGACTCAATTCAACACATCGAAGGTGCACAACAAATTGGTTTA
>JBIIJN010000123.1:0-4865 GCA_044233745.1 Crocinitomicaceae bacterium
GGCAATGGCTATCAGGTTACTTGGACTTTTGGACATTTGTGTACGCTCAAAGAACCTCACGATTACAAAGCTTCATGGAAGTCTTGGAATATCTACGATTTGCCCATCATTCCCTCACATTTTGGTATCAAACCGATTGAGGATTCCGGGGTCAAAAAGCAATTGGCCATTATCGAACGATTGGTTTCTACTTGCGAATACGTAATCAATTGCGGGGATGCCGGCCAAGAAGGAGAGCTGATCCAACGCTGGGTTTTGCACTATGTGAAATGCAAGGTTCCCGTAAAACGTTTGTGGATTTCATCTCTTACCGAGGAAGCCATCCGCGAAGGATTTAAAAAATTGAAAGAAGGCAAGGATTATATTCCCTTGTATCAAGCGGGCATTTCGAGAGCAGTAGGCGATTGGCTTTTGGGGATGAATGCCACGCGACTTTTTACCATAAAATACGGCAACAACGATGGCGTTTTGTCAGTGGGACGCGTGCAAACCCCGACGCTGGCTATGATTGTGAAACGCCACAAGGAAATTGAACAATTTGTGCCCGAAGATTTTTGGGAGGTGAAAACCAAATACCGAGAAGTGGAATTTTCGTCTGAATTGGGAAAAATCAAGCAAATTGAAAAGGCCCACGAAGCCATTGCTCTAATCACAGATAAACTTTTTGAAATCGTTTCATTTGACGTCAAAGAAGGTAAAGAGTCAGCACCCCGACTTTTCGATTTGACTTCTTTGCAGGTGGAAGCCAATAAAAAATTGTCTTATTCAGCGGACGACACTTTAAAGCTCATTCAAAGTCTATATGAGAAAAAAGTTGTGACCTATCCTCGTGTAGATACGACCTATTTGAGCGATGATTTGTATCCAAAAATTGGCGATATATTCAAGAAATTGGCTCCAATAAATCCAACTTTGGTTGATGAATTATTGAAAAAACCCATCAAGAAGTCGAAGCAAATATTTGACAACAAGAAAGTTACGGACCACCACGCCATTATTCCTACAGGGGTTATGCCGAACAACATTTCACAAGACGAAAAGCGCATCTACATGATGGTCTTCAATCGATTCTTGGCTGCTTTTCATCCAGATTGTAAAGTGGCGAATACGGTGGTAATGGGTCAAGTGCGCACAGATGAAGAAAACAAAATTGAGTTCAAAGCTACTGGGAAACAGATATTAGAACCGGGTTGGCGCGTGGTCTATGAGTTTGAAAAAAGTCAGAAAGTTGCCCAAACCGAAGACGAAACTGAGCCGAATCCAGAAGACGAAGAAAACTTAATGCCGATTTTTGAAGCAGGGGAGTCTGGTCCACACGAACCCAAGTTGGAAACCAAAAAGACTTCGCCGCCAAAGCCTTACACAGAAGCGACATTGTTGCGCGCCATGGAAACAGCAGGCAAACATGTGGATGATGAAGAGTTGCGCGAATTGTTGAAAGACAATGGTATCGGGCGACCATCAACACGAGCCAATATTATCGAAACTTTGTTTAGAAGAAAGTACATCGAGCGCCGAAAGAAAAACATTTTCCCCACAGAAAAGGGCGTGCATTTGATTGACACCATTCCCAACGAACTATTGAAATCTGCTGAGCTCACAGGCGATTGGGAAAAGAAGCTGCGACTCATTGAAAAACAGCAATATGACTACGAACATTTCAAAGATGAGTTGAAGCAAATGGTCATGGATTTGACCAATGAAATCATGTCGCCCAAAGCCTACAAACTGGAAAAAGCAGTGCGCGACATGGGCAATACCTTGTGTCCGAAGTGCAAAACAGGCCATGTAATCAAAGGCAATTCGGCTTATGGCTGCACGCGCTATACAGATGGCTGTACATTCCGCTTACCCTTGGTAATAGAAGGAGCTGAACTTACAGAACCTCAAATGCAACAACTTATTGTCTCGAAATCGGTTTCGTTTTCGGCTCAAGAAGGAGAATTTCGCTTTGAAATGACGGAGGGATTTGAGGTGAAATCAATTGTTAATCAGTAATGTAGTTTATTCAAACCCACCATGCAACACCGAATCCAACAACTCATCTCCCAGCTCAATTTGCAGCCACATCCAGAAGGCGGCTATTTTGCTGAAACTTATCGCGCCGAAGAAAGTATCGATACGCAAAACGGTCAGCGCAATTTGATGACGGCCATTTATTTCTTGCTTACGTCTGATGATATTTCGCGCTTTCATGTCATTCAAAGCGATGAACTTTGGTTTCACCATGAAGGCAGTGATTTGTCGGTGCATGTATTGGACGAAACGGGTCATCAGATACTGCGTGTTGGTAAAAATCATCCAGATGCACGTGCCCAACAATTGGTGCCAGCAGGAAAAATCTTTGGTTCAACAGTGGATGAATCCGATTCCTATGCTTTGGTGAGTTGTGTGGTTGCTCCGGGATTTGATTTCCGAGATTTTAAACTCATGGACAAATCCGAACTGCTCGAAAAATATCCAGATTTTCCTGAAATCATAGCGCGATTGGGGTGTTAAAATCAATACATTTGCACCATGGACCACAAAGCGCTCATCGCAACAATCAAGAAAAAACAGTTTCAACCCGTGTATTTGTTGCATGGAGAAGAGCCTTATTTTATTGATATGGTGAGTGATGCCATCGTAGAACACGCTTTAGAAGAACATGAGCGCGATTTTAATCAAACTATTGTTTACGGAAAAGATTGCGTGCCCAATGAAGTTGTTGGTTTGGCCAAACAATTCCCCATGATGTCGGAACGCTCGGTGGTTGTGATTCGCGAGGCGCAAGATGTGAAAAAATGGGACGAATTTGAGGAATATTTCGAGAATCCTCAGCCCTCCACGGTTTTTGTCATCTGCCACAAACACAAGAAAATGGATGCCCGATCGAAGGCATTCAAAGCCATTGGAAAAAAAGGAATCGTGTTTTTGAGCGACAAAGTGAAAGACTACCAGCTCACGGCTTGGATTATGAATTATGTAAAAGAATCGGGTTACGACATCACCGACAAAGCCGCCAATTTGATAGCCGAATTTTTGGGCAACGACTTAAGTAAAATCATCAATGAACTGGAAAAACTCGCGATTTTGTTGGAAAAGGGCACGCGTATAAACGATGTTCATATCGAGGAGAACATCGGCATCAGCAAAGATTACAACGTGTTTGAACTTTCCAATGCAGTAGCAGAATTAGACATACTAAAAGCCAACAAAATCGTTAATTATTTCGCGCAAAATCCAAAGGCGGCGCATTCTACTGTTGTGATTGGTAATCTTTTTGCACTATTTCAGCGCATGATGACGGTTTATTTTTTGCCGATAAAAACAGCGGATGCTATTGCGCAACACCTAAAAATTCATCCATTTGTTGCCAAAGAAGTTTTACGCCAGTCGAAATTGTACAATCCCAAAAAAGTCGCAAAAAACATCAGTTACCTCCGCGAATACGACCTCAAATCAAAAGGTGTAGGTTATTCTAATGTGAGCGATGGCGACTTGATGAAAGAATTGGTGTATGTGTTGATGCATTGATTCGCTAAGACTCCATTTCATTGAAAACAATATCTTCAACCAAACGTTCCTTAAAAAACATCAATCATGACTCAAAATTACAAAAACCACATGCGTTTGTTTCCCCTACATCACTTTGTGGCAACGCCGCTTACTGTGGGATTATTCATCTGGTCTTTAACCGGTTTGGGAAATTTAACTGCCGACAACACGGGAGAAGTTGTTTTTAGAATTTTGGTGTCGTTGGCCCTCGTATTAATTGCTTTTATTGCTAGAATTTACGGACTCAAAAACCAAGACCGTTTGATTCGCCTAGAAATGAGACAGCGCTATTTTGAACTAACGGGTAGTTCGTTTAAACCGATGGAACAACAGTTGCGTCTTGGACAAATCATAGCTTTGCGATTTGCTGGTGATGATGAATTGCTTCTGCTTATGGAAAGAGCAATCAAAGAAAATCTGAGCAGCAAAGACATCAAACTTGCGGTGAAAAATTGGCAGGGAGATTACCGTCGCATTTAAATTCGAATTCAATTTTGAAGGCTTTAGTTCTTTTTCCACACCAACTCTATTTTGATTTTCCTGAATTGGTCAATGAAAGAACGCCGATTTATCTCATCGAAGAATATTTATTTTTCAAGCAATATCCTTTCCACAAACAGAAATTGGTCTTTCATCGTGCGAGCATGAAGGCCTATAATGCGCATTTGAAAAGTCTTGGTTTTTCCACGTATTACATTGAAGCTCAACAAGAAATTGCGGATGCCAGAAATTTAGTTTCCCATCTCAAAGAGCAGGGCTTAACTGAATTGATGTGCTTCGAACCCGATGATTTTTGGTTGAAAAAACGATTGGTTTCAGGGGCAGAAAAGGAGGGTGTTGCATTGAATTTTCATCCGAATCAATTGTTTATCAGTACGATAGGTGATTTGGAATTGTATAAGAATGACCACAAACGACTTTTTCAAACGGATTTCTACATCCATCAACGAAAGAAACGCAATATCCTGCTCGATGATTTTGGTGAGCCTTTGGGCGGAAAGTGGTCGTTTGATGCAGATAATCGAAAGAAATATCCAAGTTCTAAAACATCACCTCCTAGTCCCAATTCAACAAAAACGGCTTTTCATAACGAAGCAGAATCCTATGTGGAAAAGCATTTTGCTCAAAATTACGGAGAATTAAAAGGTTTCGTTCATTATCCGATTACGCCCCAAGATGCCAATTTTTGGTTGAATCAATTTTTCGAGCAACGTTTCCATGAATTTGGAGAATATGAGGATGCCATTGTTTCAGGTGAATCTTTTTTGAACCACAGCATTTTAACCCCGATGCTCAACGTTGGCATTTTGAAGCCGATGGCTGTGATT
>JBIIJN010000116.1:0-5521 GCA_044233745.1 Crocinitomicaceae bacterium
TACAGCAAAAGACAGACTTGCGAAGGCAAAGAAAATTGAAGTTTACATTCATTACCCAGAAGACGACCAATACGACCCTGTTGAAGCACTTAGAATAATAAAAGATTAAAAATGCCAGCAGGTAACAGGCGTTTGGCTCAATGGCGGGTGACGTGGTTAATTGAACTTTCCCCTCACATTCTTTTAACAACTCACCAACAACCCTAATCCCCTATCTTTACCCCAAAAAACACCCCAGAACCGCAGCAGTTATTCGCTGCGCTGCTAGCTTACCGCAGAGCGAGTACTCCGTACCGAGAACAGGCAGGTAGCTGCTGCGCCATCTGCTGTATAATCCCGCAGATTTCATTCCCTCCCTCAGATTTCATTCCCCAAGCGCCCCTCCCAGTTTAATGCCACGTTTTGTGTCTCATTCGGTTTTTCGTGGCTTTCTAAAATTCCAATTTTTCAATCAAAATTATGATTAAATAATTTGCTAAAATAAATTCTTTATTTAAATTTGCAGGAACAAAACCTACTATTATGAAAGAGCAAGCAGGATTGAAGATTTTTGAGCAGAAGGCCGTGAGAACGGTTTGGGATGAGGAAAAGGAAAAGTGGTACTTTTCTGTGGTTGATGTGATTGAAGCATTAACGGATAGTCCTAATCCTCCAGTGTATTGGCGCGTAATGAAAAAGCGTTTGAAGGATGAGGGAAATGAAAACGTTACAAATTGTAACGGTTTGAAAATGTTATCCAAAGATGGTAAAATGAGACTAACAGATGTTGCAGACACAGAGCAGCTTTTCAGGCTCATTCAATCCATTCCTTCTCCCAAAGCAGAGCCGTTTAAGTTGTGGCTGTCTCAGGTGGCTTCGGAGCGTTTGGATGAAATGCAAGATCCTGAGTTGTCGATTGATAGAGCTTTGGAGCAGTATATTAAACTTGGATATTCTGAAAGTTGGATCAATCAGCGACTTAAAAGCATTGAAATCAGGAAAGAACTCACTGATGAATGGAAGAAGCGGGGCATGAAAGAAGGACTCCAATTTGCTACTTTAACAGATGTGATAACAAAAGCGTGGAGCGATAGAAGTACAAAGGAATATAAGGCACTCAAAGGTTTGAAAAAAGAAAATCTGCGAGACAAAATGACCAATACTGAGCTTATATTGAACATGCTTGCCGAGGCATCGACTAAAGATATTTCTGCGGCAACTGAACCCGATGGCTTTGAAGAGAATAAAAAAGTTGCAAAACAAGGCGGGAACGTTGCAAAAGTAGCGCGATTAGAGCTTGAAGCAAAAACAGGTAAAAAAGTTGTTACATCGCTAAATGCCAAAGACCACTTGAAAGCACTTAAGGAATAACTTTTACATTGCTAGAAGCGCAGTAGTTCGCTGCGCTGCTAGATTACCGCAGAGCGATTACCGGTAACTGCTGCGCCATCGCGCTTATAATCCCGCAGATTTCACACCCCAAGCGCACTCCCCTGTTTAATGCCATGTTTTGTGTCTCATTCGGTTTTTCGTGGTTCTAAAAATCCGATTTTTCAATCAAAATTATGATTAAATATTTGGCGTAATTGAATTTATTTTTAGTTTTGCGTGGTAAACCTAAACTACTACATCTGAATTATGGACATTAATAAATCCATTTCCAAACCTCAAATTGAAAGTTTGATATTTAACCTGCGTGACACACAAGTCATAATAGACCGTGATTTAGCTGCAATATACCATGTAGAAACACGTGTGTTAAATCAGGCTGTTAAAAGAAACATTGACCGTTTTCCTGAAAGATTTAGGTTTCAATTAATCCTGACGAAATTGAAGAATTGAAAGCACAAATTGAGGTATTTAATTCAAAATCACAAATTGTGACCTTGAATCAATCAGGAACGGAGCAGGGCGGAAATATCAAATATCTACCCGCGCAAGTTATTGTGTATTGGCAAATGCAGCGAGCATGAAATAAATGAGCAATCAAGAAAAAAATAGCGCAGGTTTCATCCCCACTCATGGTGGCTATCGTAATTTGTTCACGTATCAAAAAGCGGAAATCATCTATGATGGCACGGTCTATTTTACCAATCGCTTTTTTCATATGTAGATAATTTGTTTTTAAAGGTCATATGGACCGCGCTAGCAGCCACGAAGTGAATCGCCATGTTATTTTCATAGGTGCTTGCGCGAGGTTTTTGCATGGCTATTTCATAAATTTGACCGTACAGTAGGTCAAATGGTTCAAGCAGCGCGCAGTGGTAAACAAAATATTGCAGAGGGAAGCATGGCATCTGCAACGTCAAAAGAAACAGAAATCAAACTTACCAATGTAGCCCGCGCCAGTTTAGAAGAACTGCAAATTGACTATGAAGATTTTTTGCGAACACAGAAACTTCCTCTGTGGGATAAAGATCATCGCTTGGTGGCTCGCTTGCGAGAACTCAACACAAGCGTAGCCAAGCCAACTTATGAAACATTTCAAAAAGCCATTGAGCACGAAAGTCCAGAAATTTGTGCCAACACCATGATAACGCTGATAAAAATCTGTACATATCTACTAAAACAACAAATGAAAAAATTAGAAGTAGATTTTGTCAGAGAAGGAGGATTAAGGGAAAGAATGACAAAAGCAAGAATAGACGAGAGAAATAAAAACAAATAATCCTTCGTGGGACTTGGGCGACAATGTCCAACAAAGTCGCCCAAGTCCCACAAAAAAGAGTAAAAAAATAAACGAAGCAGAAACAAGAACAGAACGCATAGGCCCCGAGCAAAAGGCTCTAGCTGCAATGTTGAAAAGCCATAAATTTCTCCCCCACTCAAACCCTTGAATTGTTTATCTTTGCTCGCTAAACAACAACGCAGCATACACTATGGCGAAAATATTAATCATCGACGACGAACCGAGCATCAGACGTGCTTTGAAGGAAATCTTGGAATTTGAGAGTTTTGAAGTGGCAGAAGCTGAAAATGGCAGAGAAGGTTTGAACAAAGCCACTGCCGACAGCTATGATGTTATTTTTTGCGACATCAAAATGCCTGAAATGGACGGCGTTGAGGTCTTGGAGCAGTTGAACAAACAAGGCATCGAAACGCCTGTGATTATGATTTCTGGTCACGGAAACATTGAAACAGCCGTGGATACCATCAAAAATGGCGCCTTCGATTTCATTGAAAAACCTTTGGATTTGAACCGCATTTTGGTGACCGTGCGCAATGCAACCGAACGTGGTTCTTTGGTTCAGGAGACCAAAGTATTGAAAACCACCATCAAAAAGGTCAAAGGTTCGGCCATCATTGGAGAATCGCCTGAAATCATGCACATCAAAGAGATGATCGACAAAGTGGCGCCATCGGAAGCCCGCGTTTTGATTACGGGTGGCAACGGAACAGGAAAAGAATTGGTGGCGCGTCAGTTACACGAAAAAAGCAACAGAAACGGCGGACCTTTCATCGAAGTGAACTGTGCTGCCATTCCTTCCGAATTGATTGAAAGTGAATTGTTTGGTCACGAAAAAGGCGCGTTTACATCAGCCATCAAGCAGAAAAAAGGCAAATTTGAATTGGCAGAAAACGGCACCATTTTCTTGGATGAAATTGGCGACATGAGTGCATCTGCCCAAGCCAAAGTGTTGCGCGCCTTGCAAGAAAACAGAATTACGCGCGTAGGTGGCGAAAAAGATATTTCCATCAATTGTCGCATTGTGGCGGCCACCAACAAAGATTTGCGCAAAGAAATCGAACTAGCCAATTTCCGCGAGGATTTGTACCACCGTTTGAGCGTGATTTTGATGCACGTGCCCAACCTAAACGACAGACGCAGCGATATCCCGATGTTGGCGGAGCATTTCCTCACCATGATTTGCGAAGACCACGGTATTGCCCGAAAATCGTTCACCGACGACGCACTCAAAGCACTTAAAGACACCAATTGGACAGGAAATATCCGCGAAATGCGCAACATCATCGAGCGTTTGGTGATTTTATGCGGCGATTCGATCAACGGAAAAGACGTGAACACTTTCGCCAATCCCAAAGCATAAAACATGATTCAACTCACTAAACCATTGGCTTTCTTCGATTTAGAAACCACTGGACTCGACGTAACCAACGACCGCATCATCGAAATTGCGATTCTCAAAATGAATCCAGATGGCAGCAAAGAGCACTATTCCAAGCGCGTCAATCCTGAAATGCCGATTTCACCGGAATCCTCTGAAATCACAGGCATTTCAGATGCCGATGTGCAGGACTGCCCTACTTTCAAAGAATTGGCGCCAGAAGTTGCAGCTTTTATTGGCGATTCCGATTTGGCGGGCTACAATTCCAACAAATTCGACATTCCCGTTTTGGCAGAAGAATTTCTCAGAGCCGAGAGCGATTTTGATATGTCGGCGCGCAAATTCATTGACGTGCAGAACATTTTTCACAAAATGGAACAACGCACTTTGGCAGCTGCGTATCAGTTTTATTGTCAGCAAGAATTGGTGAATGCCCACGCCGCCATGGCCGATGTGGAAGCCACACAAGAAGTCTTCGCTGCCCAATTGAAACGCTATGAAAACCTCGAGAAAAACATCGATTTTCTTTCAGATTTTTCACGATCGGGCAACCATGAAATCCTAGATTTTGCTGGACGAATAGCACGAAACGACAAAGGCGAAGCGGTTTACAATTTTGGCAAACACAAAGGCAAAAGCATTGAGCAGGTCAACAGCGAAGAACCCGGTTATTACGGCTGGATGTTGAGTGCCAATTTCCCGCTCTACACCAAGAAAGTTCTGAAAGACGAAATGGAAAAATTGAAGGCCAAAAATGTGCCCGCAGGCAATTTCGACGATAAACTTAATGCGCTAAAACACAAATTCAAATAATGAGTGATTTGGGAATTCAATATCCCTTGATGGAGCATTTCTACACCATTCAAGGTGAAGGTAAACACAGCGGTCGCGCGGCTTATTTCTTGCGTATTGGCGGTTGTGATGTGGGCTGCGTTTGGTGTGATGTGAAAGAAAGTTGGGACAAAAATTTGCATCCCGAAACGAGTATTGACGCCATGTTGAAGCCCATTTTGGAATCAAAAACAGATTTTGTGGTGATCACAGGCGGCGAACCAGCCATGTATGATTTGAATCCCTTGGTGAATGCACTTCATGCCAACAATATTTACGTAGCCATTGAAACTTCTGGCGCTTATGAAGTTATGGGAGACATAGATTGGTTCTGTTTGTCACCCAAAAAATTTAAAATGCCCGTAGATTCAGCTTACAAAAGCGCCGACGAATTCAAAGTAGTCATTTATCACCCCTCCGATTTCGAATGGGCTGAAAAGCAAACAGCGCTCCTCCGCGACGATTGTGAATTGTTTTTACAACCCGAATGGTCAAAAACGGAACAATTGTTGCCTAAAATCATCGACTATGTGAAGCAAAACCCAAAATGGCGTATATCTTTACAGACGCATAAATTCATGAATATTCCCTAATTATGAGATATTTACTCCACTTTTTCCTGCTTGGTTTAATTGTTTTCAGCA
>JBIIJN010000117.1:0-5478 GCA_044233745.1 Crocinitomicaceae bacterium
ATAGGGCGGTTGGCAGTTGGCGATTAGCGGTTGGCGATTAGCTAAACCAACAGCTAAAGCGAAGCGAACCAATAGCTAACAGCTAAAAACAAAAACCCGCGCAAACTTTGTCAAAGTGCTGCTCAGGTCTTTGAAACATTTTTCTTTCGACTAAACTTAATAATTATTTAAATGGCTTTTTCGCAAAACTTTGACAAAGTAGCGCTCACAAGAAGCATAAAAACTAAAACATGAAAACAATAACTTCAATCATCACAATTTTTACAATGGTCATTTCCATGCATGCCAAAGAAATCACCAAAGACGTAACAGTAACCCAAGCCACAGTTTATTTAAAGGGCGCAAAAGTAACTGCCACAACGCAGTTCAACCTTCCAAAGGGAAAGAACTATGTGAGGCTGGAAAATTTACCCCGCGATATGGATCCAAATACCATCAGCATCAATTTACCAAAAACAGTGAGCCTGATGTCTGTGACGCCTGAATTGCAAACATTGAAACCACACAACGCCAATGCTGAGGAATTGCGTTTACAAGACGATCTGAAAAAAAATAACCGTTTACTTCAACTGGTTAACGTACAAATTAATATGTTGAACAAAGAAAAAAACAAAAAAGTCAAAAAGCAAAACAAAAGAATTCAGCGCAAATTGAAAAAAACGAAAACAAAAAACGTAGCGCAATTGGATAAACTGATAGCGGAATATGATAAAAAACTCCTGGCCACCGAAAATGCATTGGTGCTTCTCAATGAACAAAATAAAGAGCTAATTGAAAAACAAAAGGAGATTCAAGCTCAAATCAATCAAGGTAAACCTACAAACACCAAAACATTAGGCTATGATGTGTTGCTTGAATTAGATAACTCCGAAGAGCAAACCGTTGAATTGACGATAAGCTATTTGATAGATAATGCGGGTTGGGTCCCCACATATGATATTCGCGCCAAAACTGATAAAAAAGCAGTTGAAATCAACTACAAGGGGAAAATTTACCAAAACACAGGTCAAGAATGGAACAACATCAAGTTGGCTGTTTCTTCCTATCGCCCGAATTTCAACACACAGCGCCCAATATTAAATCCATTGTATGCAACCGAATATATTCATCAGCAGCCAGTCAATACTCAATTCACAACAAGAACAACAAGTACTGGCAATTTGTATCAATCAGTGCCGATGACGGTTAATGAAAACCTTTGGAGTCCGAAAGATTTAGACGTGATTTTGGCGGAACCAGCCGCTTGGGTAGCTGTAACAGATTCACCATTGAGCGTGATTTACGAACTTTCCAAAAACCACACGATTCCGAGCAAATTAAATCCGCAGCATGTTTTTTTAGACACCAAGGAAGTAGATGCGGATTATGTGTATCATGCCGTGCCATCAATCAGCAGCGAAGTTCATTTACTGGCCAAAGTGAAAAATTGGAACGAATTGAACCTCATGGGTGGTGAAGCATTTTTGTTTTTGGGTGATAACTTTGTGGGCAAATCAGTTATCAATAGCAAATATACGCAAGATGAATTACCGATTGCTTTGGGCACAGATGAGCGTATTATTGTGCGTCGTACCCGCATGGCTGATAAACCTGAAGACAAGAACAATGAGTTGCAGGATACAGAGTTACACGCCTACGAAATCACCTACAAAAACAACATGAACTTTGATGTGGTGTTGGAGATTTTAGATCAAATGCCCTTGAGCATAACACAAAAAATCCAAATCCTAGATGCGGAGTATGAAGATGCTGAATTCAGTAAATCTACTGGTGCACTCATTTGGACACGACAACTCGCTGCAGGGAAATCAGGCAAACTGGTTTTCAGCTACAAAGTGATTTACAACAAAGGCGTTCATGTGCAGTATAAGCGTGGGTAAGGTTAGCAGTTGGCGGTTGGCAATCAAATAGCCAAAAGCCAAAGCGCAGCGAAACAAAGGCCAAAGCGTAGCGAGCCAACCTGTCTGCCGACAGGCAGGCAGCTAAAACCCCAAAGAAACACCAATTTGTGCGCTGAAAATAGGTGTACACGATTTACTTGCCAAGCCTTGTGTTTGGTTGATTAGAACCTCTGTATTTGGGGAATATAGATACGGTGTATAGGCCAAAGCAACAAAAGGGGAAAATGAAAATTTCCCCTTTTGTTTAAAACGGTAACCCATTTTGTTGGAAATTTCTCCTCCAATTCCATAAGCTCGGTAGCGCCCTTCATTAAAATCGAAAAGACTTCCGTTTACCTTTCTCGACAACACGCTTATAACCAAAGAAACACCAAACTCAGTAAAAAGACCACTAGATTTATCCGAATTAAAAAAATGGATCAAATAACTTGGTTTTAAAATATCTAGCCTCAATAAATTGTCAAAATTTTCATTTTTTGCGCGACTTTCAAAAGAAAATCCAGATAAACCAAAACCATGTTTCAATCGGTTTTTTGAGCTAAAAATTTGAGTAACAGATATACTTGCACCTATATCAAAAAGAGGCTGTTGGTTTTCCAAAAATGGTCGAGAAAAATTATAAGTTTGAATGGCTTTGTCCCATTGAGGGGCAAACATATATGCGAATCCACCGTCAATTTTAGTTTCTTGAGATAGCGAAAAAAGCGCAGGAAAAAACATGATTAGAAACGCCGCAAATTTTCTCATTTCAAAACATCATTTAAAAGTTGAATCACTTCCCTATAACCTGTTTCTACAGCGCCTTGAACCGTCTGATGGTGTCCGTTCAAATTCATAGCTTCACCAGCAAAATAGATTTTTTTATCAATTGGTTGAGCAGCAATAGAGCGTGCATTTCCCATGCCAACTGTGCTGTATGAATATGCTCCTTGAATAAATGGATTTGTAGTCCAATTTTCTACGTGAGACGCCAAAAAAGATGTGGATGCCTGTCCATTGTACATCAAATCCAATTCTTCCAAAAGTGCCTGGGTAATTGCCGAATCTGAACCCAACGAAGTCAAAAATTCCGCTTGTTCTCCCATCACGAAAGCCAATAAAACATTGTCATTTTGAGCTTTACCTACACTGTCATCGGCATAAGCAGCGCATATTTCTCCACCGATAATATTTTGGTCAAAAAACTTAGTAGAAAACTTCAAAAACACCTTCATTCCTGCACCCATGCCAATCTGAGAAAATGCGTTTGTTTTTGCAGTGGGCAATGCTGGTTGAAACAGAATATCATTGGATTTCAAAATGGAAATTGGCACCGTTATGATAACTTTATCTGCTTGAAAAATAGTATTGTTGATGTCGTGTATCTTAATTTCGGCGTTGGAATAGTCAATTTTATTTACAACCGTGTTGAACACAATTTTATCACTTACGTGGCTCGCTATTTCTTTCTCAATAAGATCAAAGTAGGTTTCCTGAAATTTAAAATCGTCTTCTCCAGAACTCCAATTTTCCTCCTCTAAATTGTTGTAATAAACTGAAAGTGTTGAAGCATCTGCGCCTTGATCGCCAGCCATATTTTCAACAATAAATTTGTAATCATTCCCAAGACCTTGTTGAATGGCGAATGCTTCAAATGAAATGTCTGGCAAATTATCGCCTTCGAAGATATTTACATCTCGTGGCAATTCAGTAACAAGCTGATTGTTGAACCAAAATTTTGCATCACTTTCATCTATTGTGATTTTGGTTTCAGATTTTTTAATCAAATCATGTAAAATATTGTTTTTACCGTGCAACCATTGTGCGCCGAGATCTATCGGAAAATTGGCAAAACCAGTCAACTTCGCTAGTCTTCCCCCAAAATTTGAACCAGCCTCCAAAATTTGAAAATCAATGCCCTTCGATTTTAATATATATCCTGCATAAAGTCCAGCAGCACCAGCACCAATAATGACAACTTTACCTTTATAGTCTATGTTGCTAAACAAATTGTCCTTTCTGCAACCAGACATATACACTGATGGTATCAACAAGCCTCCAATGGAGAGCAGAGAACTTCGTTTTAAAAAATCTCTTCTTTTCATGGGGTGAATTTAAATCGAATTTTTGAATAATCGACTGACAAAAAATTGGGAATCGCCAACAGATAGTAGCTAAAAGCCAGCAGCCAATTTCGCGCATAACTTTGTCAAAGTGCTGCGTCGTATTTCACGAAAATTCTAAAAAACTAAAAATTGGGGATATACTTTAGCTTCCTAGCAAAACTTTGACAAAGTATCGCTAACCAGAAGCCAGAAGTCAGCAACCTAACCCTGCACTTGTGTCAATCGATAATATTCGCCTTGTTTGGCAATCAATTCATCATGCGTGCCTTGTTCTACGATTTCTCCTTTGCTCAAAACCACAATCATATCTGCGTTTTTGATGGTGCTCAAACGGTGCGCAATCACAAGAGATGTTCGGTTCTTCATCAAGCGCTCGAGTGCTTCTTGTACTTGTTTTTCTGAATCGGTGTCTAAAGCAGATGTGGCTTCGTCGAGAATGAGGATTTCGGGATTCTTCAGAATGGCACGGGCAATTGAAATGCGTTGTTTTTGTCCACCACTGAGTTTGTTTCCTCGGTCGCCAATTTGGGTGTCGTAACCGTTTTCTTGCTGTAAAATGAAATTGTGGGCATTGGCCGCTTTGGCTGCTGCTTGAATTTCTTCAAATGTAGCCCCGGGGCGTCCAAAGGCAATGTTTCCACGAATGCTGTCGTTAAACAAAATGGATTCCTGAGAAACAACGCCTACCCGACCGCGCAAATCGCTCACCAAATAATCTTTCACATTGGTGTCGTCTATACTAATTTGACCTTGAGTCACATCATAAAAACGGGGAATCAAATCGGCGATGGTAGATTTTCCGCTGCCCGATTCACCAACCAAGGCGACAGTTTTTCCCTTGGGAATCAACAAATCGATTTTTTTCAAAACGGGCACATCGCCGTAGCTGAAACTGACCTCTTTCAAATGAATCCCCGTTTCCATGGCTTTGCTTTCCAAAGGATTGAGAGGATCCAAAATGCCTTCGTGCAAGTCCATGATTTCACCGATGCGATCTAAACTTACCTTGGTTTTTTGCAACACACCCACATTGTTGGCAATACTTTGAATCGGTCTTAGCAATTGTGAGAAAATGATAATAAATCCAATGAATTGTTCACCTGTGATGCCGCCATTTTCCTGCAAAACCAATTTTCCGCCAAAGAACACAATGATTATCATCACAAAGGCACCCAAAAATTCGTTCAATGGTGACGATAAATCTTTTTTGCGGTAGGTTTTGGTCACAAGCAACTGATGCTTCAAATTCTCGCGCTCAAATTTGGTTTGAAAAAGTGCCAATCCGTTGAATGCTTTAATCACCCGCATGCCGCCCAAGGTTTCGTCAATGATAGAAAACACTCGACCCATTTGGTCTTGTCCTTGTCTGGCTGTACGTTTCAAACTTTTGCCAATACGCGAAATAACAAAAGCCGAAAGTGGCATCACGATAAAGGATATCAAAGTCAATTCGACGCTGGTGTAGAGCAACA
>JBIIJN010000047.1:0-20499 GCA_044233745.1 Crocinitomicaceae bacterium
CAAAGTAAGTCGCCAAGTTTGTTGAATTTTTGAATTAAAATGTCGTTGCCATTGCTCCCATTGTTTGTAGAACCAACCACATACACATTTCTTTGGTCGTCTGTTGTGGAAGCATTTTTATAAAAAATTGGCATTGTTCCGCCTTCCATATCCCAAACTTCGGAAAGGTAAAATTGTGATTGGGCATTTGCTTTATAACTGAAAAAAATCAGCATAAATAATAGGATAGGAGTTGTAGAAGTTTTCATAAGCTCAAAATTCTATCGTGAAACAAGAAAAGAACGTGCGGACGAGTCAAAACGTTGATTCAAATTTACGCTATTAAATTTAAAAGAACAAATTTTGCATGGGTTTATGCAACATTTCGAGCGAAAATCATAATGCAAGTCTGTTCGGCACCTTGTTTGCGAAATAATTCTTTCTCTCCCCAAAACCACTATCTTTGAGACTTTGATTTCCACCCATGTCCAAAGATATTCAAGCTGTTTCTTCTTGGCTCGCTGAATGGCGCAACGATTTGCTGCGTGGTTCGGGGAAAGACCCTTTGGTGAACCTTTCGCAGAACTTGGCGAAATTGTTGGAACTGCCTGTGGATGATGCATTTCCGATGTGCATCGACTTCGATAGTCAAATCAAAAAAATCATTCGAGACGAGCAGGAATTTTCGAAAAACGCCGGCGTCAATGTGCTTTGTGTGGTGCATGAAGTGTTGCATTGGACCGATGGCAACAACAGCTTTGTGAGCCCAATAGAACTCAGCGAAGTTCAATACAGCGTTGATAAAATAGCCCAAAAAATCACCTTTTCAGTTGCAGAAGAACGTTTTTTGAATCCTTTTTTGGAAAAGACTTTCGAACAGAAATTTGACCAAAGTTTGGCTGCTTGGTTGGAAAAAGACCAGTTGCCCGCCGATTGGAAAAGAGTGCCTGTGCGCTTTTTAGGCAATTTTCACTACCACCGCTTTGTTTTGCTCCGCGATTTTGATGAATACCCAAATAACCATGAGGTTTTTTCAAGTCCACTGGGTATTTTTGTTCAAGAACGCCGTCCGAATGTAGCTGAATTTGGAACTGCTTCGGAAGACTATATTTATCCGATGGATGTAGATCAAAAAGTGGCTTTCAATACAATTGTTTCAGGCAACGATTTGGTGGTAGAAGGTCCGCCCGGTGCTGGTAAAAGTCAAGTGATTGCCAATGTGCTTTTTCATGCGGCGCGCAACAATAAAAGTGTGGTTTTGTGCTCTGAAAAGAGAACTGCTTTGGCGGTGGTTGCTGCAAAATTGGAAGCCAAAGGATTGGGTGCATTTTGCCAAGATGTGACCAACGACGATCAGGCAAAAACGGAATTTGTTCGCGGACTTCAGGCAGTTTGGCAGGATTTGGAAAAGCGTTCAACCCAGCATCAATCGGTGTCTCGAGATGTTCATTTTTTCGCGCAAAAGAGAGATGCACTTGCGTTGAAATTGGAGCGTTTGTCTCATTTTCCGAAGCTCACTGGGCCGATGAAAAAGCCCCCGTATGAATTGTCGGTTTATCCTGATTATCAACGTTTTTTGAAATACAAAGATGTGCTTTTTCAACTTCAGGAGCGTTATCGATTGTTGAAGGGCAAAGCATTGAATACAAGCACTTTTGTTTACGTAAAGCCCTTCGTTTTTGCTTCAGCGGCTTCACTTCAGCATTTTTTTGATGCGCTCAAAAGTCATTCGAAACAGTTGCAAGTGTGTAAACAAGTTTTTGGGGACGAATTGGTTTTTGATACCTTGGATGAACTTGAGAAATTGCAGCGCACTTTGCTTCATGCTCAGATTCTGAGTCAGGCTTTGTTTCAAAAAAATCCTGAACTTTTCGTAGAAAATTCGAAGAGCTACAAGAAATTTCAATCTACTTACAAAAAATACTTGGTGAGCCAGCAGGCCTTGGATTTACACAACAAACAAGAAGGTTTCAAGTGGCGCAATCCGTGGTCGAAACAAGAACTTTTGGCTGCCAAAAAAAGTTTTTCGTCCGATCGTTTTTGGCAATCTGATTTCCGCCAATGGAAAAAGAAATTTGTGGCATCTTATAAACCCGAGGTTTTTACCCGTGATTTAGCTATCAACGCCATTGACGGTTGTCTTTCTGTGCACGATGTGATGACCGAACATCAGGCTTGTTTGGAACTATTTCAAAGCTTGGGGATTTTACATCCAGAAGTGGATATTCCGCTGATTCTTCAATTGCAACGCAATGTGCATCAAGATGTTGAAGGCTTGCAGCAAACCCGAGAAAATTATGCGCCAGAATTGCTACAAAAACTACTAATGCATCAAGGTGCGATACACGATTTAAACCGCTTTGCGCATCATCATTTTACTCAGCTTAGCAATCGTTCTATTGAATTGATTTTTAGTGATTTATTGCGTGATGAAGATTTTATTTCTGCGCAACAACAATCATTTTTCAATGTTCTCAATGCAGAACCATTGCTTCCCAAAATTTGGCATGAAGTTGAAGATTTCGAGCAATTGGAAGATGTTTTACAATGGGGCGAAATTCATCAGTTTAAGTCCAGAAATCCTGAACTTTTTCATTATTCTGGGGATGATTTGCAGCAAGATTTGGTTCAATTAATCGCAGAGGAAGATGCTCATTTTGAACTACAAGTCGCGCTATTTTTGGAAAATCGCGTCCAAACATTTTTGGATTATCACCAAATTATTGCGCAGCCAACGACTAAACTTTCGGCAGCCCAAAAGACCTTCAGGAGTCAATTGAAATCGGGTAGGGCATTGCTGATTAAGGAATTCAACAAATCGCGGCAGCACAAATCGATGCGCGAACTTTTGAGCAGTGATGCGGCGCCTTGGATTCGTGTACTCAAACCAATTTTGCTTTTCAATCCTTTGATGATTGCCAAGGTTTTGCCCAACGAACCTGACTCCATTGATGTGTTGGTGTTCGATGAAGCCAGTCAAATTCCTTTTGCACATGCCATTCCTGCTATGTTTCGCGCGAAACAACTGGCAGTTTTTGGCGACAGTCAACAGTTAAGTCCATCTGCATTTTTCTTGCAAGGAAGTGCGCAGCGTTCAGATTTGCTTACTGAGTCGCGCCATTTTTTACCCAACGCTGAGTTGAACCACCATTATAGAAGTCGCCACGAATCCTTAATTGCTTTTTCGAATCGCTATTTCTACAACAACCGTCTTAAAGTGATGCCTGCACGAACAGACGACCGCACGGATGGCGTGTTTTGTCATTTTGTGGCAAACGCTGTTTATGATACTGGTCAAAATGGCAAAGAAGCAGCGGCTTTGGTCGCGTTTTTGGACAAAGTATTTTCAGAAATTCCTGCGCAGGAAACTATTGGAATTGTGGCTTTTTCCGAAAAGCAATTGGATGTCTTGGTTCAATTTTTACAGCAATCTAAACAGCTAAGTGCTGCATGGGAAAATGAACGCATTACCCTCACCACTCTGGAAAAAGTGCAAGGCGATGAATTTGATGTTTTGCTGATTACCATGGGCTACGGCAAAGATGCCAATGGTGATTTTGCTTTACGCATGGGACCATTGAATCAAGAAGGCGGTGAAAAGCGTTTGAATGTGCTGTTCAGTAGAGCGCGTCGGGTGATGCATTTTTTCCATTCTGTGAATGCGGTAGATTTTGGTGTTTCTGAAAATTTGGGTATCGATGCTTTGAAGAAATTTTTGCTGATGCACGAGGACAGAATTTTTGGGGAAATGTATTCAAATGACTTAGCCCAAAAGGATTTCATTGAGTTGAAGGATCCATTTTACAATCCGCATGTTGTTTCAGCATTGATGACGTTGATGAGGCACCTAGGCGTAAATGGAGTTCGAGCAAAATCACAATTGCAATTAAAGATTCTTTTTTATAAAGACACTATAGGCTAAATCTGATTATGGTTTCAGCATAAAAATGATGTTGTTTGAGGACAGAATGATTTTTTTGCTTGGGTAAGAATAAGTTTTAATTCTGGCACTAACTTTGAAAAGAGACTAAAACAAAAAAAATTATAAATATGAAAAATGGAATTTTACTAGTACTTGTTTCGATTGTTAGTTCTATAAGCAGCGCATTTGCATTGGAATTGAATTACAGTTGGAAAGCTGGAGAAACGCAGTATTATTATGCTCAAGTCACCGACCAGCTCAACACATCTGTAATGGGGATGAATATGCGCGAGCAATTCACTACCACCACAAATTTTGGTTTGCACATTCTTTCAGTTGATGCTCAAGGCACGGCGAAAGGACTATTATTTATTCAAAATTTCATGGTAGTTGATTCTAAAAATATCGTGTATGCCTCGTTGAAAGATATTCCTAATAATTTGATTCACAGCGATGTAATGGTGGATCGAAAAGGGAATTTTACTTTCTTAAACAAGGTTTTTTTAGTGACCTCTGATAACTCACATGTCTTGGCTTACGGCAATGCCGAAGGAACGAGTGTGGCTACAGGAGCTCAAACAGAAAATATCAAATTAGATGCTTACGCAGAGTTTGATCCAAAAACGGGAAAATTAAAACCAAATTATGTCGTGAGTCAAATGTCTCAAACGAAGCCTGTGAATATCAAAATAGATGAACAAACGCAGAGTTTGATGGTGATGCCTTATGATTTTCTTGAATTGCTTTTGTTACCTGATGGTAATTTAAATCAAGGTGATAATCTCAATGTACAAAGTGGTATTTATAAAACCAATTTCGTGGTTCAAAGCATGTCGCCTCAATTGGCTGTGGTTCAAATAAAAATGACCACCGATAAATCAGCGAGCATGTTTGATGGTAACGTTCAAGGCAATTCTGCAGATGGTAGCATGTCGATTGATATGGATATAAACGAAATGGATACTTCTATGATGATGCAAATGGAAGGTGGCATGATGCCAGACATGGGAATGGGTTCGGATATGGGACTTGGTACTGACATGGAACTTTCTCCAGAGGACCAAGCCGCTATGGAATTTGGTAAAGCCATGTCACCTGACATCACAGCAAATATTCAAGCTTCTTTTAATCCTAGTTTGGGTAGATTTGAGCTTGTGAGTGGTAATGTGTTGACAAAAATAAATAGCATGGGAATCAAGATGGAAGTTAATTCAGTTTTGACTATGCGAAGAATTCAATAGGTTTTGGTGAATTAAAGTATTGTAAAGTCCTCTTCGGAGGGCTTTTTTTTTGCAATCTTGAAAACGTTTTCCAATGCATTGAACCTAGATTATTCGCTTTAATCCTGCACCAAAATAATTCTAGGTTGCGCATCACGTCTAAATTTGAGCACATTGATGTAATCGTAAGCCAAACGGTTACCGTTTTCTAATGCAGCACGTTCGGCCATAGCTATAGCTTCAATGATTCTACCTTGACCTTCATAGACCAATGCGAGGTTGTATTTGGCTCTACCGGCAGCTTTGTTGGTGGAGCTGTTGATTTCTTGAAGCAGTATTTTTTCGGCTAAGTCCCAATTACCTGTGCGTATTAGACGTTTGGCTCTCCGCAATTGCATGCTGCCTTTGTTGTAAAATTGGCGATTTACCCAAATCCAGTTGCTATAGAACATCAATCCGATTCGATAACCTACGCTTTGACCGAGATGACCATACAATTCTCGTTTTCGCATCATGTCGTTGAGCAGCGATAGTGGATTGGTGTTGCCAGCGATTGGCATGTTGTACACTTCGCCTACTTCTAAGCGGTCGATGTGCTCATGTGTGCCAGCAATATACACATTGGAAAATGCCCAACCCCTAAGTGGACTTGTAGTTTGGCCCGTTGCATTCGCCAAAACGGTCCCGCCAACAGGTGCCTGCGATTCAAAATTGGCAATTTCAATAATGGCGTGAGCACCAAGAGCGGCACAAAGAGAATCCACACGCGCCCAATTAATCAGTTCGCCTTGTCTCAAAACAATCGGGTTGCTCACAATACCCTTTAAATAACGAGAGTCATCCAACGAGCGCACTAAACCTGTTACGCTCCGTTCTGCAGCCATTACATTTCCATTGTATTGCATGCCTTGCATAGCCTGAGAAAGCAATTTATCAGGACTGTTGTCGTGCGTTACATTGTTGATAATCAGAATTCGTGTGGTGTTTTCATTCAACAAAATGGCCGGTGGTGTTACAACGGAAATCCTGAAGCTGGTTTTGCAGGAAATGAGTACAAAACTTGTGACAAATAATACAACTATTTTTTTCATTTGGATTTTCATTTTTATGATAATCAAAATCTGGTTTTGATAAATTCATTGATGGCAATGATCCTTGTTTTTTCAAATACTCCAATGCTTAATAAATCTTTATCTCCTGTAAGTAGGTAATCAGCATTAGAATCTTTGGCAAGAGCTAATAGAAAATTATCTTTAAAATCCCTGCAAACTTCTACTTCAGAAACAACGTCAACAAATATGCCCACGTCATGAATGATTTCTAAAATACCAATAACATCATCGTTATTGAAAAACCTCTTAAGTTTTGGTCTTTTGATAACATTTAAAAATTCTTCAAGTAACTCTCGACTAAAAATCAAAGTGATTTGATCTGTGGTTAAAATCTTGTCTAATTCTATGTAATTCTTTGATATTAAGAAGCTTACCTAAAGATTGGTATCTATTATGACTCGTATGGAACTATTTTCCATATCGTTTTGATCTTACTTTTTCAACCTCATGCGTGATTTCCTCAAGGTTCGGAGCTTCATTCGATTGTGAGCGTAATTTCTTTAAAATCTCTGAAAATCCCTTTTTTGAATTACTTTCATCAATAGAAATCAAATTTAAATCAACCAAAGTTTGGAGAAGCTGCATCGCTTTTGGGTTCAATATGTCTATACGAATACTAGGATACATGATTTTTTACTTCAAATATAATAAATTATACATTTCAATGATTCAAGATTAGTATAAGAATCAACAATCAATCTACATCAACTTCCTGTACTTCAATCTTCTTGGGTTCACATCACCCAAACGTTTTTTCTTGTTCTCCTCATATTCTGAGTAGGAACCTTCAAAAGTATAGACTTGTGAATCGCCTTCAAAAGCTAAGATGTGCGTACAAATTCTGTCCAAAAACCAACGGTCGTGAGAGATAACAACGGCGCAACCTGCAAAGCCCATGATGCCTTCTTCTAAAGCACGTAAGGTGTTCACGTCGATGTCGTTGGTTGGCTCATCCAAAAGCAAAACGTTGGCTTCGGTCATCATGGTCATGGCCAAATGCAAACGGTTTCTTTCGCCACCGGAAAGCACGCCCACCTTTTTGCCTTGGTCGCCACCGACAAAGCCAAATTTGGAAACATAAGCCCGTGCATTGAATTTTTGCGAGCCTATTTCAATGAATTCCAAGCCATTAGAAACCACGTCAATTACCGATTTTTCTGGGTCGAGGTCTTTGTGGTTTTGGTCGACATAGCCAATTTTCACAGTGTCGCCCACTTCAAATGTTCCAGAATCGGGTTGTAATTCGCCCATAATCATTTTGAAAATGGTGGTTTTACCTGCGCCATTCGGACCAACAACTCCTACAATTCCTGCGGGTGGCAATTGGAAGTTCAAATCGTCATACAACAATTTGTCGCCAAACGATTTAGCCACATGCACAGCGTTGATGACATTATTGCCCAGGCGCGGTCCGTTAGGAATTGGTATTTCCAACTGTAATTCTTTGTCCTTGATGTCTTCTGAAAGCATTTTGTCGTAGTTCGTCAAACGCGCTTTGTTTTTGGCTCTACGCCCAGACGGATTCATGCGCACCCATTCCAACTCGCGTTCCAACATTTTCTGGCGCTTGGAAGCCGTTTTTTCTTCTTGTTGCAAACGCTTCGATTTTTGCTCCAACCAAGATGAATAATTGCCTTTCCATGGAATGCCTTCTCCGCGGTCGAGTTCCAAAATCCAACCAGCCACATTGTCCAAGAAATAGCGGTCGTGGGTGATGGCAATTACGGTTCCTTTGTATTGCTGCAAATGCTGCTCCAACCAGTGAATCGACTCAGCATCCAAGTGGTTGGTAGGCTCATCGAGGAGTAAAATATCAGGGTTCTGCAACAACAATCTGCACAAAGCCACGCGGCGTTTTTCACCGCCAGATAGTTGGGTAACAGGTTGATCGTCGGGTGGACAGCGTAAAGCATCCATCGCACGGTCGAGTTTGGTATCCAATTCCCACGCATCTAGGGCGTCAATTTTATCTTGTACTTCGCCTTGACGCGCGATGAGTTTGTCCATTTTATCGGGGTCGCTCAAAACATCTTCGTCCATGAAGGCATTGTTGATTTCCTCGTATTCTTTCAATACATCAACCGTTTCTTGGGCACCTTCCATCACCACTTCTTTCACCGTTTTTGTTGGGTCGAGTTCAGGTTCTTGGGGCAAATAACCAACCGAATAACCATCCAAAATGGTCAAATCACCTTGAAAAGATTTGTCAATACCAGCAATGATTTTCAGCACTGTTGATTTACCAGAACCATTCAAACCTATGATACCAATCTTGGCACCATAGAAGAAAGAAAGAGAAATATCTTTAATAATTAGTTTGCCCATTGGTGTCGATTTAGACACGCGGTGCATTGAAAATATGACTTTTTTATCGTCGGACATAGTTGTAAATTTTGAAGTGCAAATATACCGATGTTTTGTAGAATCAACTACAATTTAAGAGCACTTGATTTTAGCATACTCGGGAGTTCTCCAATTTTATTTGCTCATTAATAAATAATTTCTAATTTAGCAAAATCAAACTATATCATTATGAAACAGATATTTACGATTTTTTCATTACTCGGCATCACAATTTCTTTCAATTCTTCTTTGTTTGCTCAGCAAATCTCGTTTGCCCCAGTTGATAACCTAGAAGTTTTGATTACCAATGTTTTTGGAATTCAATGTGAGGGTGTTACCAATGTGCAAATGATTGGCTCGCCATTGCAAATTGGGCGATTTGAAAATGGTGGCGCATTGGGTTTATCAAGCGGTTTGGTTATGTCCACAGGCTTGGTTGAAAATTCTGGTCAGCCCAGTTCTACTTTTAGCAGCAATGGTCTTGGTACGCCTGGCGACACAGATATAGAAGTATTTGGCGCGGCAGCGGGTCAGTTCGAATCCAATTATGATGCTTGCGCAGTGATTTTCAATTTTCAACCGTTGGCCAATGGTGATATTAGTTTTACCTACATTTTTGCATCAGAAGAGTATCCTGAGTTTTCTGGTTCTGCCTTCACCGACCGATTCTTGTTCTTGGTTTCTGAAAATGGCGGTCCATACCAGAATATCGCCTTCATCCCAGGCACAACTACTCCAGTTGAGATCAATACGGTGAATCAATTTACAAATAATCAGTATTATGTAGATAACGAATTGGGTCCTAATGCGGCTACATTTGTTTTTGATGGATATACAGTGCCGCTTACGGCTTCATTTACAGCTCAATTGGGTTCTACTTACACCATCAAGTTGGTGATTGCCGATGTGAGTGATGGGGTTTTTGACTCAGCCATTTTCTTAGATGAGCAAGGCACATATAATGACATCAGTGGCGCTTTAACAATCGATGGTCAGCCCGCTCAAGGAGTTATTGATATTTTTAACTTTGTTCAAGATGATGTTGCTTTGGCTACTCCTGTTTATTCAGTTGATGTAACCAATGGCACTTTCTTGGCCGACAGTCTTGAAACAGGCTTGTATCATGCACGCTTTACGCCTGATCCGGTTTTGTTCCCAAATGCTGCACCCTTATATTTTGTGGGTGGTGAAACTTGGGAAGAGGCGCAAATTATTGGTTTGCCTTGTTTCATTCAAGAAGCCGACATCAACGCATCGAGTTTGGACTTTTTGAGCGGTAATGGTTCAATTTCTGGAACGGTTTATTTAGACACAAGTTATACGCGAATTTTATTAGAACCTTACGCTGGTGCTTTGGTTAAATTGATGGATAACAATGATGATTTGGTTGCTTTTGCTTATTCCAACGAGTTTGGTGAATTTACGTTTACCAGTCTTCCTGCGGGTACATATCATATTTTGCTCGATGTGCCATACATTCCACAAATCGATATCCATGACATTGTAATTTTGGGTGACGGGGAATATGTAGGCGCCAATTTTGAGATTTTGCCTGATGGAATTTTTGCTATTGGAGGTGTTTATTTGAATACAGAGGAACTCGCCTTCCAAGATGCAGTTGTTTATCCCAATCCAGCTTCAAACGAACTTCATATTTTGAACGCTTCTTTGGCGCCCCTTTCTTTTGAGCTGGTTGGCATCAATGGACAAAAATTGTTTTCGGGTAGTGCCCATTCTGGAATATCAGCAATTGATTTGAGCGCTTTTGAAAGCGGCGTATATTTCCTGCATTTGAGCAACCAACAAGTTGTGAAAATTTTGATTGCGAGATAGAATTTCAGAATTCTAAATACAAGCTACAAGTATAGGAGAGGCTGCATTTTGGGTGTGGCCTCTTTTTTATTGTGCTGTTGGGCTCCTATTTCTTGAATGATTTGCTCAGCAAATTCGCAAATTATTTATCATTTTCAAATCACAATTATCTCATTATATTTGGCACTCGCTAAAACCCTGGAAAAATGAACAAAACCTTATATATTCCTATGCTAGCTTTTGCTGTTGCATGCACATCAAACAATGAAAAGAACGAAAAAATGAGAACAGATTTGCCGCCTCCTGTTGCGCCCATCGAAGCCAAAGAATTAACAATACACGGTGATACCAGAGTAGATAATTATTACTGGATGAACAACCGTGAAGACCAACGGGTGATTGATTATTTAAATGCAGAAAACGAGTATTACGCAGAGATGACGGCGCATACCAAGAAGTTTCAAGAGGAACTTTTTGATGAAATGAAATCGCGCATTCAAGAAGATGATGAATCGGTGCCGTATTTCAAAAATGGATACTACTATATTACCCGCTACGAAAAAGGCAAAGATTATCCGATTTATTCGCGCAAAAAAGGTAGCCTCGATGCCAAAGAAGAAATCATGTTCGACTGCAACCAAATGGCAAAAGGAGAAAAATATTTCAATTTGGGCTCGGTAAGCGTAAGTGAAGACAATAAATTGGCTTTGTTCAGCACGGATTTGATTGGCAGAAGACAATATACTTTGCAAATCAAAAATATGGAAACAGGTGAAATTTTGTCCGACAAGATTGAAAATACTACAGGTGGTGGTACATGGGCCAACGACAATCAAACATTTTTCTATACCAAAAATGATGAAGTGACCTTGCGTGCCGATAAAATTTACCGCCACAGTCTTGGTGCCAAATCCAGTGCCGACGTTTTGGTGTTCCACGAAAAAGATGAAACTTTTAGCACCTTTGTTTACAAGGAAAAATCAAACAAATATCTGATTATTGGTTCCGGCAGCACCGTTTCGAATGAATACCGCTTTTTGGATGCCAATACGCCCAAAGGTGAATTTAAGTTGTTTCAAAAGCGCGAGCGAGATCTGGAGCACAGCATCAGTTATTACAATGGCGATTTCTACATCGTAACCAACAAAGATGGCGCGACCAATTTTAAAGTGATGAAATGCTCAGAAAAAGCCACTTCTCAAGAAAATTGGGTCGATTTGATTCCGCACCGCAAAGATTTCTTTGTGCAAGACATTGAAATTTTCAAGAATTATTTGGTAATCACTGAACGCAACCAAGGTTTGAACAAATTGCGCGTTTTGTCGTGGGATAAGAAAAAGGACTACTATTTGCCTTTCAACAGTGAAACGTATGTGGCTTATACAAGCACCAATTTGGAATTCAATACAGACATTTTGCGTTATGGTTATCAATCGATGACAACACCCAATTCGACCATTGATTTCAACATGACCACCAAAGAATCGACCGTGCTGAAAGAGCAACAAGTTTTAGGTGGCAAGTTCGATAAAAACAACTACACCGAAGAGCGCATTTGGGCAAAAGCCGCCGATGGAACCAAGATTCCTATGTCTATTGTGTATCGCAAAGGCATGAAAAAAGATGGTGAAAATCCTGTGTTGCAATATGCTTATGGTTCCTATGGACATACCATCGACCCGTATTTTTCAACTTCGCGTTTGAGCTTGTTGGATCGTGGTTTTGTATATGTGATTTGTCATATCCGCGGCGGACAATACATGGGGCGCGAATGGTATGAAAACGGTAAAATGCTCAAGAAAATGAACACGTTTACGGATTTTGTTGCTTGTTCGAAACACCTCATTGCGCAGAAATATACGAGTGCAGATCATTTGTATGCTCAAGGCGGTTCGGCTGGCGGTTTGTTGATGGGTGCGATTACCAATTTGGCGCCCGAATTATACAACGGCATCGTGTCGCAAGTGCCATTTTTGGATGTGGTAACCACGATGCTCGACGAAACCATTCCATTGACCACGGGAGAGTTTGATGAATGGGGGAATCCAAAAATCAAGGAGTATTACGATTATATGTTGTCTTATTCGCCATACGACAATATCGAAGCGAAAGATTATCCCAACATTTTGATTACCTCCGGATTCCACGATTCGCAGGTACAGTATTGGGAGCCGACAAAATATGTGGCCAAAATGCGCGCCATGAAAACGGATAAGAAATATTTATTCCTCGACACAAACATGGATGCCGGTCACGGTGGAGCATCAGGGCGCTACGAAGCTTTGAAAGAAGTAGCGAAAATGTATGCGTTTATATTTGACTTGGAAGGGATTGAGGATTAGGGAGTTTGAGACTTGGAGACTTGAAGATTTGAGACTTGAAGATTTGAGACTTGAAGATTTGGAGACTTGAAGATTTGAGACTGGAAGATTTGGAGACTGGAAGATTTGGAGATTGGGAAATTTAAGATTTGAAATTCGAGATTGCCTGCTTCAATAAACGTTCGTGCCTCACGCACTCGGAAGGCTTAATTTCAAATCAAAAATCAAAAAAAACACGATTATGCCTAAAATGACCATTATCAAGAGCATTCGAGTGATGCGCAGCGCACAGGAAGTTTTTCCTTTGGTTCATGATTTTCATAACTGGATTCATTGGTCGCCGTGGCACATTTTGGATGACGCCAACAATTATAAAGTTAAAGACGACGGAACTTTTTATGAGTGGGAAAGCAAACTTTTGGGCGCCGGACAGATGCAACGCTTGAATGTGGTTCCCAATCAAATTGTGGAGTCGGATTTGGTGTTTTTGAAGCCTTGGAAATCGAAGTCGAAAATTATTTTCCGCGTGAAAGAATTAGCGCAGAATGAATGCGAAGTGACTTGGGAAATGCACGGCAATATGCCTTTTTTCATGTTTTTCTTGGTGAAAATGATGGAACGCATGGTGGGCATGGATTTCGACCGTGGACTGCATCTGCTGAAAGATTTTGCCGAACATGGAAGCAACCGTTGTCATCTGCGTATTATGGGTCAGGAAAGCATCGCAAGTCAAAATTATATTGGAATTTCTGTGAAGTGTACATTTGACGAATTGGGCGACAAAAACAAAGCAGGATTTGAAGAATTGATGGGCTTTGTGCGCGCTGAAAACATGGAATTGACAGGACCTCCGGCAACGATATACAAGGCATTTAATTTCCGAAAAAATCAGGTGGAATTTACCGTTGCAGCACCAGTTTCTTCAAAACCAGCCAACCTAAAACCCAATATGACTTATGCCGCTTTTCAAGGTGGTAAATGTCACGGGGTTGAACTAAAAGGACCTTATCATCATTTGGGTACGGCTTGGGCGGCACAGTCTATGCGGCAGCGGGGCAAAGTTTTCGCTGGCGACAAAAACCGACACGCCATAGAAGTGTATTTGAATAGTCCTTTGGATATACCTGAAAATGAATTGCTTACGCGGATTTATTTACCGATGAAGTAGAGCCTGCCTCAATTTCGTGTTGCATTGATGTTATGAACCAAGTCCTTCATTTTTTTGCCAAAAATCCAAGAAAACTCTTTCTCCTTGATGGTCTTGGAGCTTTGACAACCGCTGCCATGCTCTTTTTTGTTTTGCCCAATCTCAACGAGCAATTCGGAATGCCTACAACTACGCTCAAAAACTTGGCGCTTATTGCCTTCTGTTTTGCGCTGTATTCAACCATTTGTTTTCTATTCCTAAAGAGAAATTGGTCGTTTTACCTGCGCATCATTGCCTATGCCAATTTCAGTTATACTTTGTTGACTTTATTTTTACTCATCGCATTGCGCGCCCAAATCACTTGGCTCGATTGGTTTTATTTTTTGACTGAAATTGTCGTGATTTGGTTGCTGGTGTATCTGGAACTTAAAGCTGCGAGGCTCTTGTCTAGCAGTCGCTAAAGCTCTTTCATCTCGTAATTTTCACGTATGCTCTGCGATTTAAAAAAAATAGGATGAACTCTGTTTTTTTGATGGTGAGGTGTTGTAGATTTGTATCGCCTATTTTTGGTAGATTCTAAAGAGAAACAAGAGATGAGAATTTTTATTGCTGATAGCTGGTTTAGTGGCAATGTGGAGGAACTGTTATAAAAATAGCGCAATTAACGAGACAAACAGAAAATGGAAATTTTAATTATAATAGGTTTAGTTTTACTCAACGGGATATTCTCCATGGCTGAAATGTCGCTGGTGTCTTCTCGAAAATTTAAGTTAGAAAATGCAAAAAAGATAGGAAGTAAAGGAGCAAAAGCAGCTTTAGAACTTTCAGAAAAACCAACCAAATTTTTAAGCACAGTGCAAATTGGTATTACCTTAATCGGCATTTTACTTGGTGTTTACAGTGGCGAAAATTTAACAAACGATGTTTCTCAATATTTAATGCAGTTTGAATTCATCAAGGATTATGCAAATGCTATTGCAACTGGTATCATTGTAGTTTTTGTGACCTATTTATCGATTGTTTTAGGCGAATTATTACCCAAAAGAATTGCAATGACTTTTCCCGAGCCTGTTGCTATTGTGTTGGCACAACCCATGAAAATTCTTGCTATAATTACTTCGCCTTTTGTTTGGCTTTTGACAATCTCCAATGATGTTTTGCTGAAAATAATGGGTATTAAAAAATCCACAGAAAGCAAAGTTTCAGAAGAAGAAATAAAATCAATTATTAAAGAAAGTGCAGAAGGTGGCGAAATTCAAGATATCGAACACAATATTATGGAGCGTGTTTTTGAATTAGGTGATAGAAAAGTAAACACGCTTTTTACGCATAGAAGTGATATCGTTTTCTTTACAGTCCTCGACAGTTGGGAAGAAATTAAATTCAAAATCAATCAAGAAAAGCATTCAGCATATCCAATATCTAAAAGCAATAACCTGGATGATATTATTGGGATTGTACTTTTAAAAGACTTGTTTACACCCACTACTGATGAAGATTTTAGTGTAAAAGATATCATGAAAGTGCCAATCTTTTTTAACGAAAATACTGATGCTTACAAAGTGCTTGAAACATTTAAGAAAGAAAAAATGCATTATGGTATTGTGGTTGATGAATTTGGTATAACGCAAGGCATTGTAACCATGGATGATGTTGTGGACGCACTAGTTGGAGATGTAACTGAAAACGACCAAGACGAATATCAATTGACCCAGAGAGACGAAAATTCTTGGTTAGTAGATGGACAATATTCAATCATCGATTTTGTTAAGTATTTTGACATTGAACTTAATGAGAATTATCAATCTAAATATACCACAGTTGCAGGCTTAATTATTTACAACAACATTACATTACCTGAAGTTGGACAAAAATTAGTCATTGACAATTATGAACTTGAAATCATTGATAAAGACGGACATCGCATTGACAAAATAATGGTTACCAGAAAATAGCGCAGCCAAAAACTGGCATTTGGAAAACCGTTTCGTTACAAGCAGAAAAAGCGGATTCAGTTCCGAAAAATCAACCGCGACTGTGGCTCCAAAATCCACGACCTGCACCAAGAACCAAACCACACACATCGTATCCAATAAAATGCGCTTCATCCCGTTTTTTTATGGGAAGCTTTTGTAAATTTGTCGTTGCCTGAATTCTGCTATTTGACTTGTGAGGAGAGGGTGGTGATGACCTTTTTTGCACAAAAGTTATTGCTAATTTTAAAACGAAATTGTGCTAAAGAACAAACTTTAGTAACTTTGAAAAAAGTTTGTATGACAACAAGAGAACACATATTATTCATGCTCAAGTCCAACAAAAACAGACTGATGAAATTAGGCATTCGAAATGTCGGTTTATTTGGTTCTTATGGAAGAAATGAACAGTCTGTGGAGAGTGATATAGATTTGCTTGTAGATTTTGAACCTGAAAAAGAAAACTTCGATAACCTAATGGCTGTTTATGATTTATTGGAAAAAATATTCAAAAATGAAAAAGTCGAGGTTGTTACAATGAACGGATTGAGTCCATACATTGGTCCATCCATTTTGAAAGAAGTGCAATATGTCTAAAGAACCAAAAGAATACCTGAGGCACATCTATGATGAATGTCAATTCTTGCTTTCAGTGAGTAAAGATCTATCCGAAGAAAATTTCTTGAAAGATGAAACTTTGAAAAGAGCTGTGGTTCGGAGTCTTGAAATTATTGGTGAGGCAACAAAAAAGATTCCAGCGGACATAAAAATTCTATGGAAAACTATTCAATGGAAAAATATGGCAGGAATGCGAGATAGGTTGATTCACGACTACATGGGAGTAAATTATACCATAGTTTGGGATGTTGTACAGAACAAAATTCCTGATATCGCAGAGCAAATTTCGAAATACCTAAGTGAAGAATAAAAAGTAGTCCATACCAGGTTTATCCCTCAATGTTGGGTTCAGTAATTCATTGATCATTCTTCCTCCCGGCAACCATCAAAATTCAACATAAACACAAACGAATGAAGTTAACTACAATCTTGTTTTTGAGCATCTTATCCATTTTTATTTCTTGCAAGGGAAAGGCCTATACTGCGCATAAGCAAACCGACCCTGCGCAAGAAATCGTTGCCACGGGCGATACCGTAAAAGAACTCGGAAGCAGCATTATGGTGATTTATCAAGACAAGAAAAATACCTATTGGTTTGGTAGTTGGGAAACTGGGGTGTATAGATACGACGGTAAGTCTTTGATCAACTATACCACAAAACACGGTTTGCACAACAACAGAATTGATGATATAGAAGAAGATAAATCGGGCAACCTGTATTTCGCTGGGATGAACTCAAATTCAACAATAACCAAGTTCGACGGAAAATCATTTACCCAAATTACAGCCATCCCAAGTAAAGATTGGAAACTTGAACCCGATGATTTGTGGCTATTAAATGCTTTTCAAGCCACACAAAAAGTGTACCGCTACGATGGCAATACCTTGTATGAATTGACGCTTCCAAAGGCACCTAAACTGAACAATCCTTTCGAAATTTATAGCATTTATAAAGACAGAAAAGGAAACATTTGGTTTGGCACCAATCCCGTTGGCGTGTGTCGTTTTGATGGCAAATCATTTGACTGGATTACAGAAGAAGATGTCACAGAATTTCGCAATGAAGGCGCAAACGGCGTGCGTTCCATCACAGAAGACGAAAATGGCGACTTTTGGTTCAACACAGAATATCGTTATAGTGTGTACGACAGCACTACGCTAAAAAGCAATAAATTTTACACCAGACACAAAAGCATAGGTGCTTTAGATGGCAAAACCGACAGCAATTTAGACGAGTATCTGTCAACCGTTAGAGACAACAACAATGATTTGTGGTTTGTAACCTACCGCCATGGTGTTTGGAAATATGACGGGTTGAAAATCACACATTACACCGTTCAAGAAAATGCAAAAGACATTACCTTATTCAGCATTTACAAAGACGACAAGGGCCAACTTTGGCTTGGAACACACGAAAATGGCGCCTATTTCTTCAACGGAAGTACTTTTGAGAAATTTAAACCGTTTTAGCGGAATGAAGTAAGGCCGATTGAATAGCATGAAGAAAACACAACAAACATACCTTTTGCTTGGCCTGAGTTTGGCATTTCTGTTCAGCTCCTGTGATTTTGGCACGCGCGAATACTACACTTATACCACAAATGACGGGTATAATGAAATCTATTTCTTGTGGGGCGATTCTTCAAGATGTGGTCTTACGGTTTGTGATACCACCATAAAATTTGACGGTCTAAAATTATTTTTCCCGTCCGACAAGTCAGCAATCAAGGGCTATTGTGAAACCTATTATGTGCCAATTAGAAACGACAAACGTGAAATTGTTGATTCTGTAGCAAATTGCGGATGGCATTTTGATATAACTGAAAATGACCCTAGAATTGCGGAAAATTCATTCACTATCCTTTATATGTTGAACGGAAATGCACTTGTCTTCGTTGATACTTTGTTCCGAAAAAAGGAAAAAATCACCATCCTTGATCAACTTCCCCTGCCAAAACTTCATTAAGTACAACGATTATACCCAAAGCACCACCTCGTGCGCCAGAGCCCAAGCGCTCTGAGGCACAAAGTTTTCAAGAAAGAAAAAAATGTCAACTTCGGCCAAGGCTTTTCCTGATAAATTGAGCCGCCCACCCAGGCAAGAACGTTAAAACTGCCCCTAAACCAAAAAAAGGGGCTTAATCCTGTTTTTTTTGTGGGGCGGGTGGTGTAGTTTTGTGGGCATCTAAACACAAACATTATGAAAAAGTCTATTTTATTTATCGTAGCGATTTTAATCAGTACGACTCTATTCTCTCAGGTCACAAAAATGGAATTTGTCCCAGAAACAGGAGTGATTGTAAATCTTACATTGACGCTTGAAAATGACATGTATTCATTAAAAGCGAAATACATCAATTCTACTAAAAATGAAACAGAACAAATATGGAGTTTTTCTGATTTCAATTATAAGTTATTTGAAAGCGCAATGTCATTGGTTTTGAATGATATTTCTGATGTAAAATATAAGTTAGAGGATAATGAAAGTTTAAAATCTAAACTATCGATTACCTATATTGGTCTTGTTGTTGGGATTATGAATAGCGACGAACAGCAGTTACAAATAGCAACAATAAAGTTAGCTGATTCTGTAAAGGTTCAGAATGTTTACATGAAGAAACCAGACGAACTTACTGAGTTGAAAACGAAACGACAAAGAAATAAAAAAGCCAATGAGGAATCAAATTTAAAAACAGCTGAAATGAAAATTACGAGCTGCCAAATAGTTTTTGAAGATGGATTCATACGGCATATTCTGGTAAAAGGTAAAATTGGTGACGAGGAAATTACATTTTCTAATGGATATGCCATCGGAATTACAACTCGAACGAACATTCAAAATTTTCAAAACATACGTTTGTTCAACGAAAACAGTAGTAATGATAAAAGATTTATTTTGTTGAAGGATGTAATTGAATACGCACGCGTACCACAACTGAAAACCAATGATTTTAGTCCATCAAATGTTGTTGTTTCACTTTTTCCAAAGCAACCAATCGCTCTAAATAAATCAAGTAACCAAAAGCTTTTTCATTTGAATATTTTCAGTGATTTTGCAGGGATAAAAGAAGATAATCCCAATGGCTTAGTTCAGTTCGAATTAGATAAAAGAATCAACATCATTACTAAAAGACGCCGAATTTTTCATAGAAACTTTGGCTATGGAGTTTTTACATACTTGACCCCTTTTGCGCAGTTAAGTAAAATTGAAGAAAATAATCGATACTTACCATTGTCTAAGGGGTCAATTGGCAGCGCAGATTCAGTGTATTTTTCAAATTCATTGCAGATTGACAGACACAATAGGTTTTATGTTGGAGCCTCATTAAATCTATTGAATATTGAAATGAGTGCTTTGAAAGTTCATTTCAACTATATGTTTGCTTTTGGCTTAAGTCAATTGAGAGACTCTGTAGTTTCGAATTTAGAAATTAACAGAATTAATCAACCAATTAATACGCTAGTTCATGGCGCAGAGATCAATTTTATATTTAATCCTGAGATGCGCTGGAGTTTTAGTGTAAATAATAGATTTACATGGCATAATAATCTCAATGACCAAATCCAGTATTTTTCACTATCGGGAAATGAGCTTTCAAAGATGAATAACGTATTGATGCGACATGAACTTCTTTTTGCTTGGCTCACCAATGGAGAGAACTACATTTTCGGGCGCTATAGACTTAATTATGAACTTAAAAATTGGATGAATAATTATTCAGAATTTCAAATCGGGTATTCCATGTATTTGAAGTCCTCAAAATCAACAAAATAAAGTACTACAAAACATTGAAATTAGAGTTGCACAACCTTGAAAATCTGGATGAGGATTGCACTTTAACGCTGCATATTAAAAAACATAAAATGGATGAATAAAAGCAGACACCGCCAAGAGCTAGTAGCCAATCGGGGCTTGATGCAAGCGCAAAACTATTCTCAAAACAAATGAATTTACTGCACTTTACGACAAAGGTTATCACACCGGAACTGAGTTCGATTATGCACACAAACATGGCGTTAAAGTGATGGTGGCTGTTCCCGCAGTGGCATCA